>JBPBQE010000204.1:0-3312 GCA_050954595.1 Janthinobacterium lividum | reverse complement strand
CTCGGTCTGCAGCGGCAAAGGCAGTTGGTTGAGCAGGCGCAACACGGTGTCGGCGCTAGCCGGCATGGAAAGCCGGGACAGCAACCGCGCACCTGCCTCACCGCCCAGCGCGGCGCCAGTCCGGCCCTGCGCCTCGGCCAGCCGGCACGTGCGCCGGGCAAAGGGCGCCACCAGCTGCGATACGCGCTCAGCGAAGGTTTGACGGGGACACGCGACGTTGCGGCAATAAAACCGCCGCACGCACAAGCTAACCCGGACCGCACGCCCGAGCGACGGCAGGTCGGCAGGGCAGCGATGATAGCGGCTGTGCACGGCCCGACTTATCTTGCCGCAGTCCGGGCAGCAGCCACCTCGACCCAGGCCGCGGGCAGCAATATGCAGATTGGCCAGAGTATCAGAGGTTACCTGCTCAACCCGGCAGCCCGGGATCGGCCATTGAATGTTCATGCATTGTTCAATGGTGCCGCATCTCGCACTCACCAAATATCAGTGCATTTCCGTCCCGATCCACGCGAAGTGCGGGAGAGCCGTCTGGTTGGACAGTTTGGCGCCCGAGTTAAGCTTGGTTCTGGTTGTTGTCAGGCCGCCAGTCTCTCTGCCACGTTGATCCCATACGCCTCGTCGGGCGTGCTCCCGCCCAGTGTCGAGTGGGGTCGCCGGGTGTTGTAGAACAGGGTTTGAGAACGCCCACGGAACTGTCTTTCGGGAGCTGTTGTATTACTGGCATCCCTGGTGTGGACTTCGGAAACAGCCCGATGAAGGGAATGGCGGCAATCGCCAGTAGCGTGCCGCTGGCGAGGGTCTCGGCGCAGCGCCTCACCAGCACGCTTAGCGGTGCGATGGAAATTGCCGCCGCTCCAGTTGCTAGCGCAGGGAGAGGTTATCTCGTGCCCTTGTCCCACCCATGCTGCTTGATGACGGCGGCGACCTTGGTCTGCATCTCGGGCTGCAACTCGCCCATCCAGGCCGTCATGCCCTGAACCCGTCGTTGGGCCAGCAATGGCTGCACCTTGATCAGGTCCTGGCCTGCCTTGGTGTCGTAAAAGGCGATGATCGCCTTCAGATCCTCCACGCTCATCGTCTCGGCATACGCCGATGCGGAACGGTCCATCAGCCCACCGATATGCTCGGACAGCAACGGCATCAGAGCTTCTTGCACGATGACCTTGGCCTGTTCAGGGTCCTTGATGCCCATCTGCTGCATCATGCCGACCATGGAACCGCCGAGTTGGGAGATGGTCTGCTGCGGGTTCGGCTCGATCTTCGCAACGAGCTGCTTGGCTAATGCCATGGCTTCGGGTGTTGCGGTCTGAGCGAACACAGGAGTGGACAGACCGATGACCAGACACGCGGTATAGAGAAGACGCACAATGTTACCCAATCAGAAAATGAGGTCTTGTCGCGGGTTCTGCAGCGTATGCGCGGGCCGAGCAAGCGCTGCTTCGTGACATCGCCCTTCAAATGGCCGGTTCAGTCAAGCAGCTTCCAGCGTGAGCGGCCTGGGCCTGCCCCAGCAACATGGACTGTAGCGCCGCGGCGGACATCCCGCGCGGCAGCATGCCGGCAAACTGAATGGTGTGCTGGGACTGTGTTGCATAATCGTCCTAAACGTTTTCAGATACTTAAGCCGTGCCAGAACGCGTTCGAGGTCTGGATGAGCGTCAGTTCGGATCGATAGGACTACAAACTGTCATCCAGTTGCGACCTCTTATCAACTATTCTTCCTCGCCCGGATGCATAACACGTTGATATAGCTCCATCAGGTCGAAGAACTCAGTAGCTGATCTGTGCAACACAGTCGCATAGATGGCTAAAGTTGAGCTTAAAGCCCGTTTTGTAAGGGGTTGTGGTCCGGGTCTGACGGTGTGACCGGGCCGGTGGCTGTCGCGTTCCAGGTGGCCTGCTTGTTGTGGAGCATGCCGTGTGAACGCCTGACGATCGTGCGTTGGTTGGAGATTACGGGGCTGGCCAAGTGCTGACCGACGATCAATGGCGGCTATTGCAGCCGCTGGTTCCCCCAGCTAAGCCCGGAGGCCGCCCGCGCACGATTGAGATACGGCGCATGCTGGACAGTCTGTTTTATGTGCTGCGCACCTGCCGCCACCGCACGCGTTTCTGCCGTGGACGACCGTCTATGGCTACTTCCGTGCTTTCCTGGACGCGGGCGTGTGGGACGCCCTGCGCCATCACCTCGTGGTCATGCTGCGCGAGGGTGCAGGCCGGGAGCCAAGTCCCACAGCCGCAGGTCTTGGTGCATGGAGGGGCTGAAGTAGGCGCGCAGTGGCTGTCCAGTTAGGCCGTCACGATGATGGTGACCCGGTCTACCAGGCCGCTGCTGTCCGCCAGCCTGAGCAGCCACCGGACGTGGTGATCCCGCCCCGGAGTTCTGCGGTGCCGAGCACGGCGGATCCAGATCGTCAGAGTCCGCGTGACCAGCACATCCGTAAGCGGTGCGGCGGCGACATCTGGCGGCTCGTGAGCGAAGTATGATCCGGTTCGCGCATGGATGGATTGTCGCCGAACCTGGTCGCGGAATTTGAGAGCACTCGTACGACTAATCGTACGAGCGCTCATACGGCTCGCGTCGAGATCCTGACGCGGGCTGAGCCGAAGCGTTCGTGGACGGCCGAGCAAAAACGCCAGATCGTTGCGGAGAGCCTTGGGCCTGACCAGACAGCGACCGAGGTCGCCCGCAAATACCGTATCAGCTCGGGTCAGCTCTACACCTGGCGACAGCAATTGTTGAGCCTGCCGGCCTCCGCGGTCACGCGCGCTCCGATGCAGTTTGCCGCGGTTGAATTTGCGACGGTAGCGTCGCCTGCTTTGCCAGTTCCGCCGCTGTCACAAGCGCCGACCCCGACCGGTCCTACGTCGGCGGCCCATGCTGATGGCCTTATCGAGATCGTATTGCCCTCCGGGGTGTCGGTGCGCGTCGATGCCCATGTCGACGGCCGTGCGCTGCGTCGGGTGCTTAGCGCGCTCGAGGGCCGATGATCGCGCTGGCGTCCGGACTGCGGGTCTATTTGGCCTGCGGCGTGACCGACATGCGTAAGGGCATGACGGGCTTGGCGATGCTGGTGCAGCAGGGGCTTTCTGCTGATCCATTTGACGGCGCCGTATTCGCCTTTCGGGGCCGCCGTGCCGGGCTCATCAAGCTGATCTGGCATGACGGGATCGGCCTATGCATGCTGACCAAGCGGCTGGAGCAGGGTCAATTCGTCTGGCCGTCCGCGACATCGAGCGGCCGGATCGCGCTGTCCGCGCCGCAGTTGGCGGCCCTACTTGACGGCTGCGAGTGGCGCGCGCCGGTGC
>JBPBQE010000117.1:0-3314 GCA_050954595.1 Janthinobacterium lividum | reverse complement strand
CGCTAACGGCGGGGGCGGGGGCGACGAGCGTGCGGGTGTCGCCGGATGGGACGGTGGCGATCGTGGTGAACCGGACGGCGGGAACGCTGTCAGTATTCACGGTCAAGGACAAGCGACTGACCGCGGCCGGAACGGTGGCGATCGATGCGAAAGCAATGCCGAGCGGGCTGGGGTTCCTGCCGGACGGCAAGACGGCGCTGTTGAGCCGCTACGGCGACCATCAGGTGTCAGTGCTGCATGTCGACGGCACGGCGGTGACGGTGGACAAGCGGCCGCTGACCACAGGGATTGCACCCTACACGCTCGATATCAGCCCGGACGGCAAACTGGCGGCGGTGTCCAACATGGGGCGCGGCGATGGCGATGTAGATTCCGTCAGCCTGATCGACCTGGGGGCGCAGCCGATGCGGGTCGTGCAGACGCTTGACGTCGGACGTTCGCCGGAAGGGCTGAAATGGTCGCCGGACGGCCGATTCCTGGCGGTGGGGTGTCAGAACGGGACGACCAAGCCGCCATCGGACGCGTTGTTCCAGCCGGCGGGACGACTGTTGATGTTGGCGCTGAACGGCGGACGGCTGCACCAGGTGACCGAGGCGCCGATCGGGCAATGGACGCAGGGCATCGCGTTCTCGCGCGACGGCGGCACGATGCTGGTGCAGGACATGGTCGGCAAGCGGCTGCAGGTGTTCGGCTGGAACGGAACGGCGCTGACACCGAGAGCGGATGTGGCGCTCGGTGCCGGCCCGGCGGCGATCGGAACGGCGTGGCGGTAGGTCAGCGCTGGGCGAGCCGAAAGTAGAGGGCGGTTAGTTGCGCGGGCAGATCGACTAGGCTGGATAGGTTCATCGTCCGGTGTGGGCCGAAGATGGCGTTCCCGGCGCCGGCGCCGGACGGGTCCATCACCAGGCCGAATACGTCGATGCCCCCGTGACGAAGGGCGCTGGCAGCCCGGCTGGCGTCCTCGATCAGTTCGGCCGGGTTCGGGACGTCGATGTCGGAGGGTTCGCCGTCGGTGAGCACCAGCATGAGCTTGCGAGCGGTCGGCAACGGCGAGAGTTCGGCGCCGGCATGGCGCAGCGCGGCGCCGAGGCGAGTGGAAAGACCCGGTCTCAAGGCGGCAAGACGTTCGTGGACCGCAGGGCCGTGTGACTCGTCGAAATCCTTCAGGCGCGTGAGGCGGATGTCGTCGCGGCCAGCGGAGGCGAAGGCGCGCAAGGCGAAACGATCACCGGATGCAGCCAATGCATCGGCCAGGGCGGCGACGGCGATGCGCTGGGCGTCGAGGATGGTGGCGCCCGACCGCGTGGCGGCGGCGGTGGATTGGGAGATGTCCAGGATCACGAGGGTAGCGAGGTCGCGGCCGGTGGCGGCCCGGTCGCGGTAAAGGCGCGGGTCCGGCGTCTGGCCAGTAAGGCGCGCGGCGGCAGCGGCGACCGCGCGGTCGAGGTCGAGTTCCTCGCCATCCTCCCGCGGCGCGCTGCGGCGGCGAGGACCGACCGCGACGCTGCGGACGAGGCGGTCGATCTCTGCTCTGAGGCTGGGATCGGGAGGAATAGCGGGCTCGCGACGGGCGGGCGTGTCGCGGATGGTGGTCCAGTCGGGGCGGAGGGTGCGCGCGGCCGAATCCCATTCGGGGTAGGTCGCCAGGACGGGGCTGTCCTCCTGGCCGACCGTGCGAGCGCGGGGTGCCGCAGACGCGTCGGCCGGGTTGGGTCGGGCGGCGTCGACGGTGAGCGCTAGGGCGTCGTCGGGAACGTCCGGCGTGTCCCAGAGATGGGCGTTGTCGTCTCGGTATGGCGGGTCGACGCGGTAAGTCTTGGCGTTGAACTGCAGGCGCATCTGGCCGAGGTCGTTGCCGAGCAGGCCGCCGAGACTGCGGGAGATCGCCGGGTCGGCCGGGTCGGCGGCATCGAACAGGGTGCGGCCTTTCCGGACAAAGGCGTCGGGGTCGACATAGGCCGGGTCGAGCAAGGCGCGCGCTAGGCGAGCGATCAGGTCGAGCGCCAGCGGCGTGCCAGCGCGGGGGGTGGCGGTGTGCCAGGTGGACCAGAGTGCGCGCAGGCCCGGGAAGCGGGCGATGGAGAGTGCCTCGACGCGGGCGTCTTCGACCAGGCCGATCAGCACCCGTTGGATGGGCCGCAGCTCCGCAAGCGGGAGCAGCACGGGCGGCGCCACCAGGTGCGCCTGCGCATGGGCGGCGGCGGCGCGGTAGAGGGCGCGGGTGTGGTTGGAGGAAATGCCGGGGTATGTCGCGGGCAGGAGAATGCTGCCGGAGGCGACCAACGGGCGGGTCTGGGCGGCGAGAGGGAGCGCACGGAGGCGGGGAATGCCGCCCCAAAGGCCGGCGAGAAAAGCGGTCAGCATCGGTTCGAGGTCGGAAAAGCCGATGGAGCCCGGCGGTCGGGCAAGAAGGGCGAGAAGCGGGCCGTCCTCGGTAAAAAAAGCCAGCCGGCGGCGTTTGTCGGTGGCGGTGGCTTTGAGGCCGGCGGCAACGGCGTCGGCGAAGGCGGTGGCGTCGCGACCGGCGAGCAGGGTGGTGGTGCGCCCGGCGACGGACTCGACGAGCCCCGGCGCTTCGTGGGCGAGGCGGTCGAGCGTGCGCCACCAGATCGGAAGCCCGGCAGGGCCGAGGAGGCGGGCGGCGTCGGGCTGGGCGCGGAGGCAAGCAAGGGCAGCGCGGGCACCGGCGCGGCGGCAGAGCGTGGCGGCGGCGGGGCCGGCCTCGAGCATGCCAGGCTGGGTGGGGTCGAGATGCCAGAAGGCTTCGATGCAGGGAAGACCGGCGGCGGCATTGGACAGGTCGAGGGTGGCGGTGGCCCAGCGATGCTGAAGGGCCGGATCAATGCGGGCGACGGCGCGCCAGGTGACGGCGTAGGCGGGGCGGAGAGCGGGGCGATCGTCGACCAGGCGGCGGACGCGCTCCTCTTCCGTCAAGGCTGGCTCACGGCAAGCAGGCGGCGATCAGGGCGTCCAGGGTGTCGCGCATGTCGGGGTCGTCGGTAAGCGGAAGCGCGACGGCGGCACGGAGGGCGTCGGGCAGCGGGATGCCGGCAGTGATGAGGCTGGCGGCGTGGATGAGCATGCGGGTGGAGGCGCCTTCACCGAGGCCGCGGCCGCGGAGATTGCGGGTGCGGCCGGCAACGTCGACCAGGAGGGCGGCGGTGGCGGGGTCAATGCCGGTCTCGCGGGCGACGATGTCAGCTTCAGCGGCGGGGTCGGGATAGGTGAAGTCGATGGCGACGAAGCGTTGCTTGGTCGACTCCTTCAGGTCCTTGGCGGCGCTCTGGTAGCCGGGGTTGTAGGAAACGACGAGC
>JBPBQE010000526.1:0-3316 GCA_050954595.1 Janthinobacterium lividum | reverse complement strand
ACGACCTTGCCTTGCGACAGCATCTCGATCCCGTGATCCATGGGACCTAGATCGAAGACGTGAACGTTGCAGATGTCGCCCGGAAGCAGAAACCCGACAATCCGGCGCTTGCCATCTGGAAGCATCCTGTAGCGAAACGCCCAGCCTTCGATCAGCAGGAAACCGAAGCCTGGATCATCGCCTTCGCGGATCAGGCGCTGATGCCGCTCGACATTCTCCTCCTCGCTGACGATCGCATCCACCGCGGTTCGATCTTCCAACGATAGGGGGTGTCCGTCGTGAAGTGTTCGAGTGAAAGTAATGCCCATCAATTATCCGTCGGCCGTTGGCGCAAGGCCTGGAGTTTGCCCGGTTCTCGGGTCGAGGCCAAGCCATTCAGCGGCAAATCGCTGCCGATTAATAGATTGGGCTAATGGGACGATGGGTCCCGACGCGCTGGCCCGAAATTGGGGCAACTGCCGACTGACGGCACGGGACCAATCTAAGCAGCTATCGTCGTATCATTCCGGGACGCCATTGATCGCTGACGGTTGACGGTCTGGCGGCACCTGCGAGGCTCGAACCCAGGTGCTTTCAGCGCCTCCGGCGCGCCGCGCTTAATCCCTTTTGCACCGGCGCGCCGGATCTGCCTACCGTGCTGGAAACGGGCTGAAGCGGACTAGCTTTGCAAAAAGCCGGTGCAGGACCCTAATGACCAAGGCCAATCTCGCCGGAGACCCGCAGATCGAAAGCGTGGGCTTTTGTAAGGCGGCCTCAGGCTGCTCGGCGCAGTCGACGATGCAGGTAGTTCTCGTCGAAACCTGCGATCTGAACCAGCATCACCGGATCGAGAATAGTGACGCTCCCGCGCTTCACCGCCATCGCTCCTGCAAGTCTCAGCTCCTTCAGGACGCGGTTGATATGCACCGCGGTCATACCCAAAGCATCGGCCAGGACGAGCTGCGATAGCGGCAGCGCAAACTCGCCTTCCCCGGTTAAGCCGATGCCACGCGCGCGCAGGTAAAGTTCGCAGATCAGGTGCGCCACGCGCTCGGTCGAGCTGCGACGTCCCATACTGACGATCCAGGCCCGCATGATGCCCTCATCGATGAGTTGTGCCGAGTACATCGCACTCGCAACGTTCGGGTGCGCCTGCATCAGCGCCTGCATCTCCGACCTGGTGACTGTGGCGACCATAGCCGCCGTGATCGCCTGGATGCTGTGGTCCATTTCGTCCAGAAGCTTGATGTGCAGGTCGCAGGCGTCGCCCGGCATCAGGAACGCCATGATCTGGCGCGTACCACTTGGCAGGATCTTGTACCGACAGACCCAACCTTCCAGCACTACAAACATCGGTCCGGTCTCATCGCCCTCCCGGATCAGATCCTGACGGGCGACATACCGGCGAGGCCGCGAGGTGGCGTCTTCGAGTGACGCAGCGTCATCGACCGTCAGCTCGACCAACCCACTCAGTTTCTGCACAAACGGGTTTGCCATACCGAACCCTACAGCTGTCGCCCCTTTTTAACATTGCTGTATGTTATGGTTCGTTGTTGTTGTGCGTTGTCGCGAAGCGCATCGGATCGGGGTAGTTGCAGATCATCGTCGACAAGCTTCCCAAGGCGTCGACGGCTGAGAGACACTTTGCGCTCTCGCCTCAACCCAAGGCGGCGTGCCCATGCCCAGTAACGACAACGACGACCTCACTCCGCCAAGTTCTTTGCTCTCGACGTCCGACGCTCATGGTCGCGCCGCCTTGCTCCTGGTCGAAAGCCTCATTCACGGCCTCTGCGAAGCAGCGATGCTTGACGCTGGCCAAGCTGTCGAGATCGCCGAACGGGCCGTTAGCGTGCAGTTGGACCAAGCCAAGGAGGCAGATGGCGCGGGAGCGCCGATGTGGCGCTCCCATGCGCTACTCCAGGCCATCGTGGCATCCCTGAGAACTGATCATCGGGACGGGCCGCCCACGCCCCCTCGCTTGGTATCATAACCGCTGTAGGTGTACCCATGTGCCATGTACTCATAATCGAAGACGAATGGCTGATCGCAGAGTATCTGACGTTTCTCGCCGAGGAGGCGGGAGCGACTTCGATCGCGACGGCCGCAACGGAAGATGAAGCTGTGCAGGCGGCGCATGATCGAACGCCCGGGATCATCTTTTCCGACGTCAATCTGTTAGTTGGTACCGGACCCCACGCCGTTCATACTATCATGGCCGAACTGGGAAAGATCCCGGTGATCTTCATTACGGCAACACCGGACGCCTGTAAGCCCTGCGAACCGCCTGGTGTCATACTACAAAAGCCGATCAGCTCGGCCTCGTTGATCGAGACCTTCAGGCGCCTTGCGCCCCTATGAGCCGGCCGAAATAATGCCACCCGGCATATAGGTCGTCTACTTTAGCAGTCTACGTAAACGCTAAACACACCGATCGATAATGCGAGACACGTGTCGAACTATCGGGTCTATAAACCTTGGCTCGCATCTATAAAAACCCATTGGAGCACAGCAAATGATCTGGTCGGTTATACTGGAAGCGGAAAACGGAATACGAGAATGGATGGGCGGGCCGTTTTACGACCTCGGCGTCGCGGTGAGCAATGCGATCACCCTAGCCGACACGTTGGGGAAAAAGACGCCATTGCTCTTGGGGCGACATATTCGCGTCGAGTGTGATGACGAGCTGGAATTATCGATTGCGGTGATCTCCGGCGGTCTCAACGGTGGTGCAGGCAACCACGTCCGGGACGGGGCGCAACTCGACCATTAAAGGGTCGCAGACGTAGGGAGGCATGCAATTCGCGAAGAAGGCCTCGCCCTATCCCTATATGCGGGCGGAATACCTCTAATGAGGTTCGCCGTCCTTGCGCCCGTGCTCACCGAACTGAAGGACGACGCTCTTGCGGCCGAACGGCCCAATAAGTCGCCGATATTCGCCTTCGGGCTCCCCATAAGCATCTCCGGCAAGGTCCTCGAGCTTTTCGCGATCCAGGATAATTACGCGGCCCCGCTTGGAGCGGATCGCGCCGATCCCCTCCAGGACATGAAGGGTGATGGTGACACCAGTTCGTTGTGATGCGATCATCATCGCCATAAAGTCGTGGGTGAGAAGTATCTCGTCGCCCTCGACACGGTCGTGGCACATCAATAGCCAGCGTGCCAATCGCGCCTCGACCCGGTGATGGGCGTTACCGACGGCGCATGCAGCCGTTTGAATCATGAGAACATGGGCATAGGCGAGCAGCAGCTTGTTCAGCGACGGGCTCTGGTCCATCGCCTCGCGCAACCGTACCGTGTCGATCCGGAGCGCCGTTGTCCCGTCCACCTGCATGAAAGT
>JBPBQE010000413.1:0-3319 GCA_050954595.1 Janthinobacterium lividum | reverse complement strand
AAGGCAATGGAGTAGCTGGCGTCCGACTTCTCCAGCTGCTCGACCGGAAGAACCAGAAGGAGAATTAATGCCTCGAACGCCGGGTCCTGGACAAGGTCCTGGTCCAAGGCATCACCCTGATGCGCCGTGGCCAACTCCCAGTAACCCGGAGGCAGGTGATTCCCGGCGACAGCTTCAAGCCGGGCGCGGTCTTCCTCCGTCGGCATAGGCAGCTTAGCGCGTAGGTAGGGCTCCCACATGGGAGTCTTCTACATGCGTTTCTGGGCAGCAAACAAGCTTCCGCCTAGATCTGCTGTCCACAGCACCCGGCGGTAACCCCGGCCGGGGTCGCTACAGCCGGGATCGACCCTCATCGGCGGTAGCCCGTCCGGTTTGGGCTACCACCGAGGTCGACAATTACCGGACTCCCATCACCAGCTGAGTTGCGCCAAACTACTATGCCTTGAACCGGAGCAGACACGTGCAGACGAGCCCTCGCCTGGTCGCGCTGGACCATTTACGCGGCTTCGTCGTCGTGCTGGTCGTGCTACACCACGCCGTGCTGGCCTACTGTCACTTCGGGCACACAGACCGTTACCACTATGTCCTGTCTACCGCGCCGGTGGTGGATGCGCAGCGATGGATCGGCTTTGACGCGCTGGTGATGCTGAACGACGGCTTCTTTATGCCGCTGCTGTTCCTGCTGTCCGGCCTGTTCGTGTGGCGCGGCCTTCAGAACCGCGGTGCTTGGGCCTACTTCGGCAAGCGCGCGCTGCGGCTCGGACTGCCCTTCGTCACCGCAGTGCTCACCGTAGTGCCACTGGCCTACTACCCGTCCTGGCTCCAAGCTGGGGGTGTACCGGGCTTCGCGCGCTTCTGGGTCGAGATGGTCACCACCGGTCCTTGGCCGAGTGGGCCACCGTGGTTCCTCGGCGTGCTGCTGGGGTTCGACGCTATAGCGGCGCTGGCGTTCGCCGCGCTGCGGCTCCGGCCGCCAAGTGTATCCGTACGTGCCTTACCTGCGTCGCCTCGCCCCTTCGGGTTGCTGCTGCTGGGCTTGGCCCTGGCTTACCTGCCCTTGCTGTTCATGTTCGGCCCGTCACGCTGGATCAGCCTCGGCCCGCTCGCAGTGCAGGCGAGCCGGATCGGCCTCTACGGCGCGAGCTTCGCCGCTGGCGTTGTGCTCGGCGCGACGAGGCTGGACGGAGATGCGGCGGCGCTGGTGCGGCGGTGGCCCACCTGGGCGCTGCTCACCATCGTAGCCGGCGCGGTAATGGTCGGGACACAAGCGGCCCGGCTGCGCTACGGACCCACGCTGGTTGGCTGGGCGTGGCTGGGCGCCTACGGCCTAACGCTGACCGTGTTCTGCGCCACCGCGTGCATCGCCATGCCCGCCGTTTTCCTGCGCTTCGCCGGGCGGCCCAGCCGGTTGTGGGACAGCTTGGTGGCGAGCAGCTTTGGCATCTACCTCCTGCACTATCCCGTTGTGACCTGGGTGCAGTTCGGGTTGCTGCATGTACCCGTGGGCGCGTTCGGCAAGGCGGGCGTGACCTTCGCGGCAGCCCTGCTGCTGAGCTGGGCGCTCGCCGCCCTGCCCTGGCACGCGGTGGGCGCCGTTCCGCGCGCCGCGGTTCTGCAGCAGCGTCGCGGTCCATGATGCCAGACGGTGCCGCGCTCTTGGCATGGGACGCGATCCGGGACGGCACGGCGTCTGCTAGCCTGGGCCGGACGGTCCGGTTGCGCGGGTGGCTGGCCAGGCCGGACTTCGCGGGACGCCGCCTGCTGACGATGGAACCGCCCTGTTGCATGGGCTGCCGGCCCGGTATGGGCGGCGCTGTGCTTGTAGACGGCGCGGCGCTGCCGAGCGGCCGCGTTATCGAGCTGGAAGGAGCTCTCGGCAGGACAGGGTCGACCTGGATGCTGCGTTCGGCCCGGCGCGTCGACGCCGGGTTCGGACGCCGGAGACTCTTGGCAGCAGCACCGTTGCTGTGCCTGGCTGCCGCGGCACCCCTGGCAGATCCGGCCGTGGTGCTCACGGACGCGGTAACGGTGGACACACATTCCCACGCCGGCGGCCTGCTGCGCGTCCGCACGGATGGCCCGTTTACGCCCATAGCAGTGCCCATGCGGGAAGGAGGGCTGGCTGTCGCCTGCCTCGCCGTGGTCACCGATTCCCCCACCCACCGCCTAGCAGCGGATCACCGCATCCACCCCTTCCGGGAGCCTGCCCCTGGCGAGCTCTACGACTACGCGCAACGTGCCTTCGCACGGCTGCATGCGTTGGTCGCAGACCAGGGCATGCGGGTCATCACCGACGCGGCCGGACTGCACTTGGCCCGAGCAGACCGTCCGTGCGCCGTGGTCGCCTCCGAAGGAGCCGACTTCCTGGAAGGTCAGCTGGACCGGGTCGACGAGGCGTATCACCGCTGGACGTTGCGTCACCTACAGCTGACGCACTACCGGGTAAACGAACTTGGCGACATCCAGACCGAGGAACCCGTGCATAATGGCCTGACTGACTTTGGCGCAGCCGTGGTCGGCCGCTGCAACGCGCTCGGCATCGTGGTGGACGTGGCCCACGGCACCCTGGAGCTAGTCCGCCGCGCGGCGGCGGTAACGAGCAAACCGCTTGTGTTGTCGCATACATCGCTCACCACCCGGCCCCGCCCTTTCACGCGGCTGGTCACGCCCGAACATGCCCGGTTGGTCGCCGACACGGGCGGGGTGATCGGCATCTGGCCGGTGCGGTCGATCTTCCCCGACATGGATGCGCTGGCGGCCGGAATGGCGCGAATGGCCGCGGTGGTCGGAACCGACCATATCGGCCTAGGCACCGACAGCATGGGGCTGGTCGGGCCAGCGACCTTCGAAAGCTATGCTGAGCTGCCCGGCCTGGTTCGTGCCCTTTTGGCAGCCGGATTCGCGTCGGACGACGTTCGTAAGGTTCTAGGCGGCAACTACGCCCGGGTGTTCGCCGCGACGATGCCGGCCTGATTCGTATCAGATGGCCCGTGTCTGCGAACCACTCATACAGCAGTGGCCCCGGCCGAATTGGCTATTCCTGCACTCGACACAAAGCGGCTGTAGAGCCTGTTGTGAAATCCAGCATCCTTTTCTCTCGTTGGTTGTGTCCAAGCATCGGTAGGATAGGACATGGCCTTCACCCTGAACCGAGCCGAGTGGGCGGCTGCCACAGTCACCGTGCCCGGTTACGTCACCGACTGGCACGCGCACGACTGTGCCATGCTCCTTCTCCCCAGGCAGGGATTGATGCTGTTCGAGATAGAAGGGCGGCGTTTGCCCGCGCCGATCCGCCCCGGCGAAGCGCTCCTCGTCGCGC
>JBPBQE010000260.1:0-3334 GCA_050954595.1 Janthinobacterium lividum | reverse complement strand
CGAGCGCTAACAGTCAGTTGGGGATGGCGGGAGCGATTGCCGCGCTAACTACTCGGCTGCCGTCTGCTGGGGGCTAAACAAAATTTACTCGCGTATGCTGTGCAGTCCCGTTCAGTTTCGGCGTCCAGCAGCATCTTGCTGCTCAAGCGCGTCCAGCACAGCCTCGGGTGCGACATCGCGCACGATCTCGTTCACTTCTTGATCCTCGTAGGCCGGGATACCCAAATGCTCCATGACGCTCGCGAGCATGGTGGCGAGCTTGGTGACCTCGTGCTCGGCAAGCAGATTGACCTGAAGGTCTAGGTTGGCGCGCTTGTCAGCTGCGGCAGTCATCTTGTTCTGGCTGATCAGCACGAAGGTAGACAGAAAGATACCCTCGACCGAAGCCTCAGTTGCCAGGATGACGAAGGATTTGTCGAACGTAGGAATGCCAGGGACCAAGCCGAGGTTCACCGCAACCCAGACACCGTAAACAGCTGCGTGGATCCAAACGAACAGCATGCTGCCGGCAAACCCAGTGACCAAATCGGCGAAACGCTCACCCCAGCTACGTGCACTCGCTTCGGCATTACGACGTGCCTCCAAAGCCGCAATGTTGCGGGTAAGCGTAGCACTGAGATTTGCCGGTCGAGGCGGCGGAACGGTGGGAGAAGACATGGCGGCGGCACCTGTGTCGTTGGGCTGTTATCGAACCGTGTCGCACCGGTTAGCGGGCGGCTATCGCATACTTTAGCTGGCCTAACCCGCATCTCACGCGAACACCCCGCACTACAACTCGACCTTGGTCCCCAACTCAACCACCTGCGAGGTAGGTATAAGAAAGTAATCCGGCGCACTGACCGCGTTTCGGGTCAGGAAGGCGTAGACCCGCTCCTGCCAGATCGGCAGCGCCGGGCGAAGCGACGGAATAGGGTTCTCCCGGCCTAGAAAAAATGTGGCCATTGCCGGATCGCACCCAGTCTGATCCGCATGGGCTGCCAAAGCTGCGGGCACATCCGGCTTTTCGGCAAAGCCAAATCGCATTTCAGCCAGGCTCAACCCACCAGAGAGACCTTCCGCGCTGAGCCTCGAGGCTTCTGCCACCCGTGGCGAGCGATCCGTCGTGACCTTCAGGAGCAGCACGCGTTCGTGCAGCACCCTATTGTGTTTGAGGTTGAGCGCCAGCGCATCCGGCACGATGTCGCGACGCGTAGTCAGGTAAACAGCAAGGCCTGGCACTCGAAGTGGCGCTTCGGGTCCCTCCAGGCGGGCGAGGAACTGGTCCAGCGGCATGGCTCCCTCTTCCCGCCGCGCCAGGGCGGCAGCTCGTCCCCGTCGCCAGCACAGCACCAGGATCAGCACGACGGCTGCGACCGTCAGCGGAAACCATCCACCTCGGGGGATCTTGTGAAGGTTTGCGGCGACAAAAGTCACATCCAGCGTCAGGAACACGCAGGCGACGGGCACAATCGCAAGCCACGGCCAACCCCAGACACCCCGCGCGACGATCGCCACCAGCACGGAGGTGACGAGCATGTCCCCCGCCACCGCGATACCATAAGCGTTGGCCAGCGCGTCCGAGCTTTGGAAGCCGCTCACCAAGGCCAGCACCGCTACCATCAGCAGCCAATTGATCTGCGGCACGTAGACCTGCCCGACTGCTTCATCCGACGTTTGCTTGACTTCGAGCCTTGGCAGAGCGCCGAGCTGTATGGCCTGCTGCACCAAGGCAAAGGCGCCCGAGATCACCGCTTGGCTCGCGATTACTGTGGCAAGGGTCGTCAGAACCACCAGGGGGATGAGCAGCCATCCTGGAAACAGCAGAAAGAACGGGTTGGCTGCGGCGGCCGGGTCAGACAAAACCAGCGCACCTTGGCCGAGATAGTTGAGCACCAGCGCAGGCATGACAATGCTGAACCAGTCCAGCCGGATCGGTCCCCGGCCGAAATGCCCCATGTCAGCATACAGCGCTTCGCCGCCTGTCAGGGCCAGAAAGGCCGAACCGAGCACCGAGAAGGCAATCCAGCCGTTTGCATGGGCGAGGTAGGCAATGGCATACCGTGGGTCGAGCGCGAGCAGCACATGTGGTAGCATGACGACGTGGGCGAGGCCCGCCAGTGCGAGCACGGCGAACCAAGCGATCATAATCGGGCCAAACAGAACGCCGACCTGACCACTGCCTCGGCTCTGGATGGCGAATAGGCCAACCAGCACAGCACTGGCGATCGGAAGCACGTAGGGTGTGACCGATGGGATGGCGAGTTCTAGCCCTTCGATGGCGCTGAGCACGGAGATGGCCGGAGTGATCATGGCATCGCCGAAGAACAAGGCGGCCCCAGTCAGCCCTATGGCCAGCACCGCGCCTGTCCAGCGTCCGCTCACCGGGACGGCTTGCGAAATCAACGCCATGGTGCCGCCTTCGCCCTGGTTGTCTGCCCGCATGACGAAGACGACGTACTTGACCGCAACAACCAGAACGACGGCCCAGAATACGAGAGACAACACACCTAGGATGGTCGTTTCCCCCGTCGCCTCGCCTGCTGCCTTCAAGGCTTCCCGAAACGCATAGATCGGGCTCGTGCCGATGTCGCCAAACACAACCCCAAGTGCGCCGATCATAAGTGCCGAACGGACGGGATGGTTGGCCGCGGCGTGTGTTGAAACGGCAGCTGCAGTCGTCAAAGCGGGCGCTCCTGGTCGGGTTGACGACTACATGCGTGGAAGGTGAACCACCCGTCCACTTCCGTGTGGCCGAAATGCGAGACTTACGGCGACTTGGTTGGCAAGAGCGGCAAGGTAGAGTG
The DNA here is from genome assembly GCA_050954595.1 of Janthinobacterium lividum. GTDB lineage: Bacteria > Pseudomonadota > Alphaproteobacteria > Acetobacterales > Acetobacteraceae > JAVVHH01. Next base: position 551 of record JBPBQE010000260.1, on the reverse strand, counting down.
GGCGATGGCCCGGCCGAGCCAGTGGGTGCGATGGTGCGGGTGGATGTCGTGGGTTAAACCCAAGATCACTATATCTGCGGTATTATGCGGCAGCTTCTGAACAGGTCGATTGGGGAAATGCCGCTGCGCTGGGCATTACCTACCTGCTGTTCGGCTCCGGCCCTGCCGCAGCATCCTTGACCATTCGAACACTGCCGCCCCCTTGCAGTCGGCGCGCGTGGACTGATGGCTGAGGCGATCCTGACGACCTGGGCGTTGTGGGCCAGTGCGACCCGGCCGTCGACGCAGGAGTGGCGTGCCGGGGCGCTCATCGCCTCCTGATCCTCACGCTCGATACAGGAAGCAGGATTTATGGGCAGCGCACAATTTCTTGCGGCGTAACCGGCGCATACTCGGCGCTATTGCCCATGTTCGCCGCCTGCATCGGATTTGATGATGTTTAGGAAGCGCCTACCTAGTGGATAACACCTGACGGAAGAGTCCTTTGCGGGATTCCCATTGGATCGTTGCCGTGCGAGTCTGAGGGATGCTCACTGGTATTTCCATCAATC
>JBPBQE010000504.1:0-3345 GCA_050954595.1 Janthinobacterium lividum | reverse complement strand
ATGATGGTGGCCAGCAGGGTACGATTAGTGTCATCGGTCGCGACGTCGAACCAGGCCCAGGCGCGGACTAGCACGTCGGCGTTCCAGTCCGCCGCCGCACCGTTCCGCTGCAGCATGTCCTCGGACGATATTTTCGGTTCAACTTGTATCCTGGGATACTAGCTGGTTTGATCGTGGTCAATTGCGCGCGGCTACGCTGGCTGACGCACTTCGGGAGGACTTATCCATGAAACCGAGATCCATCGCGCAACGGCTCGCCACGACCCTGCTGGCGGGTGCTAGTCTATTTCTTGCAGCGGCGGACCTGCCGCCGGCGCCCGCGCCCGGCACCAACCCCCGAGTGGATGCGATCCGCAAGGCCGGCGTGCTGCGCGCGGGCGTGCTGTCCAATCCACCCTGGTTGGTCGAGAATACATCCGGCAGCGGCGATGCCTGGGCCGGGCCTGGTTGGATGCTGGCCGAGGCCTATGCAAAGCAGCTCGGTGTAAAGCTGCAGGCCGTGCCCGTCTCCCATGAGACGAAGGTGCCGGTGCTCGCGTCCAACCAGGTGGACATCACCATCTCTCCACTCTCAGTTACGCCGGAGCGGGAGAAAGTTGTGGACTTCGTCCCTTATTCTTCCACCGCGCTGTGCATGATCGGACTGGCCAACAACGCCAGACTATCAGGCGCGAAATCGATCGACGACCTCGATAAGCCGGACGTGACGATCGCGTATTTCATCGGCGGCGGCGAGGAGAACTGGGTCAAGAAGCGCTTTCCACACGCCACCCTGCGCGGCGTCACCACCGCCGGCTCGGCTGTGCCGCTGGAAGAGTTGATGACCCGGCGTGCCGATGTCAGTCCGATCAACCGCGTCCCCTGGGTAGCCCTGCATCGCAAGGTAAAGGGGCTTGCCGCGCTGCCGCGCGAGAACGACTGCCAGGACAGCACGGAACAGGCGACCAGCATCGGCTCCGCGATCGACAAGAACCAGCCGGTGTTCCTGGCCTGGCTGCTGGCCGTTACCAAAGCGCTACACTCCGACGTGATGGCGGACGAGCAGCGCGTCGTCGGCACGATGTAGATCTTGGACCTCGACTTCGAGCCCGTCTTCGCCGCCTGGCCTTTCCTGCTCGGCGGCGTCGGCGTCACGTTACTGCTGGCACTGACCGCGGCCGTCAGCAGCTTCGTGCTGGGCGGTCTGGTGGCGCTGGGTCGGCTATACGGGCCGCGCTGGCTCAGGCCGTTTCTGGTGTTCTACATCGACACCATGCGCGCCATTCCTGTGCTGGTGGTGCTGGTGTGGATGTACTTCGCCTTTCCCCTTGTGGCTGGCATCAACATCCCACCCTTTCTGTCGGCGCTGATCGCGCTCACCCTGCATCTCGCAGCCTACGTTGCCGAAGTGGTGCGCGCCGGGGTGGAAGGTGTGCGGACAGGCCAGTCCCGCGCCGGCTTCGCTCTGGGCATGAGTCGGGCGCAGGTGGTGCGCATCGTACTGCTGCCGCAAGCGGCGGTGCGTATGCTGCCGGCGTTCGGCTCCATCTTGTCGGTCACCATCAAGGATACCGCCATCGCCGCCGTGATCGCGGTTCCGGAGCTGATGCGGCGCTCGGATTCGGTGGCGGCGAATACTTATCATCCCGTTGAGATGTTCACCGTGGCGATGGGCATCTACTTCATCCTGATCTTTCCTGTCACCCGCGGCGTGGACCTGCTGTATCGCCGCTTGGCCCCGCTGGGCCGCTCGTGACGCTCGACTGGTCCGTCGTATGGGACAACTGGCCTGCGCTGCTGGAGGGGGTCGGCGTCACCATCCTGCTCACCGTGCTGACCATGGCCATCGCCGTGCCGTGTGGGATCGCTCTCGCGCTGATGCGGCTCGGTCGCTCGCGTATGTTGGCGGGACTGGCCACCTGCTTCGTGGAGCTGTTCCGCAACTTGCCGCTGATCCTGGTGGTCTACTGGGCGTTCTACGTGCTGCCCATACTGACCGGGTTGGCTTTGCCTGCCTTCGCCACCGGGCTTGCAGCACTGTGCCTCAACGTGTCCGCCTACAACTCGGAAACCTTCCGCGCCGGCATCGCCTCCATCCGCGCCGGGCAGACCGAGGCGGCGCTGGCTTTGGGCATGAGCCGGGGTGAAGCACTGCGCGTCGTCGTGCTGCCGCAAGCTTGGCGGCGGGTGTTGCCTGTGCTGGCCAGCACCTGGGTGTCGCTATTCAAGGACACCTCCTTGGTCTCGGTGATTGCGGTCGGTGAGCTGGCCTATACCGCCCTGCGCATCCGCTCGCAGACGTTTCACGTGCTGGAGATGCTGACCGCAATGGCCGTTCTATATTGGCTGCTGGGCTACCCGCAGGCCAAAGTGGTGGATTGGATCCATCGTCGCATGGGAGTGCACGAATGAGCGTCAGTAACGCGCTAGCCCCGGTCGTTCGTTACGAGGATGTTCGCAAGAATTATGGCGCGTTCACCGCCCTGCATGGCGTCAGCCTTCAGGTGGAACGGGGCGAGGTGGTCTGCCTGATCGGTCCTTCTGGGTCAGGCAAATCCACCCTGCTGCGCTGCACGAACGGTCTGGAAGCGATCGACGGTGGCCGCATCGTCTTCGAGGGCGAGACGCTGCCGACCCGGCCGAAGGAACTGGCCCGCATGCGGCGGCGGATGGGGATGGTGTTCCAGAACTTCGAGCTATTCCCGCACAAGACCGCACTGGACAACGTAGCTGCTGGCCCGATCACGGTTCTGGGCACCGACCGTCGTACCGCCCATGCGCAGGCAGCCACCCTGCTGGACAAGGTCGGACTGGCGGACAAGGCCGCTAACCTGCCCATCAAGTTGTCGGGCGGGCAGCAGCAACGTGTCGCCATCGCCCGGGCGCTGGCCATGCAGCCGGACATGATGTTGTTCGACGAACCCACCTCCGCTCTGGATCCGGAAACTGTAGGCGAGGTGCTGAACGTCATGAAGCGTTTGGCGGACGAGGGCATGACCATGCTCGTCGTGACGCACGAAATGAGCTTCGCTCGCCGGGTCGCGCACCGGGTCGTGGTATTCGATCGCGGGCAAGTGGTGGAGGAGGGGCCGCCGTCCCAGATCTTCGATCATCCAAGCACGCAGCGCACCCGTGACTTCCTCGGCCATCTCGGTTGGTCCGGCTAAGCAAGGCCTGCCTTCCCATATCACCCGCGCTAAAGCAGCCCGTCCGTTTCTGGCCAATTTGACGAGCGAAAGCCGTAGAGAGCACTAGGTTTGTTACAAGGATGGCTCTTATTGGGTTCCGGGGTGGTGGTGGGTTCGTCACACAACCAGGCCGGCGACCAGGGCGCCGAGCAGGGCTTTGCCGCGTCGGCGCGCATTG
>JBPBQE010000211.1:0-3351 GCA_050954595.1 Janthinobacterium lividum | reverse complement strand
CCTTCCTCGGGATGGTCAACCATCCTTCAAACAAGCGATTTGATTACTCCTCCTTTTAGCGGAAAGGAGGGAAACCTATCCAGCAAAAACGCCACCAAGCGGGCTATATCAATAGCTTCCCAGTCGGTACTGCTAAATAGCGCGCTCAAACCCTTCATCCAGGGCTGTTCGAACGCCAAGCAGACCTTCCTCAACGGAATCGATGGTAAACGGATTTAAGCTGATCGAGGTTCGTTAGACGAACGCTTTTACCGACCCATCGGCACAGTTCGCGGCATCGCGTTCCCTGGCGGTTCCAGCCAGAGCCCTACCCCACATCCCCGGCGCCCGCCGCTCGACTTGACGGCTTCCGCCTCGCAAGCGGAAGCGACCAGTCTGCCGTCGTTGTTCCGCATCCAGGTCAACCACATATCGGCCGCCTTCGGCCCATCGCGCATTGCTGCAGCTTCGATCGCGGAAGCTGTTGCGATCATCGAGTTGCGTCCGACTGCATAGCCACCAAAGGCTGCCAGTACGCCAACGCCCGCCAGAACCGCCCCGGCAATCACGCCTGTACGCCAGAGGTGAACTCGAACCAGTTTCGCTGTCTGCGCGCTTGCCCCGGCCGCGGCTGCAGCTTCGATTCCAAGCGTAGCTACCTCATCAACGGGCCGACGATGTTCAGCCTCCGCGAGGCGACTTCGCTTGAAATTTGTGAGATGCAGCTCGTGCTGGATGCCGATTGCATCGGCCATGGCGTCCACGACGTCGGCCAGTGGGTCGTTCTGAAGCCGACCGATCATCACGGAACGGCGCATCTTCTCCTGCACCGCCACAACATGCAGAGACAAGGCTTGCTCCGCATCAGCCGTCACAGGCACAGCCGATCCGGACTTGCCGCTCACGGCAGCCAGGTCCGGACGCCGCCATACTGTTCATCCATTGACGCGAGCCAGGACCGCACGCGCGACCTGTCGAAAGCACCCATGGCCGGCTGCCCATCCTTGCCTGCAACGCCGTCACGGGTCGGGACGAAGTGCAACCGCCGCGCCTCGATGGCATCCGCCACGAGAAGGCGCGGCATCCATACCGGGACTGCACCGCGGCCGATCGCCTCCCGAAAGACGCTATGCTTGTGCACGCGTGCGAACGCCTGTTCACGGGTCAGGCCGGGATCAATGCTGGCTTCATTCATCACGATAGCCGTCGCTTCCGGCTGAAAGCCGCGGGCCTCCATGGTCGCGATCGGCGACAGATCATCAACCTGCGGGCCGACGTGGTAGAACGTGACCAGCGCCGAACCTTCCTCAGCCGCCATGCTCGACAGGTCAGGCAGTTCATCTACTAGCCGGCGCAGCGTCGTATCGCCGCCACCAAGATCCACCACCGCTGTCTGATGATGCTTGATCGCGTGGGACAGGAATTGCTCGAGCCACTTCAGCATGAGCGCTGGGCTGTCCGCATCCGTGGGGCGATGCACGCCCTGGAAGTAGGTCGAAAAGCTGGCGTTGGTCGGATCCAGATCGCCCATGAGCAACGGACGACCGTTCGCCAAGGCAGTCTCAGCCATCCAGCGGATCGCCGTCGTCTTCCCCGTTTTCCCGCGACCGGCGACGAGGATGATCTTTGGCTTGCCGGTCAGATCGATCCCATCAAACACCGGGCCGGACGCCTGCTTACGCGCAAAGGACCGAACGCCGATGTCTACTTCCGGAGCATCGTCCAGATCGCCGGCTCCGAAGGAGAAGGCAGGAATGCCCACCGCCGCTGTCTTCTCAGGGCCGTTCTCGACGGTCGCAGGCTTGTCGGATTTTAGGGCAGACATCGCTTAGTCCTTCTTGCCGGTGTTGACTGAACCGCCTTGGAGGCGACGGAGGATCTCGTCCGTATCCACTCGGGGGCGCTCAGGGGGAGGGCTGGCCGGGATCGGTTCAGGCTGAATGGCCTCGGCTTCCACGAACTCGCTCGGAGAGAAGGAGGCGAGCGCGAATCCCAGATCGGGCTTGTCCTCGACCTGGTCGAGCCAGAGTTGCCGTTTATCGACTGACGGCATCGGAGAGGTGTCGGCCGCCGGAGTGGTCGGCGGCACGTCAGCGGAAGGGCCTGTCACAACCGCGGCGCGAGTAAGTCGGTCGCGAGTTTGCTTGCGAGCTTGCGCCGCCTTCACCATCAGCAGCTTTCCCGTCCAAGGCCGGCCGCTCTCGTACGTGATGCCGGCCAGCGTCATCGCGCGACCGATATCAGCCCACGCCCAGGAGTCTTCTCGGACCATGCGCTGCAACCTAGTGCCCATCCGCCGCAGCCATGGCGTGATCCCATGGGCGGGTGTCCAGCGTTCCCGGAACTCGGCAGCTAGCTTTTCAACGTCGGCATCAGTGCGGGGGCGCTTGCGAGGCATCGCGTGGAGGATGGCACAGACTTGGGCCTGTCTGCCATACCTAATCTCATACCGGAAACACTACCGGTAATAGATACCTTAAACCATACCTTCTGAAAATAGAGGAGGGTCTGACAGACCATTGCATGGTTTGGACCATGCGAGCATAGGGGTAAGGATTGGCACCAAGAGGCACTATGGACAGCGAACTGGCAGCCATCCTCAATCGTATTGAGCAGCGCCAAGCCGTTTATGAGCGTGTGGCGCACGAGCTTGTCTCTGCCATCGGCGTGCAAACGGAGATGCTGACGGCCATCCTGAAAGCCGCCACGGTCGATCCCGGCCCTAGTCCGGTGGCCGAGGCTCTGCAGCAAATCGCACTCGGGATGCGGGAGACGAACGCCCTTCTCACCCAGCTTCCGACCATGCTGGCCACCGTCATCCGCGAAGAAATGACCGTCGATCTGGACGATGACGACATGGAGCCAGCCGAAGGCGCTTTCGAGCGCGAGCAAGCCGAGCGTTAGTCTGTGCTTACCTTCCGCAAAGGAACCGGAGGGGCGCCGACCGCCGCATCGCCATGGCCGAGCACCTGCGAGAGCAGACCATGCCCGAAGAAATGGTCGCCATGGCGGACTACTATCTGCGTGGGGTTAAGCGGTCAGAGATAGCCGGCACCGCCGCGATCCCGCGTCAAGATATGAGCTTGGCGGTAGCCGCAGCACTCGGCATCGACGTGAATCGGACCGCCACGCACGAAGAAGTAGTCAATCTACTGCAGGGCAAGCGGGCGGATGGGGAGCCGATCGCCGGCAAGCGACAGCAGCGGGTCGCGGCTGGCAAGGATCGCATCACCTATACCGACTTCACCTTCAGCGCGCCCAAGAGCGTCAGCTTGGCCATGGCTTTCGCGCCGACCCACGCCGAACGGCACATGATCGTTGGTGCCCACCGGGATGCCTGGATGGCAGCCATGGCCCACTTGGAAACCGTCA
>JBPBQE010000137.1:0-3355 GCA_050954595.1 Janthinobacterium lividum | reverse complement strand
CGCATGGATGCGGCCCAGCTTCAGCGAGCCGACCAGGCGCAGCATGTCTTCCCAGTTCTGGGTGATCAGGTCGATGTTGATGCGGTTGCGCGCGAGCCAGTTCAGCGGGCCGTAATCGGCGCTCTTGTCCATGCGCCAGAACTGGGCGTCGCCGATATCGGCGAGCCTGGGGCTGAGCTGATATCCGAGCAGCCAGAACAGCCCGAACACCGTGTCGGCGTAGGCCGCGGTGTCGGTCATGATCTCGGTTGGCGCGAGGTCCGTTTCCTGACCGAGCAACAGCCCCAGAATGACCAGGCTGTCGCGCAATGTGCCTGGCACGACGATGGCGTTGAGGCCGGTGAATTGGTCGGAGACAAGATTGTAGTAGGTGATGCCCCGACCCGCGCCAAAGTATTTCGGGTTCGGTCCGGCATGGATGGCGCTGCTGGGTGCGACAAAGCGAATGCCGTCGGCCGAGGCCACTTCGCCGCTTCCCCAGATATGGGCGATCGGCAAGGCGTTCTGCGCCGCCACGATCCTGGCATTGGCGGTGGCGATGGTTTCTGGCCGGATGAAGTTCTGGCTGATCCAGGACAGCCGCGCCCGGTTGAGCGCTGGCTGGTCGGTGCGGACCAAAGGTTCGAAGCCGATGTTGCAGGCCTGCGCGATCAGACCGCCGCACAGGCTGGTGGTGAATTCTTCGACGCGGGCGTGGCGCTCGCTGACATGGGTGAAAGCATCGGCGAAGCCCGAGCGCGCAGCGGTCTCCAGCATGACGTCCGGCAGATCGATCTTCGGCATCCGGGCCGAGATGGCCGATTGCAGGGCGATAAGGCTGGGCGGGCGCTCGAGCTTGTCGAGCGGGCTGAGCACCAGCTCATCGTGGTCCTTACGGCGCTCGATCCGGGCGGCCGGGTTGCTGGGCAGGTTGGCGGCCACCTGGTGCCAGGCCCGGTCGAGGCGTGCGGCCAAGTCGCCGATCTCCGTCTTGGCATCGAGCGAACGGTCCAAGGAGCGGCAGACAGTCAGGCGCGCGGCGTTCCAGGCCTCACCACTCAGCAGGCCCTGCCGCGGGTCGGCGTAGCGGATGCCGGCCGGGACGAACACGTCGCGCCGCTTGAGCCCGGCCCGGAAGGCATCAAGCGCCGCAAAGACATAGGCACGGCTGTCGGCAACGCGCCCAGCGGGGTCGAGGGCATGGCGCCTCCAGGCCGCGCCCATGAACTGGGTCGGCGCGTTGGTCATGCGGGACTTGTTCCAATCTTTGGCACCGCGGAGGTAGTCGAGGGCTGTAATCACTGGCTGGGCGTTCGGCGTCGATGCAAACTCGGTTCGCTGCAGCAAGCCGGAGAACAGCGTGCGCACCCGCCGCCAATGTGGCCGCAACTCCTGGTAGCGCCGGTCATCGGGCTTGGTGACCAGGCTGTCGACGCTTGCCATGGCGGTCTGGATGTCGAGCCGGGCGATCTGCTCGAACAAGGCAGCCTTCCATTCGGCCAGAGGCAGATCCCCGTCATCGTCGGCCACGACATGCTGGCCGACGTCGCGCAGCATGATGGCAGCGGCATCGAGGTCGCGCAGCGAGCGCAGCCTCGATTTGCTGTGGGCCTCCTCGGCTTGGCTGAAGATGTCGGAAGCCAAGGCATCGAACAGTTCGACCGCATCGTCGAGCGCGGTCGCTTCCAGAGTTTGGAACAAGGCTGCCAGGGTGGCCGTGCGTCGTGGTTCCTGAAGTGCTGCCAGGTTGGCCGGCTTGGCGGTGCGGGCGCTGCGCGCAAGCCGTCTCAATGGTGCTGCAGGCAAATCCACAGCGGGCGCCAAGGTCAGGCCATGGCTGCGGATGGTGTCGATGCGTTCCAGATGCTGCAGCAATTCGCTGGGCGTTCGCCGTCTCGGCGCGGTACAGAGATCATCGAGCGTGGCGAGCGCCTCGTCGTCGGAGCTGACCAAGGCCACCAGCTTCTCCTGCTGCTCGGTGGTCAGGACCCGGGTCAGGCGTTGCCAAAGGCGCAGCGTGGCACGGTGGCGCACGCGGCTGATCAGGCGCTCCAGCGTAGAGACGCCGGGCAGCAGCACCTTGTGCGCCAGCAGCCAGGCAGTTGCCCGGTCGAACAGCAGCCCCGGCCGATCATCGCCGGTCCAGCACAGGACGTAGAGCCACCGGGTCAACCGGAATCCGGCAGCGGGATCCTCCTCGAGGTCGCGGAACCCATACTGCTCGCGGATGGTCGCGGTGTGCCGCCACCGCTGCCGGCCGTCGCGGTAGCTTTCCAAGCACGGCGGCTCTGCCTCTCCGAGCTGACGCGCCATCGCCATGACCACGGCAGACGGCGTCTGGGTCGGATCGTCAAGGAAGGTGCCAAGGAAGCGCACGGTCCCAAGCTAAACCGCGAAGCCAAGCCGGTTATGTGCACCCCGCATCCGGCCAACCAGCTCGCAGTCGGCGGCATCAAGGTGGAAATGGCGGGCGAGCTGCTCCTCGTTGGGATCGCCGGCATACCGGCCATATCGGGCCAGCTGTTCATCGGACAGGAAACGGCTCGGCATGGCGTGCGGAACTCCGGACTTTCGCAGGGGTCCGGACGCGGACCAAAGATCAGGCACTTACATGCTGCAAATATCCCATGCGGAATAGCTGATTTATGCGATAAGTTTCGCACGCCCGCTGGGCGCCTGTTGTGAAGCTGGGCTATGCTCGCGTCTCGACCGAGGATCAGCGCCTCGACCTGCAGCGCGCCCGGCTGAAGGAAGCTGGATGCGGCAAGCTGTTCGAGGAGAAGATCTCCGGCGCCGCACGAACTCGGCCCGCGCTCGAGCAGTTGCTCCAGGAGCTCCGCAAAGACGACATCCTAGTCGTCAGCCGTCTCGACCGGCTCGCGCGCTCGACAGCCGAACTACTCCGCATCGCCGAGGTTATCCGAGAGAAAGATGCAGGGTTGCAGTCGCTTGAGGAGCCCTGGGCTGACACCACGACCCCCGCCGGGCGCATGGTCCTCACCATGTTCGCCGGCGTCGCCGAGTTCGAACGCGCCCTCATCCGGCATCGAACCGACGAGGGCCGCCAAGCCGCCAAGCGTCGTGGTGTGTCGTTCGGACGGCCGCAGAAGTTACGCCCCGATCAGAAGGCGCTCGCCCTCTCCCTGATCCGTGAAGGCCGCTCTATCAGCGAAGTCGCCAGAACCTTCAATGTCCACCCGGCCACCATTCATCGCTGCCTGAACGAGCCTCAGGCCGCCAGAACCGCCTTATGACAGTACACCGTACCGCTCAGACGTACGGGCCCAAGATGCGCCGCGGTGCTACGGCTGGGACGGCACGGCGGCCAAGCTGTCGATGCGCCCGTGCTGAGGACGACGCTTACGGCGCTACTGGT
>JBPBQE010000019.1:0-3369 GCA_050954595.1 Janthinobacterium lividum | reverse complement strand
CGTGCCCTTAAGGCGTGGCGAAACAGATCAGATTCGATCTAGCCGATGATTTCGGCTGTAGACGGGCACGGAGGAGCGAAAGCATGTTTCAACTGAATGGGCCAGCGAGCTGCTTGCGGCAGCGGATGCAGCGAAAGCTAGGCTCGAGCATGTGGTCGCTGTTGTCGGCCGCGTCGAGATTGTAGCCCGGTAAGTGGCGATCAGGACCCTGAGGCGAATCCGTCAGCCCGGCCGAGCTTGCGTGCCGCTGGGAGGTAGTGGCGGCGGCGTCAGCGAAAACGGCCAGGCACATCGCGGAATTGCGGTGGCTGGACGCGTCGGCGGATGACATCGCATCGCCCTACCGCAGCCGTCCGGCCTCCGGCTTAAGCGAGCTTGAACCATGGACGCCCGTGCACGTCGGCGGAGATCGCCCCCATGTTCTCGACCACCACGCGCGAGACGTCATGGGCCACGGATCTGATCTCGTCGGTCACGCCGATCAGCTTTGCCGAGAAGATGCCGATGAATGCCATCGACCTCGTCAGTTCGTTCAAGCAGAGCAGGAAGCCTGCCTCCTGGTAGAACGGGCCGATGGAGGCGTTGCCGTGCTCGCCATGGGCCTGCGGAAGGCTGTTCGGACTGGCATGGATCGAATAGCCGGAGAGCGCCGCATACAGTCTCTCATCCACCACTAACGTACCGGCTTTCTGCTCCAGCCAGAGCCGGACCTTCACCGGGCCGAAATCACGGCGGCGCGTCTTCTCATCTAGCGACTTCCAACGCTCAAATTCGGAGGCGTTGGTCGCGAACAACGACATCAAGTTCGCGACCTCGCCGAGGCCCCTGATCGTGGCGAGCGCCTCGTCGTAGTAGCCGTTGCCCATCAGGAGCAAGGCAGCCTGGCAGGACGAAACCGCCCTTCCAGTCAGGAACTCGGCTCGGTGATCCCCGCCCCGGCAGCCTCCGAAGCAGGTTGCCGCCCGTTCGAGGTAGGAGAGCAGGACGTCGAGTGCCTGCCGCAGCGCGGGTGCCTTCTCACCCAGGGTCGATGCACGCCGCCACGTCAGGTCGGAACACTCCACCTGAAGGGTGCGCATGAGCGCCATGTAGCCGTCTGCGTCAGGTGCCTTTGCCATTTCCCCGGGTAGCATATCCTGGGGTGGGACGCATGTGAGCGTCTGCTTTGTGCCAGCGTCTTCTCCGAAGCGGACTGACAGCTTACGGCCAATGCTGTTCAAGAATTCAATCGTACCCAAGCGGCAGTCTGTCCTCCCTCTGCCAAATCATACCGATGGCGTTAGGCGAGCTTGAGCAGGCACTCGAACATGAAGTGGTGACACCGATCCGTCCCCTTGGACAACCTGTCAGGCCGCTTTGACACCGATGACGAAGCTCTTGACCCTGTCGGTCAAGCGTTCCGCCTGCAGCGACAGGTCGCCTGCCGCGTTCAGGACTTTGGCAGCGGCAGCACCGGTGTCGCCTGCCGCCTGGCTCATCCCGGCGATGTTGACTGTGACCTGCTGCGTGCTGACTGCTGTGCGCTGGACGTTGCGGGCAATCTCCGCCGTTGCTGTACCTTGTTCCTCCACCGCGGACGCGATGTTCGTCGAGATCCCGCCCACTTCCTCAATTGACTTGGAGATGCTTTGGATTGCTTCCACCGCCTCGTGAGTCGCAGCCTGGACTTGAGCAATCTGACCCGTGATTTCTTCCGTGGCCTTCGCCGTTTGCGAGGCTAAACTCTTCACTTCGCTTGCCACAACGGCGAAGCCCTTGCCAGCTTCGCCGGCACGCGCTGCCTCGATTGTCGCGTTCAGCGCCAGCATGTTGGTCTGCCCGGTAATCGTGGTGATCAGCCCGACCACGTCGCCAATCCGCTGTGCCGCGTCGGCCAACGCCCGCACGATCCGATCGGTCCGCCGCACGTCCTCGACCGCCTTTCCAGTCATGTGGGTCGAATACGCCATCTGACGGCCGATCTCGCTGATGGACGTCGTCAGCGCGTCCGCCGCCACAGCGACCGTCTGCACGCCCGAGCTTGCCTCTTCGGCGGCCAGCACTACCGTGGTGGCTTGACTGTTGGTTTGCCCGGCTGTGCCGTTCATCGCCTGTGCCGTCACCTCCAGCTGGGTGGACGCCGAGAACAGTTCGCTCACCATGCCGTTGACCTGCGTTTCGAAGTCGAAAACCAACTCAGACATACGCATCGCGCGCGCTTCCCGCTCGACCTGGGCCTGCACTTGTGCACGCAGTTCCTCTTCGGCTCGCTGAGTGTTCAAACGCACAGTTTCCACACTGGCCTGTTCGGCTTCAATGATCGCACGCCCCGCGCTGGTCACTAGCCAGCCAAGGGCGGCGGTTTCGAACGCCAGGATGACGGCGTGGAATACCACCCGCCCCAGGTCGCAGCCGCCGGGAAACAAAGCTGCCGGTATGGCATAGTTCAGAAGTAGGTGCTGTAGCGCGATCGTGGCAGCCCCTGCGAGAACGGCGCTGAGGTCAAGCATCGATGCACTGACCGCAAGTGTTGCAAAAAACAGCATGTGCGCGTCGGCCTGCCACGCCTGCCTCGTCAGCTGTTCGACTAGAAGCGCCGGCATCAGACACAAGGCGGTGGCGACGACGGCGCGTGTGGCGGACGTGTTTGGTGAAGCGAGATAAGTAAGGACAGCGACAATGGCTAGGACCAGCCACAGAGCAAGCGGCAGCAGAAGCGGATAACCGAGCAGCCAGCCTGCAAGCGCCATCGCCGGGCCATGCAGACCTATGGCAACGAGAATGGCACGCTCCGATGCCAAGCGAAGCTGGTCGAGACGTGTGCCCGCGTAGGGGTTTAGGAAGCGGACAAGCATGGAACTCTTCCTTGCCAGGAGATGGTGAGGCCGAGTGCTGCACGTATCTTAGCGGCGTTACCCTTTAGGATGGCAAAACCTGGGGCAGGCAGGCCAACCAGAAGGACGTCGGCCATGCCGGGCTTCTGGAAAGCGTTAGCAAGGCCGGATGACCCGACGTGCACCAGAACCGGCATATCGCCTTGGGGCAATAAGCGGCCGGCGGCAATGCCGGTCGTCACCAGGAAGGCCAAGGTCAACGCAGGTATGAGGTCGCGGCCATGCATGCCGAGATGATGACATGCTTAGCGTTAATGATGTCTTAGCGACACAACCAGAGGTATGACACGCCATACGGTGGATGTCCGCTTTCTAACGCTGTCTTCTCCAAACCGGATAGGCCGGTATCGGCCAGCCTTACCTCCGTAGGACCGGCCAGCAACCTCCACCGGTCAGAATGCTAGGACCGAGTCTGGGGGCAAACAAACATTCGAAACTTCGGATCGGCACAATCCGAGGGGCCTTCAGTTTTCGGAAACTCTTCGTCGCCATGATT
>JBPBQE010000495.1:0-3396 GCA_050954595.1 Janthinobacterium lividum | reverse complement strand
AGGCCGGACCATCGCACTTGCCATCGACGGACCCGTTCTGGCCGATCTGCAGCCGACCGAGGAGGTGCTGACCCGGGAACGCCAGCAGGCGATCTCGGCGCATCGCCGCGACTGGGTGGGCGCAATGCGCGGCACCCTCGATCACTGGGTGTCGGCGGAGCGTGCCGAGGGACACACGGCACGCTGGATCGAGGTGCGTGGCGATGGCGCGCTGGCAGTGGCCGAGCATGGACGCGGCGCCCATCTGCTGCTGCTGGAACAGTTGCCGAATGACAAGACCGCACGCGCCCGGATCCATGCGGCGCTGGTCCGTTCCAAACGTCCGGTGCTGCTGGTGCCGACCGGCACGGACGCTCTGCTTGGACGCATCGTGGCCGTCGCCTGGCAGAACGGCGCGCAGGCTCGATCGGCGATCCGAACCGCGCGGCCGCTCTTGTTGAAGGCGGAGCGGGTGGTGGTGCTTCGTGTCGGTGACACGGCCGATGATGCCGGCCTGGCGGACGCGTTCGACGGCCAGCCGTTCGAGGTGGCGACGGCACCGGCCGCGCCGAACGATGATGTGGGTGCGCAACTGGTGGCGATGGCGCACGAGGCTGGTGCCGATCTGCTTGTCATGGGGAGCTCCAGCCACGGCCGCCTGCACGAGATGCTGTTCGACGACGCCACGGAAGGCGTGCTGCGGACCGCCGATCTTCCCGTTCTCATGCAGCATCAGGATGCCTGACATGAACCCATGGCGGGCATTCTGAACGGTCCCGTGACCGTGCAACCCATGTTGCGGACGGGGTGGTGCCTTTCCCGGACGCTGGGATCGCGTCCTGTGTCCAGGAGATGCGCGCGGTCCAGGCTTCATGCCGACCGAGGCGGTCATGACCGAGGCGCGGTGTGAATGCTTCACCCGATGCGAACACGTTCGTTCGGATGAGTTCGGCCGGCTGGTCGGCGCTCAGCCGGTTTCTAAACGACGGCCGCATCGACCTCGATACCAGCCTGGTGGGACGTTCGATCCGCCCGAGTGCACTTGGGCGCAAGAATGCATTGTTTGTCGGCAGCGAGGGAGATACCAGGCGCTGGGCGATCGTGGCCTCACTGGTGGAGACCGCCAAGCTGAACGGCGTCGAGCCATTCGCGTGGTTGCGCGACGCGCTTAACCGATTGGTGGACGGGTCTCCTAATAATTATCTGGATGAGTTGCTTCCATGGTTTCCTCGGCCGGCACATGACTACTTCTGATCTGCACTGATCCATCCCCTTTCATTTGCAAGATCCAGCGTCACAGACCAGTGCATCAAAACGTCACGACCTATATCACCGTCCATGATAAGGTCCTTCACGACAGCAGATCCCGCTGCGTTCAAGTTTGGTTCGAGTTCTGCCGTCCATTGCTGGGCGCCAGACTTATCGGGTGCGAGACCCACCAGGCGGGCAACGTGCTTGTCGATCAACGAAGGCCCATAGTTGCCGGTGTCAATCTCCATCCAAGCAGTGCCGAGTGATGTCGGCACACCAAGATCGACTGTGAGCGCAGCACCCTCCGTGTCTCGCACCAACCTGATTGGCACCTCGCGCGCCTTCTGCTTGATACGGTCCAGACTAGCGGCATCTTCGATGATGAGCCGGTGTTTCGCGATATCAAGTGTGATCGTGTGCCCGACAAACACGTCAAGAGCGATCGCTCCACCGAACTTATCACCGGCCGGTCCCATGAATTGCTTAAGATCGATGACGGAGAGCTGAGGCATTCGCCGTGTGATTGGGCCAACGGTGACATCCGTTTCGTTGCACCGTAAAAGATCAAGCCGCTCGCCAGTGGCACGAAAGCCGGTGACTTTACCCCATGGCTTGCAGCCGATCATTTCTGAAAAAGACGGCGTTACGGCAGATGTACCTGCACCGCTGTCGAACAGGAACAGGCCTTGATGATCACCAATCCTGGCCGAAACCGCTTCTGGAGCGTTAGCCGAGAAAACGAGCGGGATAACCTTACTTTGCGGTCTTGCGCTTGCTGGTGCAATCAAAGCTCCGATGCAACCCGCCACAGTCAGCCAGAGATCTCGTTTCACGAATGATGTCCCACTCTAGCTGCTCAATCATGAAGTTGTTACCAAGTCATCATCAACCGCGCTAGTTACCTGCAGGTACTCATTGTGCCGGCATTGGACGGTTACGGTCATGGGAGCCCATACGCGATGGTGGTTCGAGGACCTGCTGCGGGCTGGAGGATCCAAAAAACGTTTTGTCTCACCTGGATCTTCCCGTGCTGCAGCATGGCTTGACACGGTTGGTTCGCACGCTTTTGTCAGTCTGCAGGCGCATGGCCGAGACGTGTCGGATCACGCTGGCGCTGACGTTGCAGGACCTCCGCGTCGCTCAGGCGTGCGTCGTAGATCGATCGCGGTTCGACCGTGCGGGCAACCAGCGTGGCGATCGCGACCATGAGCAGCATCGGCACGATGAAGGCGCGGGCATGCCCGGTCAGCTCCATCATCAGCACAACCGTCGACAGCGGCCCCTGGGTGGTTGCGGCCAGCACCGCGCCCGCGCCAAGCACCGCGAACAATCCAGGCGGCACGCCTGGCCAGACATGGGACCACGGGATGCCCAGGACGCCGCCAAGCAGTGCGCCCAGGGCGAGCGACGGGGTGAACAGCCCACCCGGGGTGCCGCTGCCAAAACAGAGCAGGGTGGCCAGCGGCTTCAACAGCAGCAGGGCCAGCAACAGACACGGCGCGATCCTGCCGGTGAAGGCCAGCTGCGCCACGTCCCGACCATTGCCGAGCAGCTGGGGAAAGGCGATGGACACCATCCCGAGCAGGGTCAGCGCCAGCACCGGCGCCAGAAAGCGCCACCCGCCTTTGGGCCCGTGGCGGTCTGCCCAGGCGACCGCGCGGACATAGGCCACCGAGACCAGTCCGGCGATCGGTGCGGCGAGCACGGCCCACGCGGCGATGCTGATCGAGCCGGGATAAGGCGGGATCGAATAGGTCGGGAGGTCCGGCAGGAACGCCCACGAGATGCCGGTGGCGATCAGCGAGGTCATGAGCGCAGGCAGCACGAAGCGCAGCGCCAGCTCGCCGCGCAGCACCTCCAGCGCGAACAAGGCGCCGCCGAGCGGAACACCATAGGCCGCGGCCATTCCAGCGCCGGCACCGCACGCCACCAGCAGGCGGCGCTGCTCGTCCGACAACCGCACCCGATCGGACAGCAGGTTGGCAATCACCGCTCCGGTCTGCTTGGGCGCACCCTCGCGGCCGAGCGACGCGCCCATGCCGACGACCAGGATCGACAGCACTGCGCTGCCCAGTGTCCGCAGGGCCGGAAGGCGTCCCGCCTGGAACCAGATCGCGGCGGTGATGTCGATGCTGTTGGCGCGGGGCAGCCTGACCAGAAGGAACT
>JBPBQE010000050.1:0-3412 GCA_050954595.1 Janthinobacterium lividum | reverse complement strand
TCAAGCTTGATCCGTTCTGGGGCAAGGTGTCGTTCTGGGGCTGGGTGATTGGCTACTGGATCGCCTGGACGCCGATTTACGTGGTCGGCCTAATGGGCGTGACCCGGCGAATCCACCACATCGACGACGTCAGCCTGCAGCCTTACTTCGTGGTCGCGGCTTTCGGCGCTCTGATCATCCTGGTCGGCATCGTCGGCACGGTAATGAGCATCGTCATGGGCATCGTCCATCGCGAGAAGCTGCGCGACGTCACGGGCGATCCCTGGAACGGGCGCACGCTGGAATGGTCGACCTCGTCGCCGCCGCCGGCCTATAATTTCGCCTTCACTCCAGTGGTGCATGAGCTGGACACCTGGCACGACATGAAGTCGCGCGGTTACGAGCGGCCCGCCGCCGGCTACCGGCCGATCCACATGCCCAAAAATACGGGCACCGGAGTCTATCTTTCTGCCCTGGCCTTCCTGCTCGGCTTCGGCATGATCTGGTACATCTGGTGGCTGGCCGCGGTCAGCGCCGTGGGCCTGCTTGCCGTCGCGGTCGGCCACACCTTCAACTACAGCCGCGATTACTTCATCCGAGCGGAGGCCGTTGCGCGTGTTGAACGCGAGCGCACGCGGCTCATGGCACCGGGAGCCTGACATGACGGCACAGGCCACAAACGCCGCCGCTGCGGCGGAGCAGCGCGCCTTCCATCTCGCGGAAGCGGAGGACCACGACCACGCCGGCGGCAACGGCGCTACGATATTGGGCTTCTGGATCTACCTGATGAGCGACGCGCTCATCTTCGCCGCCCTGTTCGCCACCTTCGGCGTGCTGAGCGCCAGCTATGCCGGCGGCCCGGCACCGCGCGAGATCTTCGAACTGCCGCTCGTCGCGTTGAACACCGCCTTTCTGCTCATCTCCTCCCTCACCTTCGGCTTCGGCATGATCGAAATGGAAGCGGGCCGGGCGCGCGGCACCCAGCTCTGGCTGGTGATCACCGCCCTGATCGGAGCGGCCTTCGTCGGGATCGAGCTGTATGAGTTCGCCAGCCTGTTCGCCGAAGGCGCCACGCCGCAGCGCAGTGCGTTCCTGTCCGCCTTCTTCACGCTGGTCAGCACGCACGGGCTGCACGTCATGTTCGGGCTGATCTGGATCGTGACCATGCTTGTGCAGATCGGCCAGCGCGGCCTAGTAATCCAGAACAAGCGCCGGCTGCTGTGCCTCAGCATGTTCTGGCATTTCCTGGACATCATCTGGATCGGCGTTTTCACCTTCGTTTACCTGTACGGAGTGCTCCATTGATGACGCCCGATCTGCCCGCTTCGGGTCTGCACGACCACGGCGACACGCACGGCCACGGCACGCGTCGCGGCTATCTGATCGGCTTCGTTCTTTCGGTCATCCTGACCGCCGTCCCGTTCTGGCTGGTGATGACCGGGGCGCTGCATGACGCGCAAACGACCGCGCTGCTCATCTTCGGTTTGGCGCTGGTGCAGATCATGGTGCACGTCATCTACTTCCTCCACCTCGACACCCGTGCCGAGGGCGGATGGATTTTGATGGTATTCGTGTTCACCATCGTGATCGTCGGCATCACCATCGGCGGCTCCATCTGGGTGATGTACCACCTCAATACCAACATGATGCCACCGATGCCCATGCCGATGCCGCCTCGGTAGAGGCAGTGGCGCGCGGGTCGATTGCGAAGCAAGCAGCCCTCGCCACCCTGCTGGTTACGGCCACGGTGCTGTTCGTCGCCCTGGGCGTCTGGCAGGTGCAGCGCCGCGCCTGGAAGCTGGACCTGATCGCGGGCGTTGAGCAGCGCATCTATGCTCGAGCGCAGCCCGCGCCGGGTCCCGCGTCCTGGCGTGACTTTTCCGTCGAGACGGCAGCCTACATTCATGTGGACGTGTCGGGAACGCTGCTGAACGACCGCGAGATCATGGTGCAGGCCGTGACGGAACTCGGCGCCGGCTTCTGGGTCATGACTCCGCTCCGCGCGGATGACGGTTGGATCGTCCTAATCAATCGCGGTTTCGTTCCGCAGGATCGCCGCGTCGCTGAGAGCGGCCGAAATGGCGAGCCTAGCTGGGCGACCGTCACCGGGCTGCTCCGTGCGCCCGAACCCGGTGGCGCCTTTCTGCGCAGCAACGACCCGGCCAATGATCGCTGGTTCTCCCGCGACGTGGAAGCAATCGCCGCCTCTCGCGACCTCGGCGTGGTCGCTCCGTACTTCATCGATGCGGACTCGACGCCGAACCC
Source organism: Janthinobacterium lividum (assembly GCA_050954595.1). Taxonomy (GTDB): domain Bacteria; phylum Pseudomonadota; class Alphaproteobacteria; order Acetobacterales; family Acetobacteraceae; genus JAVVHH01. The sequence continues at coordinate 1,168 of JBPBQE010000050.1, read as the reverse complement.
GGGCGGTTTTCCAGTCGGCGGGCTGACCGTGGTCGCGTTCCGCAACACGCATCTGGTCTATGCGCTGACTTGGTTCAGCCTGGCCGGACTGAGCGGAGCCGGGTTATGGATAATGCGGCATCACCACGCCGGGAGGGGCGAGAACTGATGGACGCTCCACTGCTCGCGCTGACCCGCCGCCGGCGCGCGTCAGCGCCACTGGGCTCGGCGCCGGACGCGATCGCGACCGACAACATGCGGCAGCTCATCCAGCTCCGATGGCTGGCCGTCATCGGCCAGTTCGTGACCATCACGGTTGTACGCTTCGGATTGGACGTATCGCTGCCGACCGTGGCGTTGCTCGAGCTGGTCGCGCTGCTCGCCCTGGCCAATCTGATTAGCGCGCTGATGCTGCGCCACCATCGCGTGACACATACCGAGTTCCTGTCCGCGCTGCTGTTCGACGTCGGCATGCTGACGGCGCAACTCTACTTCAGTGGCGGAGCCGACAACCCATTTATCGCGCTCTACTTGGTGCAAGTCGTCCTGGGCGCGATCCTGCTACGGCCTGCGCTAATCTGGATCCTTCTCGTCGTTACGACCTGCTGCTACGCGTTCCTGAGCTTGCAGCACTGGCCGTTGCTGTTCCCACCGGGTCTCGTGCACGATATTGCCGACCTGTATACGCTGGGTCACTGGATCAGCTACGCGCTAGTAGCGATGTTGCTGGTGTTGTTCATCGCCCGCATCAGCCGCAACCTGCGGGCGCGCGACACTTACCTTGCGGATATGCGCCAGCACGCGGCGGAAGAGGACAATATCGTTCGGATGGGATTGTTCGCTTCCGGCGCCGCGCACGAGCTCGGCACGCCGCTGGCTTCGCTGTCCGTAATTCTCAGCGATTGGCAACGCATGCCGAAGCTCGCCTCGGATCCGGAACTGATCGGGGAATTGCGCGAGATGCAGTCGGAGGTGCAGCGCTGCAAATCGATTGTGACCGACATCCTGCATTCGGCGGGCGAACCACGGAGCGAGGCGCTGGGGAGCATCGACGCCCGTACTTTCATCGACGACCTGGCGAAAGCCTGGCAAGACGCGCATCCCTCGGCCAGGCTCGAAAGCCGCAGCGATGCGGTCGGGGGCGTTGCGGTGCTGGCTGATCCGGCGCTTCGCCAGGCGATCTGGAACC
>JBPBQE010000525.1:0-3416 GCA_050954595.1 Janthinobacterium lividum | reverse complement strand
ACCGGCGACCCCTGGTCTGCGGGTGCGATCGGCAACGCCGAATGGACCGGCATCCGCCTCGCCGACCTCCTCGATGCTGCCGACGCCGACCCGGCCGCCGCCCACATCGCCTTCGACTCCGCCGACGAGATCGACCACCCCGAGGAAGGCCGCTTCACCTTCGGCATCTCGATCCCCGCCGCCAAAGCCCGCGCCCCCGAAACCCTGCTGGCCTGGTCGGTGAACGGCGAAGACCTCGCCCCCCATCACGGCTATCCCCTCCGCCTCGTTGTCCCCGGATACGCCGGCATCCGCTCCGCCAAATGGCTCAAAACCATCACCGTCCAGTCCGAACCCTCGCCCAACCACATGCAGCAGCGCGACTACAAGCTGCTGCCCGCTAGCATGACCTCCGACACCATCGGCTGGTCCGAGGGCATCACCATTGAGGAGATGCCCCTCAACGCCGCCATTTGCGAACCCGCCGCCTACGCCGAACTCCCCGCCGGCCCCACCCGCATCCGCGGCTACGCCACCGCCACCGCCCGCAGGGTCACCCGCGTCGACATCTCCACCGATGGCGGCCGCACATGGTCCCAGGCCACCCTGACCGCCGACCGATCATCCCCCTGGGCCTGGACCTTCTGGGAAACTACCCTCGACCTCCAACCCGGCGACCGCGACCTGGTCGTCCGAGCCTGGGACTCCGCCAGCCAAACCCAGCCCGCGACCCCCGACGAAACCTGGAACTGCAAAGGCTACCTATCCGCCGCCCAACACCGCATCCGCGTCCGCGTCCGCGTCACCTAGCGCGGCTCCGCCATCTCCCACCCACTCCCCAACGCCCGATACAAACTCACCAACCTGGTAGCGATCGCCGTCCGGCTCTGCGCCAACTCGTTCTCGCTCTGCAGCAACTGCGACTGCACCAGGTTGATGTCGATGAAATCCCCCACACCCTCCCGATATCGCTGCCGCGCCGCCGCCAGCGCCACCTGGTTTTGAGCCACCGCCGCCGCAACCAGCTCCGTCCGCGCCTGCGCCTCCGCATACCCCGTCAGCGCATCATCCAGTTCCTGCCACGCCCGCAGCAACACCCGCCGGAACTGCAGCGCCGCCTCCCGCGCCTGCGATTTCCGCAGCTCCAGCGTCCCCCGCAACCGCCCACCCTGGAAGATCGGCAACGAGATCGACGGCCCCACCTCGAACGCCCGCGAATACAGGCTGAACGCGTCCTTGAGCCGCAGCCCCTGTAATTCGAAACTCCCGGTCAGATTGATGTCCGGATAGAATGCCGCCTCCGCCGCCCCGATCTCCGCCGTCGCCGCATGCAGCCGCGCCTCCGCCTGCCGCAGATCCGGCCGCTGCCGCACCAACGCCGTCGAGATCCCCACCGGCACCACCGCCGGGATCGTCACCTCAGTCGCCGGCGCCGTCAGCTCCACCTGCAGCGCCCGCGGCGTCTGCCCCAACAGCGTCCCGATCGCGTTGATCAGCGCCACCTGCTGCGTCCGCAACTGCGGCACCGTCGACCCGATCGTCGCCTCCTGCGCCTTGGCTCGCGCGATATCCAGCGTCGTCGCCACCCCATTGGCGAACCGCGTCTGCACCAGCGCCGTGTTCCCCTGCGCCACCGCCAGATTCCGCGCCACGATCGCCAGCTCCGCCTGGATGCCCCGTAATTGCAGGTAGTCCTGCGCCACGTCCGCCACCGCCGCCAGCGCCACCCCGCGCCGCTCTTCCACCGCCGCCTGCGTCTCCGCCGCCTGCGCCTCGGTCTGCCGCTTGATCCGCCCGAACAGATCCAGGTCCCACGACGAGTTCAGCCCGTTCTGGAACACGTCGAACTCCTCCGGCGCGCCCGGCGCCGGCACCACCAGTGCGGCCGGGTCGCCGGTCGGGCTCAACCGATCCCGCGAATACGACGACTTCGCCTCGATCTGCGGCAACCCTTGCGACGCCACCACCCGGGTCTGCGCCCGCCCTTGCAGCACCCGCTCCGCCGCCGCCTGCAGATCCAGATTCTGCGCCGCCACCCGCGTCACCAACGACGTCAACTCCGGATCCCCGAACTGCCGCCACCAATTGGGGTCCACCGCCCCCGAACTCGTCCGGCTCGCGACATCGGTCCGCGTCTGCCCGAACTGCGCCGGCGCCTCGACCACCGGCGCCGAGTAATCCGGCCCCACCGTGCACCCCGCGACCACCACCGCGATCCACACCCACCTCAAGGTGAGGTAACCCGGTGATCCGAATCCCGCTGATCCGCCACCACGTCCGCCAGATGCGTATGGATCGTCGTCTCCACCGAGAACCCCAGCCGCAACAGCCGTGCCGTGTTCTGCCCCGGCCGCACCAGGATCTTCACTGGCAACCGCTGCACGATCTTGGTGAAATTCCCCGTCGCATTATTGGGCTGGATCGCCCCGAACGCCGCCCCGGACGCCGGCGCCACGCTATCCACCACCCCATCCAGATCGATGTCGTACGCATCGACATGGATCCGCACGTCCTGCCCCGGCAGCACGTGCCGCAACGCCACTTCCCGATAGTTCGACACGATATAAACCGCATCCAACGGCACGATCGTCATCACCGACGCCCCCGGCGCGACGTAATCGCCCACCTGCACCCGCCGCTCCGCAACCGACCCATCCAGCGGCGCCGTGATCACCGTGTAGCTCAGCGTCAGCTTCGCCTGCTCCACCCGCGCCTCGTCGCCTTTCACCAGCGCCACCGCCGCTGCCCGCTGCGCCTCCAGGATCGGGATCTGCTTGCGAGCCGCCTCCGTCTGCGCCCGCGCCTGATCCACCGCCGACTGCGCCTGCTGCACCTGCTGGTCCGCCTCCTGCCGCTGCTGGTCCGTCCCCGCCCCCGTCGCCGCCAGGTTGCGGTAGCGCCGCTGGTTCGCCAGCGCCAACGCCAGCTGCGACGACGCCGCCGGGTTCTGCACCTGCGCCTGATCCACCAACGCCGGCTGCCGCGCCACCGACCCGGCCGCTTCCGCCAACCGCGCCCGGTCCTGCTCCAGCATCGCCTCAGCCGCCGCCAGCGCCGTCCGCTGATCCCGGTCGTCCAGCCGCACCAGCACCTGCCCGGCCTTCACCGCCTGGTTGTCGTCAACCGCCACCTCGACCACCTGCCCCGACACCCGCGGCGCCACCGACGCGTAATGCGCCGTCACATAGGAATCGTCAGTCCACACATCCGGCGCCGGCACATAGATGATGTACAGCACCACCGCGATGAACCCGAGCACCACGGCGGTCCCCACGATCCAGGGCCACAGCAGCTTCCGGTCTTTCTTCTCGTCGCCCTTCTTCTTTTGCCCCTCTTTCCTCTCCTCCTTCTTGCCGTCCTCCTCTTTCTTCTCGTCGCCACTCTTCTCGTCGTCAGCCATCGTCCGAACCTATTTCTGCGCGGCGACGATGCGCGGC
>JBPBQE010000309.1:0-3425 GCA_050954595.1 Janthinobacterium lividum | reverse complement strand
GCTCCCACGCAGCGGGACGGTCACTTGCACAGCATCGCCGAGCACGGACGAGCTGCTTGGCAGAAGGCGTCCGGCTACACGAAACGGGCGCGAGCTGAAGCGGCCATCGGCAGGTTCAAGCAGGTGATCGGTGACGAGCTACGCTCGCGCACCGACCAGCGGCGGGCAACCGAGGTGGACGTCGCCGTTTATACGCTGAACCGAATGCTCGACCTTGGACGCCGGACCTCCGTCCGCATCGCCTAACCCCGAACGGGGCTCGGGTTACTGCGCCCGTATCCCTGGTCCGTGCAACAGCGCCGCGCGAGGCGCCATTGCGGTTGATGGAGCTTGTTCGCCCGGAAAGCCTTGAGGGGCTGTTTGGCGAAGATTACAAGAGGTTATCGTCGGACGAGGCCCGCGCCTTGAAGGCCTTAGATCTTATTGAGCAAATCGTGCCGGTCTGGATGTCAGGGGCCCCGCTTTGCGAAATCGAAGCGATTGCCGCTGGGAAATCGACGGGCCTGGGCTTCTGCCCAACTGCCCGCCATTTCGCGATGCGACTGGCACCCGACTTGGCGTTTTTAGGAGGGCTTCCAGCCCGGCTTTTTTCGGCGCGGCTGATGGCGACTGCTCCAGAGAAAGAACCTGTAATTCCTCTGACGTTAGCCATTTTGGGCCGCAATCTTCAAGAAGGATGCGACTCTGCGGAGGCGTTGGCGGTACGCAGAGAGCTTGGTCAATCCGTGTCCCGCGTTGCAGCCCGTCAGCAGTTTGAAAAAGTTCTGCCCTACATAGGTGCGGCAACCCCGAGCGAGACCTTCGAAACAACGCTTGTTCGGGTGCGAAACGCTATGATGGTGACTTCATTTTTGGATTTCAGCGCCTCTCCAACCGGTAACTTGCCGCCTAATTGATACACTCCATTCCCATAAGGAACACTGGAGCATGCGAAGAGAGTAAGCGCGCCAACCCCGGCCTCATTAACTTGTTGGATCTGAAGTGTCCGCTTCCGGAAAGCAGGTTCACGCGCTTCAGCGTCTGATATGCGGCTCAGAGCCGCCTCCGAAACTCGTGGCGAACGTCCGGTTCCAGGGTCGGCCGAGCCATCGTGCGAAGACCGACTTGAGGTCGAAAGCTGCCGGTTTGGTAATCCTACAAAGAAACGCGGCCGAGAAGACCGGGGTGTTCTCACAACGATCGAGAATTATGGAAGCGCGACTACCACATCGCCGCACGCACCAGAGGGCGTAAAACATTCGCAGGGTTAATTCACTCACCCGAAATCGTTCGCCTCTTCCATCATTGCAGCACCGTCTTCTGCTGCATGTTCGGAACATTGCGCAGCTCGGCTTCGCGCACTGCCTGCTGCCACGTGTCGCCCGGCATCTCGGCCAGCTGGATCGCAAATAGCTCCATCCACGCTTCGGTCCACTCGTCGCGCATCTCCTGCATGTCCTCCAGGCCCATCATGTCGAGTGCCTGGAACATGCCGCCGACCATCGGCTCGGCCACGATCACTGTCCCGTCCGGCAGGTCGTGCACCATGTCGGGCAGCTCTTGCCGTAGCTTGTCCAGCCATCGGGGCTGATCGACCTCGTCCATCTCGGCCAGCATCATCAGGTCGTGGAACGACGCCCATGGATGGTCGGGTACAGTCAGCGGCGAGGCATAGATGCGCAGCGGGTAGCCAGCGAGGTGAATGGTGCGGAGTGGCGTCATACTGCCGGTTCACCATTTAGCGCCGCTGCCCGCTTCTCCACGATCGACAGCAGGTGCGACGCCAGTAGAGTTAGCCTTTGGACCCACGAGCATGGCGCGCTTTCACAACCGTAATCTTGGCCTCTTCTGGCTCCGCAATCTCCGGCTCAATTGTGTCAGCTAACGGCTTTCTGCCGAGGCCGATCTGCTTTGCCAGCGCGGAGCGTGTGGAAGCATAGTTCGGCGCCACCATCGGATAGTCTCGCGGCAAGCTCCATTTCGTCCGGTAGGCGTCCGGGCTAAGGCCATAGCTGGTCTGGAGATGACGCTTGAGCATCTTCAACTTCTTGCCATCCTCGAGGCAGATGATGAAATCAGGGAAGACGGACTTCTTCACTGGCACAGCCGGCTGCGGCGCGATGACTGCCTCTGGCTCTGGAGCATCAACACTGGAAACGGTCCGATAGACTGACTGGATCAATGATGGGATTGTCGATGCATCCACCTGATTGTTTCCGAGATGAGCAGCGACAATTCGTGCCGTGATGTTCAGGATCTGCTGGCTTGTTTGGTCGGGCATTAATCAGAACTCATACTTGCTTCGTATTCTCAAATCTTAGATAGCATGCGTTTAACTAAAGCAAGTATTCGACTGTTATCGGCGCGAGCGGCGTTCTCACGATCCTGCTGGGGATACCCCCCGCCTCTGGATCAAGCCGTCGGGTGACATGCACTTCTAACTTTAAGCTCAGACTCTCCAAGCGTCCGGTGTGGTGGGCCAGAAAGGGTCACATTCCCGAAATGAAAGCCGGCTGTGAAAGCAGCGAAGTTTTCACAACGGGTCCTTGTGAGGCAGATGGAGAGCTAGATTTGCCCTGCCGCCACCAGTCGGCCCAGCAAAGCATTTACGCGGGTTTGCCATCCGGGGCCGCTGCCGCGCAGATGCTCGACCGTAGCAGCGTCCAAGCGGATTTTGACTTCCACCTTCGGCGTTTCCAGCCTTGGCCGACCGCGCCGGGAAGGTGTCATGCCAGCCATGAACGGAGTGCCTAACGGTGGATTGTCGTCGTGAACCTCGGGATCAAACTTGGCCATGATAAAACCTTGCCTCGTGCTTTTCGGCGGGGCGCAGGCTGATGGCGCGCACCGCATCCTCGTGAGAGCCTTCGGTGAACACAAGCACATGCAGACGATCACCGATTAGACCAATGGCGACGAACCGGACCTCTCCGTAATCAAAGCGGTCGTCCTCGCGCTCCAACGCCGTATTCCAATCAAACCCTTCCGCAGCTCCCAATGTTATGCCGTGCTTGGCAGCATTAGCGCGATCCTTAGCTGGGTCGAACTCAATCTCCATTGGGTTCCATACACCCGTTTAATAAAGCCAGCAACAATTAACGTGCACCCGAAAAACCGCTAACGTTCCTGCTTCAGATAAGTTTGCGGCCGACCAGGACTGTATCGGATGTCACGAGTGGTGCGACACGATTTCCGATTAGGCGCTTAGCTAGCGTCCGCTTCGGAGCGTTCAAGCTAATATATAAGTGGCTAAATGTCCGAGCTGAGGTCGATAGCGGAAGGTGCTCATCGTCGCATACACCCCAAGAGACGGGAGCTGCTGTTGAGAAGCTACCGCCGCCTTCGACACTTTGCAGACCTTCATTGGCTCGCTGCCAACGTGCTATCGCGACGCACGGCAAGGCCAAGCCCTAGAACGGAAGTTTGATCCTGTTCCGTTATTGGCT
>JBPBQE010000352.1:0-3456 GCA_050954595.1 Janthinobacterium lividum | reverse complement strand
TGCTTGGTAGTTGCAGAGACGCTGACCGGGCCGGGCGTGAGCAGGAGCGGATGGGCGGCATCGCGGATCATGGTCACTCCCGAACTCAGGATTGAAACGTCGCATGGTGATCACACTGCGGGCAAGCATGCCGGCGATACGATCGAGCGGTGCTGCTGCAGCCGAAGGGGCGAATGTGGGCCGGCCGAAGGTGCCCTCGCTGGTGATCTGCCCGACCAGCCGGGGGCGAACTGTTTAGGACGAACCCGCATCGACGTCATGACCGAAGACCCGGTCAGCTGAAATCGCTACATGTAACGTACGTCGACAGTGAGAACAGGCACACAACGGGTCCAACGACGGCGCGATAAGCTCCGCGCTGCCGGGCTGCGGCCAGTGCAGATTTGGGTGCCGGACACCAGGGCAGCCGGTTTCGCTGGAGAGTGTGCCCGTCAGGCTAGCCTGATCCGTGACGCTGCACAGGGCTGTGCCACTGACGACGAGGCTTGGTCCACAATCTCCAACGCAACCGGCTGGACGGAGTGAGGCGCGGTGACCTGGTGACGGTCGCTCTCCAGGCTGAGCCCCGGCCAGCGCTGGTGGTGCAGTCGGACCTATTCAGCGAACTTTCGGCCGTGACGGTCCTGCCGATCACCAGCACGCTCATCGACGCTCCCCTGCTGCGGGTCACGGTCGAACCGAGTTCGCAAAACGGCCTGAACAAGCCATCCCAGATCATGATCGACAAGCCGCAGACTCCACCCCGGGGCAAGCTGGGCGGTGTGATCGGGCATCTCGACGACGCGACCTTGCTGACAGTCAACCGCGCCCTAGCCATCTTTTTTGCCTGGCGTGACCGAGACAGACTGAGGACTATCGACATCCAGCCGCGAGGGTGCCTGGGCAAGCGGGACGAGGTCACGTCCGCTGAAGCTAAGCTTCCCGCAGCCGTAAGGTCTGAACTCCGAAACTAGCCGTCATATAGTCCTGCACCGCGCGCCCGACTGCGGACGATCGCCACCAACATGTCGAGCGTCGGAGTGGCCACACCGTGCGCGCGCGCCATCTCGAGCGGGACTGTATAAAGCGCGTCGATTTCCATCGGCCGGCCTAGTTCGTAATCCTGCAGAATGCTCGTCTTGTGGTGCGATGCGTTGCCGATGCGGATCTGCCCGTCTGCATCCGGTTCCACAGTGCAGCCCATGGCAGCCGCGATTGCAGCGCCCTCAGCGACGATGGCCCGCGTTACCTGGCGGCAGCCCTCCTCGGCGAAGAACACCGGCCCTGTGGTCCCCGTCAGCACACCGAGCAATCCAATCCCGAGATTGAGCAGCAACTTGGACCAGATCGTGTCTCGGATCCGCTCGGACGTCACACCCTCCATGCCGCCCGCGGTCAACATCGCGGCGAAGTCGCGGATGGGCGGCGAGACAATGCCGTCCGGAGCGCCGATGACAAGGCGACTGTGCTTGGTTTCGACCAGGATTTCGCCGGGGGCCGTCACGGTGCAGGGTGTGTAAACGACGCCCGCGACCGCCCGCTCCAGCCCGATCGCTCGGCTCAACGCACCGCCGGGGTCGAGACGCTCGATCCGTTGATCGCCAACACCGTGGTAGAACCAGGGAATGCCGTTCATTGCGAACACGACCGGTGTGGTCGGTCCGAGGAGCGGTCCGATCGCGTCCGCGACCGCCGGCAACGCCGGTGCCTTCACGGTGACCAGCACCACGTCCTGCGGGCCCAACTCGGACGGGTCGGCACTGGCCCGTACGGCGGCGACGATCTCCTCATCGGGTGTGGACACGCGGAGCCCGCGTTCTTGGATCGCGGCCAAATGCGCGCCGCGCGCTACGACCGAAACGTCGCCACCACCCTTATGGAGACGGGCTGCGAAGTGACCACCGACGGCACCGGCGCCGAACACGCAAATTCTCATTCCGCTACCACGCGATAAGCTCCCAACCTGACCAACGGCTACGCCGCACTATACGGGCTCAGCGACGGCTTTCACAAAGCCGAGGATGTTGCACAATGCGTGTCCGCTTATCCGGCTCACCAGTTCCACAGCAAACGGTCGGCTTTCGACAAAGCTCATCATATTGATGAGCAGATATTGTAGCTGAGTTCGTCTCGGACCATCGTGCGTTTGCCTGAGCAAAGGAAAGAGCATGCTGGAACCCAAGGTCCTCACCTTCGACGTCGTCGGCACCTTGATCGACTTCGAGTCCGGGATGCTGGGCTACTTGCGGGATGCTTGTGGACCGGAGTTGGCCACGACGGATGACAACACGATCCTTGAAGCCTATCGCGCCAGCCGCGCGAGCAAAGCATCCATCCGATTTCCTGACGATCTACGCCGCGTTTATAAGGAAATCGCACCTAAGCTCGGCCTGAAGCAGGATAACGACATCGCGGACGGATACGCGCGCTCTATCGAGCACTGGCCGGCATTTCCCGACTCCGTCGAGGCGCTCCAGCGGCTAAAACGCCGCTTCAAGCTGGTGGCGATGACCAACGCTCAACGCTGGGCGCTGGACCACATGCAGCGCACTTTAGGCAATCCCTTCGATGACAGCGTCACGGTCGACGAGGCGCTGTGCGACAAGCCAGATCCGCGCTTCTTTGCCTTCGCGCGCGGCCGCCTCAGCCGTGATGGTCATGGATTGCATGACATCATGCACGTCGCCCAAAGCCAGTATCACGACATCGGTGTCGCACGGCAGCTTGGCTACACGGTGTGCTGGATCGAGCGACGGATGGGGATGAAAGGGTCTGGCGGAACGCTGGAATCAGCCCATACCAAGCCGGACTACCACTTCCCGACACTTAAAGCCCTGGCTGATGCGGTAGATGCCGGCTCGGTTCATATGCTAACGACGTGATCAAACGGTGGCCGCTGCCCGTTGTTCGGCCTGATGCGCCCTGACCATCTCCGCCATGCTGGTGAACCGGAAATCGAACTTGGCGTCTTCCTGCGGCATGGTGGCGCCCCAGCCGCCTTCGGCGTGATGTCGATCGATCCAGGCCGTTGCCAGCCCGATTTCCTGGGCCGGCTTGTAATCTTGGAACAAGCTTTGCGCAGTATGCAGCACGGCTCCGGGCTGCGTGCCTGCTGCAGCGAGGTGGTCCAGGAGGTAGCGGAAGTTGTTGAGGTCCGGCTTATAGGAACCGATGTCTTGCGCGGTGTAGACGGCGTCGAACACGACTTCCAGGCGCTTGTTGCTACCGGCAAAGCTTTGCCGGTCGACGTTGGACAGGATCACTAGCTTGAAGAAGTCTTTCAAGTAATGCAGGGCGGCGGCGCTGTCTGGAAAGGCCGGCCAGTTCGGAACGGATCCGCCAAACGTTTCTTGTGCAGCGTCCGGCATGTCGATCTGCAATTCGCGGGCTAGGGCCTGTTAGCACTTGATCCAGTCGCACGCGGCGGCGAGGCAGAGGATGCCCATAAAAGAGCGTGCGGTCTTCTCGTAGCGCGTG
>JBPBQE010000253.1:0-3458 GCA_050954595.1 Janthinobacterium lividum | reverse complement strand
CGATGATCGGCTCCGCGCTGTCGCCACTGCTGCTGACGGTGCTGATGCTGAGCTACGGCTGGCGCTGGATGTTCGTCATTATGGGTGCTGCCGGACTGTTGATAGCGGTGCTGTGGTTCGCGATATACCGCGATCCGGAGCAGGTGACCCTAATGGAGACGGACCGGCTGTATCTCGTGCGGGAAGCCAACCCAGCGGTCCGCGGCTCCGCACTGGCTAACTGGCGCCGGCTGTTCGGTCATTCCACGGTCTGGGGCATGGTGTTCGGGCAAATGGGGCTTAGCTATCTGAACTGGGTGTACATCACCTGGTTGCCGGGCTATTTGGAGATCGAGCGGCATCTCAGCATCAAGCAAACCGGTATTGCCGCCTCGATCCCGTTCCTGTTCGGCATCCTCGGCTCTCTCACCGGTGGTGTGGTGTCCGACTTCTTCGCCCATCGCGGCGTGTCGCCGATCAACAGCCGCAAGATCCCCATCCTCGCCGGCCTGGTCGGGGCCGCCATCTGCACGGTATCCGCCTCGTTGTCGGACAGCGTGGTGCTGTGCCTGGCCTTCATCTCGGCCTCGATGTTCTTCTCCTACACGGCGGTGGCCGGAGTTTGGTCCATGCCGTCGGCCGTGGCACCGCAGAACGAAGTGGCCACGCTCGGCAGCATCCAGAACTTCGGCGGCTATCTCGGAGGCGCCATGGCCCCCGCCGTGACCGGCTTCGTCGCACACAGCACCGGCTCGTTCACCTACGCGCTCTGGGCAGGGGCCGCCATCGCGCTCTGCTCCGCCTGCTCCGTCCTGTTCGTCGTTCGCCAGCGCATTGTGGCGGATGCACCCGTCGCTCTCTCCTGAAAGAAGCCTTCATGCCAAACCTGCACCCCAAGGGCGTGTTCAGTGCCGCCTGCACCCCGGTACGGCCGGACCTCACGCCCGATCACGCCGCCCTCGCCGCCCATTGCAGCACCCTGTTGTCCGAGGGCTGTGACGGCGTCGCCCTGCTCGGCACCACCGGCGAAGCGAACTCCTTCTCCGCCCGCGAACGCATGGCCATGCTGGAGGCTGTGGTGGCAGACGGCGTCGCGCCGGCGAAGCTGCTGCCCGGCACCGGCGTCGCCTCCTTCATGGAAACGGTGGAGCTCACGAAGCACGCTCTCTCGCTCGGCGTGCAGACGGTCGTGATGCTTCCGCCTTTTTATTACAAAAACGTATCAGATGACGGCCTGTTCGCCGCCTATGCCGCCATCGTCGAGCGCGTGGCCAGCTCCGACCTGCGGGTCGTACTCTACCACATCCCGATGTTCTCCGCGGTCCCGCTCCCGATCCCGGTGATCGCGCGCCTGCGGGAAGCCTTCCCCGGCACCTTTACCGGGCTCAAGGACAGCTCCGGCGACCTGGCCAACATGACGGCCCTGGTCGATGCCTTTCCCGGCTTTGCCGTGTTGGCCGGCGCCGACCCGCTGATGCTGCCTCTGCTCCGCCATAGCGGCGCCGGCTGCATCACTGCCACTTCGAACCTCATCGCCGGCGACCTCGCTTTTATCTACCGTAACCACACCGACCCGGCCCAGATGAACGCCGTCGATGCCGCCCAGGCCCGAGTTGTCGCTGCCCGCAACAGCGTCTCCGTCCTGCCGCAGCTTCCCTCCATCAAGGCGCTGCTTGCGAAGAAGACCGGCAACCCGGCCTGGGCCCTGGTCCGTCCCCCCATGCTCACGCTCACGCCCAAGGAGCAGGCCAGCCTGGATACCGTCAGCCTGGACACGATCAGCCTGGCCGCCTGACGTCATGGACGCGCAGACCTCCCTGCTCGACGCACTGGGTGCCATCGTCGGCGCCCCGAACGTCATCGGCCCCGGCCCCGAGCAAGACCCCTACCTCACCGACTGGCGCGGCCGCTACCACGGCCAGGCGCTGGCGGTGGTCAAACCCGCCAGCACGAACGAGGTCGCTTCCGTCATCCGCCTGTGCACCGACCGCGGTATCGCCATCGTGCCCCAGGGCGGCAACACCGGCATGTGCGGCGCCGCTACCCCGCTGGAACCCCGGCCGCAGGTGGTCGTCCGGCTGGACCGCATGCGCGCCATCCGCGCCGTGGACGCGGTGGCCAACACCATCACGGTCGAAGCCGGCTGCGTGCTGGCGGAGATCCAGTCAGCCGCCGCCGACATCGGCCGCCTGTTTCCGCTCAGCCTGGGGGCGGAAGGCTCCTGCCAGATCGGCGGCAACATCGCCACCAATGCCGGCGGCACCGGCGTGCTGCGCTACGGCCCCACCCGGGACCAGGTGCTGGGGCTGGAGGCCGTGCTGCCCGACGGCCGGGTGTTCGACGGCCTGCGCGCACTCCGCAAGGACAACACCGGCTACGACCTCAAACACCTGTTCATCGGCGCCGAAGGCACACTCGGCATCATCACCGCCGCCGTGCTGAAGCTCGCTCCCGCCATCCGCAGCAGCAGCTCCGCCCTGGCCATGCTGCCGGACATGGCGGCCGTGCAGTCGATGCTCGCCCTGCTGCGCGACGAACTCGGCGACCGTCTCGGCAGCCTGGAGATCATGTCGCGCGCCCAAGTGGAGGTGATTGCGGAGCATTGCCCGCATGTCGCGATTCCCTTCCCCCTCGACTCGCCCTTCTACCTGGTGATCGAGGCAGTCGACACGCTGCCGGACATCGACTTGCGCACCCCACTCGAGAACGCGCTCGCCACGGCGCTGGACCGCGGCCTCGCCACCGACGCGCTCATTCCCGAGAGCACCGCCCAATCCCACGCCCTGTGGAAGGTGAGGCACAGCGTGTCCGAAGGCTCCAAGGCTGCCGGCTATGTGGTCAGCCACGACAGCGCAGTGCCGTTGGGCCAACAGGCGGCTTTCGTGGACGCCGCCACGCGCGGCATCGCCGCCGCGGTACCCGAGGCGCTGGTGGTGCTGCACGGCCATATCGGTGACGGCAACATCCATATCCTCGGTATCCTGCCGCACGGCACGGCAGCGGACCTGGCTGAACGCGCTCGCCGGGTCGCCCTCATCAACACCGCGGTGGACGACGCGACGAGCCTCTGCCGCGGCGCGATCAGTGCCGAGCACGGCATCGGCGTGTCCAATATCGACCGCCTGGCGCGGGTGACGGACCCGGTGGAGCTGGATTTGATGCGCCGGGTCAAAGCCGCGATCGACCCAGAGAACCTGATGAACCCTGGAAAGATATTCACGGCGCCATAGAGCGCCGACGAACGAGGAAACGAAGTGCAAAGATCTCGCTGGTTTATCGTCCTGATGTGCTTCCTCGCGGTTGCCATCAATTACATTGACCGCGCCAATATCGGCGTCGCCGTTCCGTTTATCCGCAAAGAATACAATTTGGACCCTGCCGTGATGGGCTTGATCCTCAGCGGTTTCTTCTGGACCTATGCGCTGATGCAGCTTCCCGGCGGCTGGTTGATCGACCGTTTCGGCGCCCGCAAGACATAC
>JBPBQE010000550.1:0-3473 GCA_050954595.1 Janthinobacterium lividum | reverse complement strand
GGGGGGCGGCCTACTCCACAAGTTCGGGCAGTCATCACTTTGGCTGGACAGACCCGCCAGGACGTTCTGCGCTCGACACCGGCTTTGAACGGCATGAAGACCACGCCCAGACAGTAACGGGAACGCTTCCCACATCATCTTACCTTAGCCAACATGGCGGCGAGTCGTGCTCCAGCGTCGCTCATCGATAGAAGCGGCCTCCTTTCGAGCGGAATGATAAGACGGCCGGGAACCGCGCCCACCAGTCGGGCAACACTGTCGTAGACCGCTTGCGTCCGCACGGCCGCTTCATTGGCAGCCTCATAGCCGCCGATGGTGGCCTCGCGCCCGAAATGCTCCGTCATCGCCTCCAACACCGGCCGTGCCATCAGCCCGGCATCCGCATTGTTCAGGTGAACACGATGAGCAACGCCGGGCGTATCGGCCCGGATCCTGTCGAGATCCAGGGTCGCACTTTGTTGCATCATGGCGAGAATTTTCGATTTCTGAGGCAAGATGGTGTGGAGATTGTTACCGCGACTGGCAGTGCCGGGAATACTGATCCGACTAGACCGCGCCGTGCTGCGGTGGGATCGTCGCGGCGAGACGTTGGGGAACGGGATGATCATCGGCATCGATCTGGGCACGACCAACAGCTTGGTCTCGGTGTGGCGCGATGGCGAGACGGTGCTGATCCCCAACGCGCTCGGGGCGATGCTGACCCCCTCGGTGATCAGCATCGGCGCAGATGGAGACACGCTGGTGGGTCAGGCGGCGCGCGACCGGCTGTCCAGCCAGCCCGACCGCAGCGCCGCCTCGTTCAAGCGCGCTATGGGCACCAACCAGGTCTTCGAGCTCGCCGGGCGTCCGTTCCGCGCCGAGGAGCTGTCCGCCCTCGTGCTGCGCGCGCTGAAAGACGATGCCGAGCGCTTCCTGGGGGCGCCGGTGACGGAGGCGGTGATCACCGTGCCGGCATATTTCAGCAATGCGCAGCGCCAGGCGACCGAGACGGCCGGGCAGCTCGCCGGGTTGCGGGTCAAGCGGTTGCTGAACGAGCCGACCGCCGCCGCGATGGCCTACGGGCTGCACACGACCGGCGCCGAGCAGCGTATCCTGGTGCTGGATCTCGGCGGCGGCACGTTCGACGTTTCGTTGCTGGAGGTTTTCGAGGGGGTTATGGAGGTGCGCGCCACCGCGGGAGACAATCGGCTGGGCGGCGACGATTTTACCGCGCTGCTGATGGAAGGGTTCATGGCGGCGGTAGGGACCGCGGCCGGGCTACCAGCGCTGCGCGAGGATGGGCCGGCGCGCGGCCGGCTGCGGCGGGCAGCCGAGGTGGCCAAGCGCGCGCTCTCGACCGGCCACGAGCACGTGATGACGCTGGTGCATGACGGCAGCGAGCTGAGCTGGCCGCTGACGCGCGACGGCTTCGAGGCGCGGGCACAACTGCTGCTGGCCCGGCTGCGCGCGCCGATCGAACGGGCGTTCCGGGATGCACGGCTATTGCCCGGCCTTGTCGACCATCTGGTGATGGCGGGCGGTGCCACCCGCATGCCGATGATACGTCGCATGGCCGCGCAGCTGTTCGACCGCCTGCCGGTCGCCAGTGTCGATCCGGACGAGGTGGTCGCGCGCGGAGCCGCGGTACAGGCCGGGTTGGCGGCCAACGACGCCGCCCTCGCCGACCGCGTGATGACCGATGTCGCCCCGTTCACCCTCGGCGTCGAGACGTCGAAGGGAAGCGGCGGCAAGATGCTGTTGAGCGGCATCTTCATGCCACTGATCGAGCGCAACACGGTGATCCCGGCCAGTCGCGCGACCAGCCTGTCCACCGTCGGCGACTATCAAACGCACATCATGCTGAAGGTGTATCAGGGCGAGGGCCGGCTGGTGAAGGACAACATCTATCTCGGCGAGCTCGATGTGCCGGTGCCGGCGGATCAGGCCGGCAAGCAGAGCATCGACGTGCGCTTCACCTACGACACCAGCGGTCTGCTGGAGGTGGATGTGACGGTGGAGAGCACGGGGTTGCAGCGATCGACGGTGATCGAGAACCAACCCGGCGTGCTCACCCCGGCCGAGATAAAATCCCGGCTGGTCAAGCTCGCGGCGCTGAAGGTCAAGCCGCACGACGAGGCGGAGAACGTGGCGCTGATCGCCCAGGCCGAACGGCTGTATGGCGAGCGGCTCGGTGCAGAGCGCGATGCGATCGGGCGGGCGCTGGACCAGTTCCTCATGGTCCTCGATCGGCAGGACCCGGGGGAGATCGCGGTGGCGCGAACCGGGTTCGGGGACTGGCTGAGCGGCCTCGACACCTCTCTGTTCTGAAACTAGGTTTATTCTGAGCGTGGGCGCTGCACCGGCATGACCGATATCTGGGCCGAGCTGGGCATCGCGCGCACGGGTGACGCGGCGGCAATCCGCCGGGCTTATGCCGCGCAGATTAAAGCGGTCCGCCCGGACGTGGATCCGCAGGGTTTCGCCCGGCTGCGGACCGCCTACGAGCGCGCGCTTGCCAACGCCGAGTCGGCAGCGCCGACCGCCGCCACGGTGCACGTGGCCGCTCCCGCCGCGGCGCCGGCGCCCGAACCGCCCTCCCGCGTCAATGCGGCTTTCAGCCTTGTCAGCGACTGCGTGCGCCGGGGTGAGGTCGTGGCAGCGGCGGACCATCTGGCCGCATCGCGGGCTGCCGGCACATTGTCGATGGACGAGGCGATCCGGCTGGCCGACCAGCTCGGCTGGAGCTTGGCGCAGGACCGCTCCCTTTCCGCGAATGCGGTGCGCGAGGTGGCGACGCGACTCGGCTGGGACGACGACGACACGGGTGGCCCGTGGGCCAAGACGTTGCGGGCCCGGCTCGACGGCGAGCGCTGGCTCGCGACACTGCGTATACAGGCGAAGTCGCGCTGGGTATTCGTTGGCGCGGCCCAGGCGCTCGCTGCCCGAATCCTGCTCGGCCGCGGCAAGCTCCGCACCGTGCCGTCCATGGCGCGCGACCCGACGTTGCGGCGGCGATATGGTGAATTCCTGCTCCACGCTGACATCGTCGGCAAAGAGTTCGACCCAGTGCGGATCGAGAGTGTGAGGGCGCTGCTGGCGGGACCGCGCGCCAAGCCGCCGAGCGGGTTCCTGCTCCTGTTCCGACCGTGGATGCTTCCGCTCGCGATCCTGGCGATCGCCTGGGTGGCTGGTCAGGTGACGTCATGGATCGATCCGCTCCAGCAGGACGTGGTCAGCGGGCTCACGATGATCATCCTCGTCGTGATGTTTCTCGCGCGACGGCTGTCTCGCTACGTCGGCATGTTTCGGGAGCGTCGTCGCAATCGACAGTGATGGTCGGGCGATTGCGCCGGGTTGGGCATGAGACTTGCGTAAAATTATGCATAGGAAGCTTCGCTAATCTCCTGACCCGTCGCCAAATCCTCTTCGGCGCTCTTGCGGCGCCCGTTAAAATACGTCCGGCGCGGGCGGCGATCGTCGTCAAGGTCGGCACG
>JBPBQE010000107.1:0-3480 GCA_050954595.1 Janthinobacterium lividum | reverse complement strand
GCCGACGCGTTTGGTCGCGACCTTCTCGCGCGCGTGCTCTATGGCGGGCGCACCACCATCCTGGCCAGCGTCGCCGTCGTGACCCTTGGCGGCTTGGCCGGAGTCACCCTTGGATTGATCGCCGGTTATGCCGGAGGCATCGTCCGCTTTCTCATCATGCGCGTGGTCGACCTGCTGCTGGCCTTTCCGGGCATCCTGCTCGCGCTGGCGGTGTCGGCCGTGCTGGGCACGGGATTGGTCAACGGGGTGTTGGCAATCGCCATCGTGCTGACGCCGGTTTACGCGCGGCTGGTCGAAGGGGCCACGGCCGAGGTGCGACATCTCCCTTATGTCGACGCGGTGGTGACGCTCGGCGCCGGCGCGCCGCGAATCATCCTCCGGCATATCCTGCCCAACATCTCGCCCGGCATCATCGTGCTGACCACGACCTGGCTCGGCGTCGCCGTATTATGGATCGCAGCCCTGGGCTTCATCGGCGTCGGGGTGCAACCGCCGTTGCCGGAGTGGGGCGCGATCCTGAACGATGGGCAGAACTACATCACCATCGCCTGGTGGATCACCGTGTTTCCCGGCCTGTTCCTCGCATTGCTCGTGGTCGGGGTAAATCTCATCGGCGACGGACTGCGCGACCAACTCGACCCGACCCTCTCCCGCTTCTAGCTCAAGGACCCCCTGATGCTGAGACATTGCCTTGCACTCGGTCTCGTCGTTGCCGCCGCGCAACCCGCTCTGGCAGAGGCCGACAAGGGCGCCAAAATCACGGTCGGCTGGGCCGGGCCGTTCGACACGCTCAACCCGGCCACCACCGGCGCCCGCAATGTCGGGCCGATCGGCATCAACATCTTCGACACCCTGGTCTGGCTCACCCCCGATTTCCAGCTGACGCCGGGCCTGGCCACGAAATGGGAGGTTTCGGAGGACAAGCAGACCTACACCTTTACGCTCAAGCAAGGTGTCACCTTCCACGACGGCACACCGTTCGATGCCGATGCCGTGGTCGCCAATTTCGACTACATCGGCGACAAGACCACGCAATCGAAAATCTCGCTCAGCCTGCTGGGGTCGTGCGCCACGGCCAAGGCGGTGTCGAAATACGTGGTCGAGGTGAGTTGCACCAAGCCCTATGCGCCCCTGCTGGCGCAACTTGGCGAGCCCTATCTGGGCATGCAATCACCCAAGGCGATCAAGGAATACGGGCAGGATCTCGGGCTGCATCCGGTCGGCACCGGGCCGTTCAGCTTCGTCAGCTACGTCGCCGGTCAGAACCTCGTGCTCAAGCGCAATGACGACTACAAATGGAATCCGGCGGCGACGAAGTTCAGCGGCCCGCCCGACATCGCGCAGATCACCTTCCAGATCGTCAGCTCGCCGCAGGCCCGGGTGAGCCAATTCCAGGCCGGGCAGTCCGAGGTGATCCAGGACGTCCCGGGCGTGTTCTGGAATGCGCTGACCAAGATGAATCGCTTCACCGCGCTGCCGGTGCCCATTAGCGGCATGGGCATCTTCGCGCCTATCAACGCCGGTTTTTGGCCGACCGACGACGTCCGCGTGCGACAGGCAATCCTGTATGCGGTGGATCGCAAGGGGGTCGAGCAACTGGCAGATGCCGGCGCCTATCCGATCAGCAACACGCCGTTGGTCAAGGGCATGGTCGGATATGACGAGGCGCTGGAGACCGCCTACCCGTTCGACCCGGCCCGGGCCGAGGCGCTGCTCAAAGAGGCCGGCTGGACCAAACCGGGCGAGTTCTGGGAAAAGGGCGGCAAACGGCTCGCGATCAAGCTGACGGCGATCTCGACCTCGACCTCCTACCCGCCGCTGGCGCTTGCGATCCAAGGTTACCTGCGCAAGGTCGGCATCGATGCCAGCGTCGAGCAGATGGCAACCCCCGCCTGGCTCGCCGCCAACATCAACGGCCAATCCTCGATGGCGCCGTGCCAATACATCGCGGTCGACCCGGATGCGCTGCGGCTCTGGTTCACGCCCGACCAGTATTTCAACTGGAGCCATTTCACCGACCCGGCGCTCACCAAACTTCTCGCCGACGGACAGCAGGAGCTCGATCCTGCCAAGCGACTGCCGATCTACGCCCAAGCGCAGAAGATCATCATGGACAATGCGATCGAGCTGCCGATCCGGCAGAATATCGACCTGGTGATGACGACGAAGAAGCTGACCGGATTGACCTATTCCGGCGGCGGCTTCGAGTATTTCGGCGCAGCGTCGATGGCCAAGTGATGACGACCACCATCATCCACGCGGACCGGCTGATAGACGGAACCGGGGCCGCACCAATCACCGCCCCGGTCCTCGTCATCACCGATGGCCGCATCCGAGACATCTTCGTGGGGACCGCGCCAGAGGGCTCCGTTCCCGAAGGTGCGACCGAAATTCACCTGCCCGGCTGCACGCTATTGCCCGGCCTGATCGACGCGCACGTGCATCTCAACCTGCCCGGCGACGGCACGACGCTCGAAGTTGCGGCGCGCGAGACCGACGGCGTTCTCACCGCGACCGCCACGCTTTCGGCAGTTCGCGCGCTCCAGGCCGGCATCACCACGGTGCGCGATCTCGGCGGGGCCCGCGGCACCATCTTCGATGTGCGCCGTGCGTTCGAACTCGGGCATGGACATGGCGCCCGCATCATCGCCTGCGGTCAGCCGATCACCATCACCGGTGGCCACACCTGGTATCTCGGCGGCGAGGCGGACGGGCCGGAGGGGCTGCGCCGCAAGGTGCGCGAGATGGCCAAGCTCGGGGCCGACTACATCAAGGTGATGGCGACCGGCGGCGGCACGCTGAACACCATGTCCTGGCTGCCCTCCTACAGCCGCGAGGAGCTGGCGGCCCTGGCCGACGAGGCGCATCGGCTCGGCCGCACCATCACCGCCCATTGCCTGTGCGCGACGGCCATCGACTGGGTGGTGGAGGCCGGGTTCGACGGGATCGAGCACGCCAGCTTCCTCGTCGACAAAACCGGCCACCAGGTCTTCGTGCCGGAGACCGCCGACCGCGTGGCGCGGGCGGGCATTCCCTGCACGACCACTCTAGCCGTCGGCGGCTTCATGCTGCGCGCGCTGCAGGCGATGGAGCGGCGCACCCCGGCCGAGCAGGCTGCGCTCGACCGCTGGCTCTACATGTTCGACGACAACCTGGCGCAGCTCGGCAAGATGCGGGATGCCGGGGTGACCTGGGTCGCCGGCACCGATGCCGGCTGGCGCTATACCGAGATCGAGGGCATGCCGCTCGAGCTCGAACTGATGCATCGGGGCGGAATGCCCGCGCTCGAGACGATCACCGCCGGGACCGGGCTGGCGGCCAAGGTGCTCGGCATCGCCGACCGCGTCGGCACGCTGCGGCCCGGCATGATCGCCGACGTGATCGCGGTTGCGGGCAATCCGCTGGTCGACCTGTCGCGCTTGGGCGCTGTGCGTCTGGTGCTGCAGGGCGGCGAAATCCGGGTGCAACGGGCCGAATGAG
>JBPBQE010000238.1:0-3482 GCA_050954595.1 Janthinobacterium lividum | reverse complement strand
AGCGGCTTCCTTCAGCACCAGCTTCTCCAGCGTCAGATCAGCAACCGCACGCCGCAAACGCCCGTTCTCCTGCTCCAGAACCTTCAAACGCTTCACCTGGTCCAGCTTCAGCCCGCCATACTCTGCACGCCAACGGTAATCCATCGCCTCTGTCACCCCGATTGCCCGGACGGCATCGACCACCGGCTTGCCCTGGCCTGTCAGCACCTCGAACTGCCGCAGCTTGGCGACAATCTCCTCTGGCTTGTGACGCTTGCGTGCCATCCCGTTCCCTCCGTTTGCCAACCAGCCGCGCATAACCGGCGGCTCACTCCTAAGCTCGACTTTGGCCATCATGCGGCGTGGCAGAGTGCGTAGGTGATGGCGTTCCGAACGTCTGGTCGAAGTTTTGTCGTGGTGGCTGTTCGGCTGGATATCCCGAAACCCCGTTCCCTCCAGATATCCTGGCGTACGGCGGCGAGAGTATCCGAGAAGGTCGGGCGTTGCTTGCGATACCAGGCGCTGGTGGTGGTCGCTATGCGGGCGTGCGGTGTGAGCTGCTTCCCGAGCAGGGTTACGAGGGAGAACAAGCCGAGCAGGCAGGGTGTCGTGCGGGCGATGGCCGTGTCCGCCGACCGACGTTGCGTTTCCACACCCAGGTGGTCACGCACTTCCCTGAACGTCACCTCGATCTGCCAGCGCTGAACGAATCAACGCAGGATCTGGACGGAGTTCTGCGCCAAGTTGGTGCAGAGCAGAGCCTGAGACACGAACCGGCCTAAGGGGTCACGGACAAGCCCCTCCGCAGCCTTTCCACGCGCTGCACGCGCGGAACCTTTTGGCTGCTTCACCCACCGGATCGGCACGATGGGCATCCCGCCATGACGCCAGACCGCGGTGCTGGTACTGACCTCAATGTCGCGCTCGCCTCCGCCATACCAGCCTAGCATGGTAACGCGCTGCTAGGGTGTTGTCGGGTCGGTCAGAACCTCGGACAGGTTTGCCAGGCGCTTGCCCTTGGTGCGGGGCCGCCCGTTCGTGCCGGGCAGACGCGGCGCTGCGGGATCGTAAACTGCCGCGTCCAGCCGCAGACGCGTGATGCAAGTCACGTGGCGGCTGCTGGCGGCGACCAGGAACTCCAGGGCGGCAAAGGCACTGTCGCCGACCACGACCAGTTCACGGTTGGGAAGCCAGCGACGGGTCTGCACCACGAGTTGCCGTCCCCAGTCGGTCAGCTTCTTGTGCCGCCGTCCACGCTCTTGGCAGTATCGCTCCGACGGCGCCAAGGCTGTCAGAAACGGCAAAGCCCAGACGCGCTTCCCCTCAGATGGCTTTCCACCCGCTACGCGGTCGGAACCTTGGCCATCTTCGCCCATGGGACCGGAACCAGCAGCATAAGGCTGAGCCAGCGTAGGCCGCTCGCCTTAACGAAGTGCCCGTGGCTGGATCGCACGGGATCGCGGTAGATGCCTTTGGCTGTGATCCACTTGCCGTGCCTGCGCTCGATGGTGTCATCGATTCCCAGCACGACAGGTCCTCTCAGCGCGAATGCTGCGACCAAAAGGCCAAGCAGAGTGCGCGATGCCGCCCGCGGACACCAGGCCGCACGGTTCAGCACCCGGTGGTAATTTACGAACCGCCGCTCCCGTCTGAACCCCATGATGCGCAGGATACTTGTCACCGTCCGTTGGCCTGGCACCAGAATGGCACCAATCAGCAGCACCTCGGCGTGACGCCAACTACGTTGAAGGAACAACGGTGCGAAGTTTAGAATGACAATGGAGAAGCGGGATGGCAGGCAGGACATGACGACGTCTCTTGGCGGGGACTCGCCAGACTAACGCACCACCTGCTCCGCCGCCGAACATCCGTCGGGATTGGCCAAAGTCAAGCTAAGGGGTCACGTCAGACGGTGTATCCGCGTCCCAAGGTGCTGATGGCGTTGGGCAGTACAGCTTTAGTGGGCTTGCTGCGGATCTTGCGGACAAACACGTAGATGATCTTGATCTCTGGCTGGTCCACGCCGCTATACAACAGCGTGCTGTTTGGTGGCTCATTCGAGAGGGAGTGCACCATGGGAAATCGGATCCCGCGATGTGCTGCAACGCGTCCTGAGTGGCGTCGTGCGGCGCGTTATTGCCGGCGCTTGGCAACCCGACCTCGCTACCTCCTTGCGGTATGCCAAGCCTACTTTGTCTACCCGTAGCACACGAAAATCAAGGAGCCGAGCTGACCTCGAGCGGCTCTGCCGGCGCAGGCCCAGCCAGCAGCAATTCGGAATGCTTGCGCTGGTCGGCGAGCATGGTCTCGACTGCGGCGTATGTTTTACCGATAGTCAGAGAATGGCCCTCGCGGGTAAGCAGCCCGGCCTGAAGCAGAATGTGACGACTAACAACGCTGCGGCTCGAGGCTGTCGAATGCTCCGCGAGCGCGTCGAGGAAGCGGCCCGCTCCGCTCGGACCAAGCACATGCAGCAAATAGAGATCAGCGCGAGATACGTCGCGACGTAGGCGCTTTGCCACGACATCGCGCTGCTCTCGAATGGTATCGGCCGCCAGAGCCGCCGAGCAGACGGGATCATTGCGAAGCTGCATAATGGCCGCACGGTCGTGCGCATTACGGACGAAGAGTGCGCCGTTCGCACCTTTCGTGATCTCGGCAGCGTAAGTCGTCGGGCAATGCTGCGCGCCGAACTCTTTGACAGCGCGCAGCCATGTACCGCTGGTGAACTGGAGTAATCCGGCAGCGGACGACAAGCGGTTGCGCGCCGTTGGATTGAAGCGGCTCTCTCGCCAAGCGAGCGCTGCAAGCAGATGCGGATCGACGCCGGTTTCGGACGCAGCGGCCAGAATGGCGCTTGCGACAGCAACCGGCATTTTCGGGTTGTCCCAGACGGTATTTGCGAGTGGCAAAACGCTGCTACGGGGAGAGTAAGCTTGTCGCCCGTGGTGTTGGGACTTGCTAGTGAGAAGATGGTGGCCGTGCCGCTTACTACCATGATAACCGCTGAAATGCCTGGCAGCCATCGCCGGGACAGCGGTCGTCAGCGCCATCGCAATCGCGACCGCGGGCAAGATAATCGACCGTCTTCTGACTTTTCTCAGCAGAACCACCCCAGATATGAAATCGATTTAAACAAAGACATCTGTATATTGCGGTTGAAGAAATGGCAAATTGACGCAATTTCACGATGTGGGTTGGTGGTCGAGCCAGCCTTCAGATTGTCAGGCCAGCCTGCACACCTCACGTGTTGGGACTAATCACACTGAGTGTGCAGCGATACCGGCCCAGTTGTCTGCGCCGTTGTTAGTGATCGCGTACGATAGCGCCACCTTGTTGGTCTGCATGGAGCTGAACAGGGAAGCAAAGTCGCCGCTGCTGGTAATCGTCGTGAACTCGGCGGGCTGACGTGACCCCCGTCGTTTCCTCTCCTTGGAGCTAGAGTCCGGCCTATGGCGGGGCGGACGGATGAAGCAGAAGCGGTTTTCGGACGAGCAGATCAT
>JBPBQE010000087.1:0-3495 GCA_050954595.1 Janthinobacterium lividum | reverse complement strand
GGCCGGCATCGGTGAACGCTTTGCGGAGCGCGTCGACGTTCGGGCCGAAGATCGTCTTGCGGTTCGCAACCGCCCATTCATGACTGGCCCGCGGCATGTCGAGCGATTGCTGGAACCGCGGCATCACCCAACGCGCGAACAACTCGTAGCTGCGCCAACTTTGCTCACGATCGGCCCAATCATGTGCCCGGAACAGGAAGCCGCCGAACCCACCCTCGCTATGATCCCAAAGGTTCTGGATGCCGCGGGCCACAGTTTCCGGACTACCGACCAGTGTCGTTCCGGCCCGGACGCCGTCCGTCAGCGGATCCTCCGAACGACCCGGCGGTCGCCCCAGCGCGTCCTCGAAATAGGTCACCGTCTCCATCCGCTCACCGACGCGGACCTGTTCCATTGCGGCCTCATCGGTCTCGGCGACATGCACGTTCATGACCATGCGCCAATCGGCTCGGTCCATCGTCTTGCCGTGTTTGGCCGCCTCCTCTTCCGCGATACGCCACTGGCCGGCAATCGCCGCCATGCCCCCGGGCGCCCCGGCCCCGAGCGACAGGATGCCGACCCCGTGCTTGCCGGCTACCCCCGGGCCCGACGGTGTCAGCGTGCTGGCAACCGCGATCGGAAAATGCGGGTCGCTGTATGGCCGCAGGTGCAGCCGCGCCTCCCGCATGGTGAACCAATCGGTCTCGCGGGTCACCGGCCCGTCGCACTGTAGCAGCGCCATGATCGCCTCCAGCGCCTCGTCCATGCGCCGACGCTGCGTGGAGGCATCGATCCCGAGCATGTAGGCGTCTGATACCAGCGCGCCGGGGCCGCATCCGAGCATGGCGCGGCCGCGCGTCATGTGGTCGAGTTGGACGAAGCGTTGCGCGACGAGGAACGGGTGGTGGTAGGGCAGCGAGGTCACGCCGGAGCCGAGCCGGATGGTCTTGGTGCGCTCGGCGGCGGCGGCGATCATCAATTCGGGCGACGCAATAATCTCCCAGCCTGCCGAATGGTGCTCGCCGATCCATGCCTCGTCGTAGCCGAGCCGGTCGAGATGCTCGATTAGTTCCAGGTCGCGCTGCATGGCCAATGTCGGATTGTCGCCGATGCGATGGAACGGTGCGAGAAAGATGCCGAACTGCATGCCGCGCTTTTTCATGACGCCTCCAGCCTTTGCCGACGAAGTTGAACCGGTCCGCCCCATTCGGCAACCCGCACCGGCTTCCGCCGACGCCTCAACCCGCTAGAGTCACAGCTCAATCCAAGGTTGAAGTTTAAGATTGGCAGAAGCTCAACCATCGCCAGCTTTTAAGCTGACTAAAGTTGTGAGGCACAGAATGTGCGTCCTTCTGATTGAAAATAACGTCAAGTTTGTAGCAGCAATTGCCGCCGACCCGAAAGCTGACGCTATCACGGTTGAACTCGCCGCGAGCGGCGACGACGCACTCTACCTTTTGCGGGATTACCAGTTCGACGTCGTGCTGCTCAATCAGCGCTTGCCCGACATGGACTGTGCCACGCTGATCAGCCGCATTCGTGCGACCAAGCACGCCACCCCCATCATCGCACTCTCCGCATTGCCTCAAGCGCGTCTGTCCGAGATCCTGACCGACCCGACAACACCATGAAGCGCGTCATCGTGTCGGGCTGGTATGGCGGCGGCGAGTGCGACATCGAGGTCAGCACCGACACCGCTGTCTGTCGTCATGGCGGGATGCTTCGCCGACACCCTTGGCGCCGTGCGTCGGAATACCTGGCGCGATTTTTAGTAAATTGTTATCTTCGCAGTCGTTGAGCGTTCGTTACTAAGAAGTTTATCGATCTCGCCGAAGTTAAAAATCACTTCGATCCTACAAACACACGACAGCTTGACAGCCCGACCGACGTCGCGCGTTGCTCCCGCGCAGTCTGACGAGGTCATCACCATGGCGATGGAAATCGCAGTCCGCGGTCTGTTCGCGACCCCTGTCGCCGCCGTCGTGCTGCCCAACGCCGAGGCGCGAAATGCCCGGCTCCACGCAACCATCATGCAGCGTCGACGCGATCATCCCACCATCCAGTCTTCCAACGCCGGCGGGTGGCACTCTTCGCGTGACTTGGAGGCGTGGGGTGGCGCTGATGCAGCCGAGGTGCTGAACGCCGCCCGGGGGGTGGCCACGCAACTCACCGCCGACCGGTTCGGCCAGCCGGTCAAGCCCGACTGGACCGTCCAGGCCTGGGCCAACGTGAACGGGCCCGGCGATGCCAACATCGCGCATTACCATGCCGGCTCGTTCTGGTCGGGTACCTATTATATTGACGACGGCGGCTGCGCGGCCGATCCGTCGCTAGGAGGCGCCTTCGAGATGATCGACCCGCGCGGCCCGGCGCCGGCCATGTATGCCCCGACACTCCGCTTCGCCAGCGAGGACGGACAATCGGCAGGCAGCGCCGAGAGCATCCAACCCAAGCCCGGCCTGCTCTTCCTGTTCCCGTCCTGGCTGATGCATCAGGTCCGGCCCTATCGCGGCACCGGACTGCGGGTTTCCTTAGCATTTAACCTCGGCCTGCCGTGATGGAACCGTCCAGCCGGCCGACTGCGCGGCGCTTGCAGGAGATTCTCGCCATCGCTCGCGAGCTCGGCCGCGTCTCCGTCGACGATCTGGCGGCGCGCTTCGCCGTCACGCCGCAGACCATCCGCCGCGATCTGAGCGAATTGTGCGACAGCCGTCGGCTCACTCGAGTGCATGGCGGCGCGATGCTGTCCTCTGGGGTCGAGAACCTCGCCTATGACGACCGCAAGCTGGTGTCGCAGCCGCACAAGCGGCTGATCGGCGAAGCGGCGGCGCGGTTGGTGGCGGACAACTCGTCGGTGTTCATCAATCTCGGCACCACAACCGAGGAGGTCGCCCGCGCGCTCGGCGCCCATACCGGCCTACTGGTGATCACCAACAACCTGCAGGTCGCTGCCGGGCTGCATCGGCACAAGGGGATAGACGTGATCCTGTGCGGCGGCACCGTGCGGCGCAGCGATGGCGGCCTGGTCGGGGCCGCTGCGGTCGAGCAGATCAACCAGTTCCGCACCGACATCGCGATCATCGGCACGTCGGCGATCGATGCCGACGGCACGCTGCTCGATTTCGACATCCGCGAGGTCCAGGTGTCGCAGGCGATCATCCGCAATGCGCGGCGGGTGATCCTGGTGACCGATGGCAGCAAGTTCCTGCGCGCGGCTCCGGCGCGGATCGCGCATCTGGCCGATGTCGACGTGCTCGTCACCGACCGCCTGCCCTCGCCCGCGATGGCAGCGTTGTGCGAGGCGAACGACGTCGAGGTGGTCGAAGCCGGCGGTCCGCAGGAACTGGACGACCCGGCAATCGACACCGAATGTTCGTTCGAAACTTCGAATTGAGCACTTGAGGCGCGTTTCGCTTTCGGGTTAGCTGAACGGACGAACGGGCCTGGAGCGCCCGGCGGGAGAACGTGCCGTCCCCATGTCAGACCAGGACCAACCGATCGTCGACATCGCCGTCA
>JBPBQE010000093.1:0-3521 GCA_050954595.1 Janthinobacterium lividum | reverse complement strand
GCCTTTCAGCTTTTCGCAGCGACGCCGGCCGATCTTTGCGTCCTCGAGGTCGGGCTCGGCGGCCGCGGCGATGCGACCAACGTCATCGTACCGCAAGCCTGCGCAATCACGTCGATCTCGCTGGATCACCGCGACCTGCTCGGGGACACGCTGGCTGCAATCGCGGCCGAAAAGGCCGGCATCATCAAACCGGGCGTTCCGGTCGTGACCGGCGCTCAGGACCCGGCGGCGCTCGCGGTCATCGCGGCGGCGGCCGAGCGGTGCGGGGCCAAGCTGTCGCAACGCTTCCGCGATTGGGACATCGAGGTCCGAGGCTCCGGGCTCGTCTACACGGATGGGACCGGCAGCTTGGATCTTCCGGCGCCTTCCCTGCTGGGCCACCATCAGCTCGACAATGCCGGCATCGCGGTCGCCACGTTGCGCGCCGCCGGTGTCGCGATGGCTCCGGCCGGGCTCGGGCGTGCCGAATGGCCGGCACGGATGCAGCGCCTGTCCGGGCAGCTTGCCGCGCTGGCGCCGGTGACGGCCGAGCTTTGGCTCGACGGTGGCCATAACGAGGGCGCCGGACGCGTCCTGGCCGAAATATTGCGCGACTGGCAGGATCGGCCGATTCACCTGATCGTCGGGATGAAGCGCTCAAAGGATGCTGGCGCGTTCCTGCAGCCGTTGCTGCCCCTGGTGGCCTCGGTGTGGGCGGTGCAGGAGCCCCACCAGCTCGACGCGCTGTCGGTCGATCAAGTGGTTGCCGCTTCCGGCGACGTCGCCAAGCCGGGCCCGACCGTGGCCGAGGCGCTGCGCCAAATCCCGCCTGGGGCGTCGCGGATCCTGATCTGCGGCAGCCTGTATCTCGCTGGCGAGGTATTGAAGGCCGATTGGGACGGAACCGAGCCGTCAAATGGCATTGCAGATTATTCCGCGACGCGACCGCACAGAGTATCTTAACATGGGCAAGTTCATCCCAACCTCTGCGCTCTCTTGGCAGGAATGCTGATGCCAGACGACGCCACACTCGACCTGCACGTCTCACCGACCGATGTGCACGGAATGCCTAACGATCCCGGGCATCCCAGCGTCCGCGTGATGTCGCACGGGTCCATGGAGGTGCGCTGGTTCCGCCCCCAAATGGACGTGCAACATGTGCCGCACGATCGCGACGAGCTGTACTTTGTGGTCTCCGGAACCGCGACCTTCCGACGTGGCAACCATAGCGGTCCGTTCGACGAGCTGCTGGACGGTCTGGAGGGGCATATCGCGGCTTCGATCAGCACGGGCGATGTGCTGTTCGTGCCGGCTGGAGCTCATCACGATTTCGAAGACACGTCACCGGACTTCGCGGTCTGGGCGGTGTTCTATGGCCCAGAGGGTGGCGAGCAACCATGATCGAGATCGGTCCGTTACTGCCTGCGGACCGGCAGCGTTGGACCGAGCTATGGCGCGCGTATCTCGATTTCTATGAAACGGCGCTCTCGCCGGAGATATTCGAGCATAGCTGGGCTCGTATCCTGGCCGGTGACGAATTACAGGGCTTGGCGGCGCGTGAGGATGGCAAAATCCTGGGCATCACCCATTTCCTGCGCCATCCGAGCGCTTGGACGCTGCAGCCCGTCGTCTACCTTCAGGATCTGTTTACCGACGAGGCCTATCGTGGTCGGGGCGTCGCGCGGGCATTGATCGAGGCGGTCGCCCATGAGGCGCGCAGCGGCGGATCTACCCGGATGTACTGGCTGACGCAGTCGCACAACACGACGGCGCGGATGCTCTACGACCGGCTGGCCAAGCACAGCGGCTTCATCCGCTATGAGTATCCGCTTTAATCGATCCGTCGGGCCGGAAGCGACCAGGCCAGCACCGCCGCGATGACGCTGAACCCGGCGATCGTCAAGAAAGCACCCCGGAACGCCCCGATGATGTCGGCCGATAGGTTGGCGCGCAGGTCGGGTGTCACGGTACTCAGCACGGCCGGCCCACGCTCGACGATGTCGGCGAACAACGTCGCAACCACCGGGTCCTGAGCGGCAAGCACAGCGAACAGCACCGCGCCCACGGATGCCGTGCCGAGGGCGGCCCCGATTGAACGCGTGAACTGTACGCTGGCCGAAGCAGCGCCGAGGTTCTTGGGCCCGGCCTCGATCTGAACGGTAAGTTGCACCACGGGCATCGTGGTGCCGGTAGCGACCGAGATGACGATGAACAGCGCCGGCAACCAGGTGAGCGGGATCGAGGGGCCGAAAAACGCGAGAACGGCCCAGCCGGCTGCGACGATCGGTTGGCCGATCGAGGGAAAGATCGCCGTTTGCCCGGTCTTGACCATCAAGCGCCCGGTCATGATCGACCCGACCGCGATGCCGGCCGTGAGCGGCAGCAGGAGCAGGCCGACCATGGCCGGGTCGGCCCCGCGCACCACCTGAAGATAGATCGGCATGAACGTCACGGCGCCGACGATGCCGGCACCGACGCACGCCGCCATCGCGTCGCAGCGCCAGATCGACGGCATTGCCAGGATGCGAACGGGAATCAGGGGCGAGGCCGCCCGGCGCTCTTGGCGGATCAGGAGCCAGAGCGAGACGATGGCGAGCACCACCAGCCCGACGATCAGCGGCACGGCGGCGACGGACAGGCGCTGCGCCCGCTCGAGCGCCAACAACAGCGGGACGACGAAACCGGCCAGCAAGCCGATGCCGAGCCAGTCGAACCGGAACTTGGCGCCGACCTCGCGCCGGTTCGGCAGCCGGAACGCCAGCAGCATGGCAACCGCGCCCAAGGGCAGGTTGACGTAGAACACCGAGGCCCAGCCGAAATGCTGCGTAAGCCACCCTCCCGCCACGGGTCCGAAGGTGGAGGACACCATGAAGGTGCCGGCCAGATAGCCCTGGAAGCGCGGCCGCTCCCGCGGCGGCACGATCTCGCCGACCAGCGCCTGCGATAGGGTCATCAATCCACCGCCGCCCGCGCCCTGCAGCACGCGCGCGCCAATCAACGCCAGCATCGTCGGGGCCAGGGCGCAAAGCACGCTGGCGACCAGGAACAGCGTCAGCGCGATGAACAACAGGCGTCGCCGGCCGAGCACGTCACCGAGCTTGCCATACACCGGTGCCGCGATCGTGGTCGCCATCAGATAGGCGACCACCACCCACGACACCCGCTCCACGTCCCCGAGCGACCCGGCGATGTTCGGCAGTGCCGTGGCCACGATGGTCTGGTCCACCGACGCCAGGAACATCGGCAGACAGACGGAGGGGAACACCTTGAAGAATTGCGCCAGGGTAATGGTCGGCGCAGTTGGGTCGGCCGCTTGGGCAGGGGTCAGCATCGACGGCCAGAATAGGGTCGCCTGACCAAATCACGCAACGCGGCAGGATCGTTTCGACGCCAAGCCGGATTGACGTCGTCATCGGTCCGCCTGCTAGTCTTGGATGGAGGTTTGATTCCTCAAATTCGCGAGAAGCTTGTGTCCGCGCGGGTTCCGTAGGGACCCGGTCCGCGGTGGCGTCTCGCACACAGTGGTGCCGTGGTCTCGCCGG
>JBPBQE010000011.1:0-3525 GCA_050954595.1 Janthinobacterium lividum | reverse complement strand
AGACCATTGTCACGACGGAAGTCGGCGATGGTCTTGTGGTCAGGTGCAAGCCGGCCGGTGAGCCAGATCACCTCGAGATTGCGCTGGGCCTCTCGTTCGAGACGCCGGCTGGATGGCACCCGGTTCAGGTAGCCGTAGAGGTAGAGCTTGAGCATCACCCTTGGGTGGTGGCCGGGGCGCCCCATGTCGGCAGGCGTGGCACGGTCGAAACCCAGCGCGGCAAGATCCAGCTCGTCGACGAACACCTCGATTGCCCGCACCGGGTTGTTCTCGTCGACATAGTCATCAATGCTTTCGGGAAGCAGGAAGCTCTGACGTCGGTCCCAACCTTCAACGTAGCCCGCCATGTGCACCCCACTGTCCGTCAATCACGATGGACTGATTCTGGCAGGATGCCGCCCGGTTGTGTACCTCGCATGACGGCGTTTCCACACAGCCTCCACCACTCTTGGACAGGCACTACTTCATCAAGTGTTGCAGTCGGAGGTAGCAAGCTCAAGGACCGACCTTGACGGCTATCACGGCGAGGTGGAGCACGGTTTAGAAACCGGACAGCCCACCAACTTGAATTGAGCTGGGCTTTCAGCAAAGCCTGTCACAGCCCGTAGCGAAGTCCGGACAGCCGCCGGAGGTGCGTAGGTCCCGCTCGCTCCTGCCATTGCGAAGGTAGGTGCCCGGAACTGGACTAGGCTATTCGTCGTCATCGTCGTCGTCCACCCTAAACGTTCTTCACGCTCGCCGTGCGGCATCGGCGCTGGAGCCGTGGTGGCGTCCCAAGGAGCTGCATTATCTCCTAGCTGGGGCCGTATCTCGGCATCGGTTTCGGTAAGTGCGAATTTGAATTTGTGCGTCATGACGAGATGCTGGAGCGCCAAAAGTTAACAACTCCTTACTTCTGGCATCAACGTTTCGTTAAGCTGATGACGCAGCATGGCATCCATCAGACGATGGTGGGTGAGTGTAACTGTCAGGCCATGAAGGGTATGGGCGCAGTATTCTCAGGCAAGACAACGGCTCAGGAGAAATTCCGGGCAGCCGAGGTGCGACTACCGGCGCTTCCGGTGCCGAACCTACCTGGCCATTAATCTACAGTTGATACGCGCGCATATCGAACCTTATGGGTTCTGTCAGCACCTGCGCCCGGGGGCATATTGCCGGTGATGGCGCGGGGTAGCATCATGGGCAGCGGGTGCACGGCAGGAGCCCATGGGATGAACTGCGTGTGCTGTGGTTCGGCGGCGGTGACGGAGCGGCGGGAGGCCACGGCGCGAGGCTACCGGCGGTTTCGCTGCCGAGCCTGCGGGCGGCAGTTCAACGAGCGCAGCGATGGCGTGCTGAACCGGACCTGCCTGCCCAGCGACATCATCGCCTTCGTGGTGTTTGCCGTCTGCGCTACCGGCTGACCCTGCACGACCTGAGCGAGATCTTGGCTCCGCATGGCATCGAGGTCAGTCATGAGGCCGTCCGGGATTGGGAGAGGAAGCTTCTGCCGCTCATGGGCAACGAGCTCCGCAAGCGTCGGCATGGCGCGCGGCGCGCTTCAGGCGCCAGCTGGTATGTCGACGAGACCTACCTGAAGGTCGGCGGCCGCTGGTGCTACCTCTACCGGGCGATCGACCGGGACGGGAACCTGATCGACGCCATGCTGAGCCAGCACCGCGACATGAGGGCGGCCAAGGCGTTCTTCCGCTCGGCCAGAGCGGTCATGGGCGTCCGGCCTGAGCGGGTGACGACGGACGGGCATGGCTCCTACCCTCGTGCAGTCCGCACCGTCCTGGGCAAGACGGTCCGGCACCGGACCAACGCCTATCTGAACAACTGCCTCGAGCAGGACCATCGAGGCATCAAGGGTCGGATCCGATGTATGCGTGGCTTCAAGAGCCACGACGCCGCCAGCCGCTTCTGTCGCGAGCACGGCGAACTCCGCAATCTCCTCCGCCCTAGTCGCCGTCACAACCAAGTCGTCTCCGCTTCCCTCCGACGCTCCCGCTTCTCTAAAGGTGCCGGACTCGCACTCGGCATCATGCAGAATGCATGACCATAGGCCGAATGTTCGGCAACAACAGATGTGCTGGCACGAGAGCTGACAGAACCCGTGAGTCGGTTGAACATACGCTCGATGCGGTCAGATCCCGGTAGGTGATGATTGCCCACCCGGCCACCGTCAGATCGGCTCGTGCCAACCCAACCGCTCCCCAAAAAGGAGCCCTGAATCAAAGCCAAGCCCAAGGGATAAGATCTTTCGTCAGCAGGCTCTGGATATGCAGCCATGTCGCAAGGATGCGATCAACGATGTCTTTATAGACATCGTTGATCTACCCACTACTTGCCCGTCTCGCAACTCCAGCAGGATCGTGCCTGGCAGTTCATCATCGGTAGAGGGTGCATGCGATCATGAAGACCGTTACCATTATTGGTATGCCCGACGGCATGATCAGGTTGAGGACGTTCGACGGTGCCTAGCTCACTGCAAAGTCATCGGAGCCGCACGCGCCGCGGTTGAACTCTGGCGCGTATTCGCGCTATGAGTGTGACGACGGCCAAAATGGCTGCAGGGACCGAGGCTCGCCCGCAAAAGCACCTCGGGTTGCATGACTGCAGACCTCCAGGTGGCCTCTAGGTTGCCTGGGGGTCCTTCGCGAATCTGCCATAGAATGGTGAACATATCGTTACGGTGTGTGCCCGATATCGAACGGGGCAACGCCATTGCGTCGTGCGCTACGTGTCTGGTTGTGAGACGTCCTTTGCAATTTCGACGATGACCTGGGCCCGGGCGATGTCAGCGGGACTGGCTTGTCCGGCTGGCTTGGTATTGCGCCGCCTACACCTTGCCACGAGGCGCTCGGCGACAACTTGATTGGGCGTTCTGCCACTCAGGACACGTTGCCGGCGCGCGTTATAGGCGGCGTTGAAGCCCCGGAGCAGCTGCTCGAGGTCGCGGTGCGAATAGATGGTGATGCCGAGCACTTCGCTCTCGATCCGGCCGTTGAACCGTTCGACCATTCCGTTGGTCTGCGGCGTGTAGGGACGCGTGTGACGGTATTCAGCGCCGAGGTCTGCACAGGCCTTCGCAAACTGAGGTGTGAAGCAGCTGCCGTTGTCGGTCAGCACATGGGTGAGCCGAAACGGCCAGGCCGCCGCGGCTTCCTTCAGGAACACCAGCGCGCTGCTGGTGGTCATGTCGTCCTTGACGGCCAGGTGCACCCAGCGCGAGCAGCGGTCGATGGCCACGAACAGGTAGCGCTTTCGTCGTTCGCCATCAGCCGTCTGCAGCTTTGGCAGCGTCTTGATGTCGATATGAAGAAAACCAAGGTCATAGTCCCGGAACGTCCCCGCCCCTCTGGCTGCGTGCTCTGACGCCGTCGGCTTTCGCCTGCCGAGCCCCTCAGCCTTGAGGATCCGCCAGATGCTGTCGCGATTGAGGTGAGGCAGGAAGTGGCACACGACGAAGGTCAGGTCGTCGAGCGGGAACTTGGTCGTGCGCCGAAGGGCACACACGACAGCACGCTCCTCCCCGGTCGCTTT
>JBPBQE010000246.1:0-3548 GCA_050954595.1 Janthinobacterium lividum | reverse complement strand
AACGTGCGATTTTGAGCAAACGGTGAGGTGCCCCCCTCTACAGCTCGAACACCGTCGCCATCAGCAGCACGCCGCCATCGCGATCCTGCAGGTCGGCTGCATGTATGACGGCTTGCATCAGCAGACCCTGGGTGTCGACCAGAACGTGCCGCTTCTTGCCTTTGATCCTCTTGCCACCGTCGAACCCTGGCCGGTCGATCCGACGCCCCCCTTTTCAGCGACCTTCACGTTCTGGCTGTCGATGATGGATGCTGTCGGACTGGCCTCGCGATCCACCTACTCGCGGCAGAGCACGTAGAGGGCATGATGCAGCCGATCGAGCGTGCCGTCGTGCTGCCAACGGCAGAAGTAGTGGTTCACCGTGCTGGGCGGCGGCAGATCCTTCGGGATCGCGCGCCAATGGCAGCCCGTGCCCAACACATACATCAGGCCGTACCTCACGAACGTCCACCGTCCGCTTGTTGCCGCCTCGCCGGGCAGGCGGGATTTCGACCTTGGTCAGCTCCCATTCCGCATCGGTCAGATCAGTGGGATAGCGCAGTTTGCTGCGGTCATATCGGGCACGGCTCTCAACGGTCCACATAGGGCGGGAGCTCCTGCAAATCGCGGCAATCACCAGAAAATCATAACTGAATGCCAACGTTCAACATGATCTTGGACGGACACTAACATTACAGTTGCATTCTTGGTCTCATATGGGCGCGCTTTGCGTTAGCTTGGTGGGCACGGCGCCAAGCTGACCAGGCGAGGACAAGCGCCGGATGGATGCGGCGTTGCGCAAGGCGGCTGGCAACGCGGCGGATTTCCTGGAGGGACCAGCGGATGAGCGCGTGCTGGGCCGACTCATGCGGGGTGGTGTTTGCTCAGCTGCCACGTTGGCTTGGCAGCGAGTGACCGCAAGGACCGCGAACGCCAGCATGACCAGCGAGACGTGCCGATGCCAACCGTGCCAGGACCGAGTTTCGTGGTGGTCAAGGCCGAGCTCGTTTTTGGCGGTCTCGAATGCGTCTTCGATCGACCAGCGGCGCCCTTCAACGGCGACCAGGGTTTCGATCGGGGTGCCGGCCGGACACCATGTGCTGAAGTAGGCCAGTTCACCGTCAGCCCGGTGGCGGCGGATCAGCAGACCGCGGGTCCAGCTCCCCTCGGCCCCGTCCACGTAGTCGTCGGCCTGCAGATGGGCCAGGGGCAGGTAAGCCCAGTCGTGTAGTCGTGGACCCTTGGTGCCATCGCCTGCCGACAAGCCCTTCCACGCGTCGGCAGGCAGGCTTGCAGCGACGTTCTCGGCCGTGTCGATCATGAACGACTGCACGCCCCAAGAACGGACCTGGTGCGTGCTCGCGACCCCGAGGACGTAACCCTTGCCTGCGCGTCGCAGCGCCATCTCGATCTCGCCCACGCCGTAAACCGTGTCGGCCGCCACCCAGGAGAACGGGACGCCGGCGGCAACAGCGCGCTCGATCATGACGCGGGCCAGCCGCGGCTTGGGCGCGAACTCGATCGTTTCGGGAACGTAGGCAGCCGTGCGCCGGGCCGGGTCGTCCGTCCAGGCCTTGGGCAGATACAGCGTGCGGTCGACCAACGCATGGCCGTGCCGAGACACGTAAGCGGCAAACACCCCGATCTGGCAGTTGGTGATCTTGCCCGCCGAGCCCGTGTATTGCCGTCCCACCCCGCAGGATGCCTTGCCCTGCTTGAGAAAGCCGGTTTCATCGATTACCAGCACGGCGTCGGGGTCGGCCAGGGTCTCGAGCGCGTAATCGCGCACCACATCGCGCAACGCATCCGCATCCCAGCGACCACGGCCAAGAATGGCCTGCTGGCGCCATGGCCCCGGATCACCTGCCGCCTCCGCCCGCATCCATCCGGTCTTGCGCCGTTCCGGCCCGAGCAGACCATCCAGGAACAAGGTCGCCGAAGCTGCTACTCGCGCCTGGGTGAACAAAGGTCTAATCCGCCCTTTGACGTCGCGCAGCGATGCCGCCCACAGCTCCAGCGTCGTCTCAATCGATGCCATCATCCGCACGCCCCCAGTCGCTCAGGACGATAGTCAGGCCATGGGACAATCTGCAACTGTAATGCTAAGGCACTATAACGCCAAGAAAGGCGACCTCCCGAAGAAGGTCGCGAAGTTTGGGAGGAAACATTCTGCGGCTTGGCTCACGATCAGTCACAAGAGTAAGCCTACTAGTATTGGGCAGATCAAAATTTAACACATGCTGCATCGCACCAATCCGTGATTGAGAGATCATCTGACCATTTGTTCAAAATCGCACGCTAACGGCATGCGAGTGGCCTTGCGTTCCAGCCATTCCTCGAACCTGTTGGATCGGATGCGCGTAGAGCGGCCGATCCGGACGACTGTCGGATGAACTCCAAGACGGAGTTGCTTATCGAGCATCCTGCGCGAAATGCGCGCACGCTCTGCGGCTTCTCGCTTCGTCAAAAACTCGAGTACTCGTCCAAGATCATGTTGAGTCCTGCGACTCAGTTATGACTCCCTGTCGCCTGCCGCCCACTGTGGGGCGCCGGGATGGATAACGATGTCGTGTTGGGGAATTAATCTTACCTAGGACTTCCCGGCCCCCAAACCCGGATCGTGCGCCCACGCCAGTCCGGCAAGCCATTGGATATTGCCGCGCTGGCAACCTCACCCCGACATGACCTGCAGCGGAGCCGACGCAGCACATGGCTGATTGTCTGATCGGGCAGAAGCGTCGCAAGCGGGATATCCCGAGCACCGCACGGGCCGCAGTCAACCGTGAGCCACCAATCTCGATAATCGCCGACCATCGCCGTCAGGATGATCGTCTGCGCCTTCCGCTGTGAGGTATTCGAGACCATCCAGCCAGGGTGGAATTCTTGCCTATCGGGTGGAAGAGGTCGTTGCTGATGCATTGAACGCGTCAGCAGGCTCACACCTGACCTAGGGTGTCTTTGTCAGAATGTTTTACAACTATTGAGACATAAATTCTTCGATTGCGTACAAATATCTGATTTTGCTGGTGTATTTTAGGTGGCACGGAGGTTGCTAATACAATCATAGGTTTTACAGAAAGACATTGTCATGATTAAAAACGCTCTTCTCGCCGCCGTCGTCACCGTTGCTTCCATCGGCGCAGCTTCCGCCGCACCGATCAGCGGCTCCTTCTCGCTGGCCTCGTTCAGCGGCAGCTACGTCGACGGCACCGCAGGAACCGCAACCGGCCTCGACTTTGGCGAGGTCTTCGGCGGCACTGGGAACGGCTACGGCACCAACGGCAGCGCGCTGGTCGGCAACGCGAAGGGCAGCTTCGCCGGCCTGAACGGCACCATCGCCAGCATCTCTGACATTGCGCTCGGGACCACAACGGCTAACCCATTCATGACCAATCCCTTCATCAGCTTCGGCAGCGCCAGCAACATCGTCCTGAATTTTACCAATGCCGCCCTGACCCGTTCGCCGCTGGGCACCAGCGTCACGGTCACCGGTAGCGCCCTGTTCACGGACGGCATCGACGCCGACAGCAGCACGGGCATGTTCTCGCTCGCGACCAGCTCGCAGGACG
>JBPBQE010000516.1:0-3560 GCA_050954595.1 Janthinobacterium lividum | reverse complement strand
CTCGCACCCGACGTGACCGCGAAGGACGTCATCCTGTTCGTCATCGGCCATTTCGGCTCGGACATGGCGCGCGGCCACGCGGTCGAGTTCGCCGGACCCATCGCCCGCGCGTTGCCGGTCGAAGGGCGCATGACCCTTTGCAACATGGTGACCGAGCTGGGCGGCCGGACCGGTCTCGTCGCCCCGGATGCAAGCGTCGCCGACTGGCTGCAAGGCCGCGTCTGCGCGCCGGAGGGCAGAGACTGGGATCGCGCAGTGGCCGAATGGTACGCCCTGCACACCGACGAGGATGCGACCTTCGACCAAGACCTCCGGCTCGATTGCAGCGCGCTCGAACCGCAAATCACCTGGGGGATCGACCCGTCGCACGTACTCGGCCTGTCTGGACGCGTCCCCGACCCGGCGCTCGCGCCACCAGCGCAGCAGGATGAGTTGCGGCGGGCTATCGATTACATGCAGCTGCAGCCCGGCACGCCCATCGCCGGCCTGCCAATCCATCGCGTGTTCATCGGTTCCTGCACCAATGCCCGCCTCTCCGACCTGCAGGCGGCCGCCAAGGTGGTGCAAGGCCGGCACGTCGCCAGCACGGTGCGCGCGGTGGTCGTCCCCGGCAGCACCTCGGTCAAGCGGGAATCTGAACGGATCGGTCTAGATCGAATCTTCCGCGATGCCGGGTTCGAATGGGGCGAGGCAGGTTGCTCAATGTGCGCGGGCGTCAACGGCGAGGAAGGTGCGCCAGGCGAGCGTGTCGTCTCGACTACCAACCGCAACTTCGCCGGGCGGCAGGGCGCGGGAGTGATGACGCATCTGGCCAGCCCGGAAACCGCCGCCGCCGCCGCTCTGGCGGGCCACATCGTCGACCGCCGGGCGTTCAGCTGATGGGCCGGTTCCAGCCGATCGATGCCGTCGCCGCCCTGCTCGACCGCGACAACATCGATACCGACCAGGTGCTTCCGGCCGCTTTCATGCGCGGGATAGATCCCGATTACGGCGCGGGCCTCTTCGCGCTCTGGCGGCGCGATCCGGCGTTCGTTCTCAGCCGGCCCGGCTGGGAACGGACCAGCATTCTTGTCTCGGGAACCAATTTCGGGTGCGGCAGCACACGCGAGCACGCGTGCTGGGCGTTGGACGAGTTCGGCATCCGTGTGCTCATCGCGGCCAGCTTCGGCGAGGTGTTCCGTGACAACTGCATCCGCAATGGTATTCTGCCGATTGTCACTTCGCCCGAACCGCTCGAACAACTCCGCGCCCTGTTGCGCGACGCATCCGGACCGATACGCCTTCGGGTGGACCTTGCATCGCAGCGGGTCAGCGGCCCCGGGTTCGCCATGACGTTTGAGATCGGGGCCGCCGACAAGACCGCGCTACTGGACGGCTTGGACGAGATCGGCATGACCTTGCTGCAGGCCGATGCGATTGCTGAGTGGGAGCGGTCGGAGCAGGTCGCACGCCCCTGGCTGCAGACGCTGCGAGCCGCCCCATGAGCTCTGGCCCGATCCACCCCGGGACGCAGCTGCGACATCTGTTGGCTCGGCCGGAGATCGTAATTCTGCCAGGTGTGCACGACGCGCTATCAGCCCGCCTTGCGGCCCGCACGGGTTTCGACGCCGTGGCATCGGGGGGCAATGCAGCCACTGGCACGCTGCTCGGCGCACCGGATATGGGCCAACTCGGCATGCGGGACTTCGCCGATCACTACGCGCGCATCGCCGCCGCCGCTGGAATTCCCGTGCTGGCTGATGCCGATACCGGTTTCGGCGGCGTCCATAATGTTGCGCAGATGGTCAAGGCGTTCGAACGCGCCGGGATCGCCGGGCTGTTCCTCGAGGACCAAGTCACACCCAAGCGATGCGGCTACCTGGCCGGCAAAGCCGTCATCCCCATTGCCGATCAGTTGGCTAAGCTGCGGGCGGCGCTGGACGCCCGCCGCGACCCGGCACTCGTGCTGTGCGCCCGCACCGATGCGCTCTCGGTCGAGGGCGTCGAGGCCGCCATCGATCGCGCCGGCCGCTACCAGGCCGAGGGCGTCGACATGGTGTTCGTGCAAGGGGCGGACACGCCGGAGTTGCTCAGGCGGGTATGCCGCGCCATTCCAGGTCTGCATTTGGCCAATGTCTCTCAGGCTGGAGGCACCACCAAGCTCACAGTGCCGGAGGCGCAGGCGGCTGGCGCGGCTGCCATCATGTTCCCGATCGCCGCCCTGCTCGCCGCGACCGCCGCCATGGAACGGCTATTCGAAACGCTTCATCGCGAGCGGTCGCTCGATCCTGCAGCGGCCAGCCTGATGCCGATGGCGCAGTATAACGAGTTGACGGGCTTGCCAGCCGTCCAAGCCGATGAGGATCGCTGGACGTCCGGCAGGCGCTGATCCGGCAACGATCATGTGACCGTAGCCATCAGAGCGACGGCGGAAAGGGATGGAACGTTGAACCGGAATGGTGTGAGGGAATTGCAGAACGTCGGGCTCGCCTCGCTCGGCGGAATGCTCGAATATTTCGACTTCCAGGTCTACGTCTTCGTTGCCGCAGCGCTGAGCACCGAGCTGTTCCCACCCGGCGACTCCGTCTGGAAGACGCAGGTTCAGGCGTTCGGTATCTTCGCCATCGGCTACCTGGTCCGTCCGATCGCCGGCATGGTGATCGCGCATTTCGCCGATCGGATCGGCCGCAAGAAGTTGTTCGTCTTCACTGTTCTGTTGATGTCGATCCCGACATTTCTCATGGGCTTGCTGCCGACTTACGCCGTCGCTGGCTGGATGGCACCGGCCAACTTGCTGCTGCTTCGCATTCTGCAGGGCTGCGCGGTGGGTGGAGAGCTTCCCGGCGCCGCCGTGTTCATCTGCGAGCATGCCACGCCTCGAAGGCTGGGCTTGGCTAGCGGCCTGTTCCTTGGAATGGTCAATTGTGGTCTGCTGCTGGGCGCGGCTATGGCGTTCCTGGCCAAGGTTTTCGCCGGCCAACTCGATCCAGCCTGGGCTTCGCTTGCCTGGCGGTTACCCTTCATCTTTGGCGGCTTGTCCGGGTTGCTGGCCGCCTATCTGCGCCGGCACTTGGCGGAATCGCCGATGTTCGAACAGGTCCGCGAGGAGCGGCAGCTTTCCGCACGCGTTCCGCTCGCCATGGTTTTGCAGGATTACCGCTGGCAATGCGTGTTCGCCGTCATCCTGACCTTCATCTTCTCCACGACGCCGGCCATCTACTTCCAATGGCTTCCGACCTACCTGATCGGCATCCGACACGTCTCAACCAACGCCGTGTTCGCGGCCAACATCTGCGGCGTGTCGGCGTTCGTGCTCAGTATGCCGGCCTGGGGCGCTCTGCGAGAGGTGCTCGGCTGGCCGCGCCTCCTTGTCATTGCCGGCGTACTTAATGCCGCCTCCGCGCTGTGGTTCTTTACCCAGCTCCCAACCTTGGAGGCGAGCCCAGCCGGGTTGGCCATGTCGCTGGCGACAGTGGGCGCCCTGTGCGGCGTAACCCACTCGCTGATTGCCGGCCTTATCTGCGCACTCTTCCCCACTCCCATTCGCCAGAGCGGCTTCGCCTTCCCGTACAGCGTCGGCA
>JBPBQE010000486.1:0-3561 GCA_050954595.1 Janthinobacterium lividum | reverse complement strand
CTGACGAGACGCCTGCCGACGAGACTACTACCGACGAAGCTCCGGCAGACGAGGCCTCGGCCGACGCAGTGGCCGAGGAGCACGCGGAGGCCGGGCACGGCGCGGAAACGCCGAGCCAGGCCACCTAACCCAGAAGCGGGACTTCACCCAGGAAGTCCCGCTTTCCGACCCCCAGCCCATTGTGACGCAAGATGTTAAATGCGGTCGTCACATGGAAATAGAAGTT
Source organism: Janthinobacterium lividum (assembly GCA_050954595.1). GTDB lineage: Bacteria > Pseudomonadota > Alphaproteobacteria > Acetobacterales > Acetobacteraceae > JAVVHH01. The sequence goes on along the minus strand of JBPBQE010000486.1, from coordinate 3,335 downwards.
CGGTAGCATCCAGCCGTAGATATATTCCGGCGCCATCATCGCCATCGCCCGCTTGGCGACGCTGAACTCGATGCGGCGATCGGTGGCGGCGTCGATGGCCTCGCGATCCAGCGAATTCAGGAAATCGATGCAGCGCGCGACGCGGGCCTGAAGCTCGCCGAAGCTGGTCTCCACATCCGGGAACGAGGGATATTCCGCCCCCGCCAGCCGCGCACCGCCGACCTTGGCGCCGTCCGTGGCGATCTGCACCTGCCGCACCAGCGGCAGCATGTCGGGATAGAGTCGGGCTTGTAGCAGCACCGCCGGGTCGATTTTCCGATCTGCTGCGTCGGCTTCCGCCTTGTTCAGGATGCCGGACAGGGCCGTGAGCGATTGTAGGCAGGGGGCAATCGACGCTTGGTATAGAGACATGGCCATAGACGGGCTCCGATCCTTGGAAGGGTTGCCTTAGTCCAGGCTTCGCCGCTTGTCTGCCGCGGCTTGCTTGATGTCCCAACGGCCAGGCGCACATGAACCCCCGTTCGTATCGGATGAACCATGTCCACCTCGACCGTCATCGTCCCGCCGCCCCATCCGATGCTGACCCGGTTACGGCCATCGATGCTCGCCCTTCTCGGGCTGCTGGTCGTCAACACGACCCGGGCGCAGACGGCAGCGCCGCACGCGCCCAGCGTCAGCGTCGTGACCGCGACCGAGGGCAGCATCGCGGAAAACGTGGTGGTGACGGGAACGCTGGTGCCGCGCGAGGAGGTGTTGGTGAGCCCGCAACTCGACGCGCTGGCGATCACGGAGGTGCTGGCTGAGGAGGGTGACCGGGTCGTGGCCAACCAGGTGCTGGCGCGGTTGTCGCGCGAGGTGCTGGACGCCTCGGTGGCGCAGAACGCCGCGCAGGTGTCGCGTGCCGAAGCCGCGGTTGCCCAAGCGCGATCGACCATCACCGAGAACCAGGCCAACCGCGTGCAGGTGGACCTGGCGCTGGCGCGGACGCGGGAGTTGTTGGCCAACGGCAACGCATCGCGCGAGACCTTTGAGCAGCGGCAGGCGAGCGCCGCGATGATGGGGGCCCGCACGGAGGCGAGCCAAAACGCGTTGCACGGGGCCGAAGCGGACCTGGCATTGGCGCGCGCGCAGGCGGTAGAGCTGCAGGTGCGGCTGGCGCGCACCAACATCCGCGCGCCGGTGGCCGGGATCGTCAGCCGGCGAACGGCGCGGTTGGGTGCGGTGGTGGCCGGTGCCGGCGATCCGCTGTTCCGCATCATCCAGGATGGCGCGATCGAGTTGGAGGCCGACGTCCCCGAGCTGCAACTCGCCAAGCTGCGCACCGGGCAGGCGGCCCAGGTCGAAACCGCCGGCGGGCCGCGGCGCGGTACGGTGCGGCTGGTGTCGCCCGAGGTGAACCGGGCGACCCGGCTGGGCCGGGTGCGGGTCGCGGTGGAGGGGAACGACGGCCTGGTGATCGGCAGCTTCGCGCGCGCGGTCGTGGAAACGGCCCGGCGCCAAGGCGTGCTGACCCCGCTTTCGGCCATCCTGTTCCAGCCCGGCGGGGCCGTGGTGCAGGTCGTGCGCGACGGCGTGGTGGAGACCCGGCCGGTGCAGGTGGAATTGCGCAACGGGCTGCAGGCAGAGATCGGTCAGGGTCTGGCGGCCGGTGAAAGCGTCGTGTCGGTGTCGGGCACGTTCGTGCGCGGGGGTGACAAGGTGACGCCCGTGGCCGCGCCGGCCGGCGGCGCCCGATAATGGCGTGGAACATCTCCGGGGCGGCGATCCGCAAGCCGATTCCGCCGCTGGTGCTGTTCGTGGTGCTGACGCTGGTGGGGATCATCTGCTTTCGGATGCTGCCGATCACCCGGGCGCCGAACGTCGATATTCCGGTGGTCGCGGTCACGGTGACGCAGCAGGGTGCGGCGCCGGCGGAGCTGGAAACGCAGGTCACCAAGAAGATCGAGGACGCTGTGGCCAACGTCACCGGCGTCAAGCACCTGACCAGCACCGTGACCGATGGCAGCAGCCAGACGGTGATCGAGCTGCGGCTGGAGGTCAGCAGCGACCGGGCGCTGAACGACGTGCGCGACGCCGTGTCCAAGATCCGGACGGACCTGCCGCGCGGCATCGACGAGCCGATCATCGAGCGGATCGACGTGGTCGGGCAGTCGATCCAGACCTTCGCGGTGACGGCGCCGGCGATGACGCTGGAGCAATTGAGCTGGTTCGTCGACGACGTGGTGCTGCGCGACCTGCAGGGGGTGGCGGGCGTGGGCCGGGTCGAGCGGATTGGCGGCGTGACGCGGGAAGTGAGGGTGAATCTGGACCCGGACCGTATGGCGTCGCTGGGCATCACGGCGGGCGCGGTGAACGCGCAATTGCGGGCCACGAGCGCGGACATGTCGGGTGGCCGCGGCGAGCTGGGGGGACAGGAGCAGACGATCCGCACGCTGGCCGGGGCACGCACGCTGGCACAACTGGAGCAGACGCAGATCGTGTTGCCGGGCGGGCGCGCCGTGCGATTGTCCGATCTCGGCACGGTCGAAGACACCTACGAGGAGCCGCGGAAATTCGCGCGGATGGACGGCACCACGCCGGTGGTGAGCTTCGCGATCTACCGGGCCAAAGGCGCCAGCGACGTCACGGTGGCCGACGCCGTGGCCACCAAGCTGAAGACGCTGGCGGCGGCGCATCCGGAAGCGAGCTTCACGCTGATCGATGATGGGGTGCGGGCGACGCGCGGCAGCTTCCTGTCCGCGATGCACAGCCTTATCGAGGGCGCGGTGCTGGCGACGCTGGTGGTGCTGCTGTTCCTGCGCGACTGGCGGGCGACGCTGCTCTCGGCGGTGGCGCTGCCGTTGTCCATCATCCCGGCTTTCGCGGCCATGGAGATCATGGGGTTCTCGCTGAACTTCGTCAGCCTGCTGGCGATCACGCTGGTGACCGGCATCCTGGTGGATGACGCCATTGTCGAGATCGAGAACATCGTGCGGCATATCCGCATGGGCAAGCGGCCCTATGACGCGGCGATCGAGGCGGCCGACGAGATCGGCCTGGCGGTGATGGCGATCACCTGCACCATCGTCGCGGTGTTCGCGCCGGTCAGCTTCATGGGCGGCATCGCCGGGCAGTATTTCAAGCAGTTCGGGCTGACGGTGGCCGCTGCCGTGATCGCGTCGCTGCTGGTGGCGCGGCTGATCACGCCGCTGATGGCGGCCTATCTGATGAAGCCGACCGGGCACCACGAGGTGCAGAATGGCGCCCTGATGCGGGGCTACACGCGCTTCCTGCGTGGCACGCTGCGGTGGCGGGGCGTCACACTGCTGTTCGGGCTGTTGGCGTTCGGCGTGTCG
>JBPBQE010000351.1:0-3564 GCA_050954595.1 Janthinobacterium lividum | reverse complement strand
ACCTGCTCGACCACGATGCCGTCGATCACGTCGACGATGTCCTCGCAACGGTCGACGACAGCCTCAACGAGATCGTAGACCTTCTCCACGGTCAGCTTATGTCCAGCGGACGTGTCGCCAGCGAACAAGCTGCGCAGGCCTTGGTCGAGCAGCTCGTCGGCCTCTCCCTCGATTCGGCGCACCTCGATCGACATCTCGCTGAGCTTCTGCGCGTTCTTATCGATCGCGCCCAGCAGCGGCATGGCGTCGCGGATCACGGTCGAAGCGCGGACGGCGCAATCGGCCATGCCCTGCATCTCCGGTGTGAAGACGACGCCGTAGCGGATCATACGGCGGCCGGTGTCCTTCATCAGGTCCAGCGTGTCGTCGAGGGCAGTGATGAGATCGAGGATCTGCGAACGGTCAAACGGTGTCACGAAGGTGCGGTGGATCGCCAACACCGTCGCGCGCGTCACCTGGTCGGCCGCGTCCTCGAGCCGATTGATCTCTGCCGCATGCTCCTGCGCCCTGCCATCGCCCGACATCAGCGCACGGAATTCCTCGGCGGCCGGTACGATCAGCCGGGAATGCTCGCTGAACCGCTCGATGAATTGCTCATCGTGCGGCATCAGCGCGCGAAACGCTCGCAAAAGGATGTTGGTGCGTCGCGGTGCCGGGAGTGCCATCGCGCTACTTCGGTGCCGATGCGGCAGCGCGTCCCGCGGCCTCGTACAGGTTGAGGCGGGAATAGAGCCCGAAGGCGGAGCCGTCATTGAGGAAGCCGCCGCCGGGTCCTTCGGTTTCGGTCAGGATGCGGTTGGCTTGCTCGAGCGACAGATGCGGGAACGCCGTTGTCAGCAGATAGCCGGCTTCGGGTGCGACCTGGCCGACATCCTCGACCTTGCCGACCATCTCCGGATGCACGACGGGCAGTCCGTAAGTTTGGGTGGCGGCGTTGAAGGCGGCGTTGGCGGCCGGGTCACTGAAGCGGCCGATGTCTTCGCGGGCGCAGGTCTCCACCTTGTCGGCGCACCCGGCTTCCAGCGCCGTCACCAGGTCGGTGCGGGCGGCGGTCAGGGCGGCCGAGTAGTCGGTGATGGTGTCCGCGCGCGGGCGGGCCTGACCCGACACTTTCGGGGCCGCGATGTTGCGCAGCTTGCGGCCGAGATAGACCGGGTCGTTGGCGAGCAGATGCGCCAAGTCGTGCATGGCGAGCGTGCGGCCACCGAGGACATCCATCGTGTAGTGGGCGCCCAACAGGATGCGGTCGTTGCCGTATTCGGCGCCGCGGACCACCATTTCCTGGTATCGGCTCGGCACCAGCACCGCCAGGACCAGCGACCCCATGTACCCGTACGTCGTGTGCCCGCTCGGGTAGGAGGGGCTGTCGATCAGGTTCATGACAGGGCCGCGGTTATAGACGTGGTTGTCGGCCGGGACGTGGAAGTAGTCGGGGCCGACGATCGGCAGGACGATCGGCTCGGTCTGGAACGGACGCGAGTTGCCGTAGGCATCGGCCCCGGGGCTGCCGGCGGGGCGGCCGTAGCTGACGCCGAACACGTCGCCGATGCCGCCGATGGATTTGAGCAGATCGGCGGCTTCGGTCGAGACCGGATTTTTGCCGTTGGTGGTCATGTTGGCGAAGAAGTATTTGCCCGAGTTGGAATCCATGCCGCTGGTCGCATTCGAGTAGGCGATCAGGTCGGCGACGGCGTCGGACACGTTGGTGTAGCGCTCGCGGTCCAGATAATGGGCGCGGGCCTGGTAGGCGGCAGCGAGCGTGGTGCCGAGCCCGTCGGCGAGTTGGGTATAGTTGCCGTCGGTGATGAAGGCGTCGCGGAGCGCCAGTTGCTGCTGCTCGGCGAATGGCAGCAAGATCGGCTGCCGGATCGTGCCGGTCTGTATGCCGCCGGTGGCGGCGAGATTGGCGGCTAAGGCGGCCCGGCCCTGCGCGGTCGAGGGCAGCGCGGTGACCGGGGCCAGGCCTTTCAGCGCGGCCATGTTGGCCGGAGTCTGCGCCACGGCGTGAAGCGGCAGCAGCACGCAGGCTAATGCCAAGCCCTGGCGGATCGTTTGGTTCATGAAGTACCCTTGCTGATGATCTCGAGCGGATAGTTTGAGCCGTTTCGGGACGGTGCGCATAGCTCTGCTTACAACAAGTGACACGTTGACCTCCGATCTAATCGAACAAGTTCGTCCGAGCACAGCATCGAAGGGGAAAGCTATACGCACCTGAATGCTCGAGCCATTTGGATTTCTTTGTCAGGGCTGGTTTCAGCTTGGGGAGCTGACGTTAGCTTTCGCCCTTTCCGCCCAGGTCGGGTTGGAGCGGGAGCTACGACAAAAAGCCGCCGGACTGCGCAGCTACAGCTTGTGGGTGTATCCGCAGCGCTGTTCATTGTGGTCTCGCAATACGGCTTCAACGACACGCTGGAGGCTGGGCGTGTCGTCGCTGATCCGTCCCGCGTTGCAGGAACATAGTGGATCACGCCGCTGAGACTTCCGGGCAGGCATGGCGGAGCGCGGTCATGGCATCGGCCAATGATGGCGCGCGCGGTAGGTATTCGAACAACTTGGATTTGACGAAGAAGCGCCGATGGACCAGCATTGCCGCCAGGATGGCGGTCAATTCGGTATGGACGACCTCGGTCGACACTGTCTCGTAGGCCTCGCGTTCCGGGCCGAAGGATAGATGGAGCGGTACGATGATGACGGAAGCACTGACCCGCTCCGCCGCAACACCTACGGCGACCTCGACCTTTGGTCCGGCAATCATATGGTCAAGCTGGCGTGCATCGCCGATTTCCTTCGCTCCCACCCTAGCGTTCCCGCGGTGCAGTTGCATCATGCCGGGTCGAAATCATCGCGTCAGCGCCCGTGGGAGGCGCTGGGACAGCTCGGCGAGGCGGTGTTCTACGGTCGTGGCAGCCGGTGAGCGCCAGCGCGGTGACGAGCGTGACCGATCCGCATTGGTCGTTGTACGCTGCACAGGCATTAAGCGTCGACCCGGTCTAGCGGAATTTGCCACCATCCTACAACTGGTGGCCGGAAGTGCGGGACAGGATCGGAGTTGAGGCATGATGGAAGCGCGACCGTATTGGTGGAACGAGGCGTCGCCAACCACCCTCGCACAGCACGAGGTGCTGCCGACCTGCGACGTCGCCATCGTCGGCGCGGGCTATACCGGCCTGTCGGCCGCGATCACCCTGGCCCGGGCGGGCCGCAGCGTGCAGGTGTTCGACAAGCAGCGCCCGGGCGAGGGGGCATCGACACGTAACGGCGGGATCACCAGCGGTAACGTCCGCCCCAGCCAGTCGCAGTTGGTGCGGCGCTTCGGGCAGGCGCGTGCGGACGCGATCTCGGCCGAAAGCAAGGCGGCGCGGGAGGATCTGTATCGCTTCATCGCCGAGGAGAAGATCGACTGCGACTTCAAACTCGTCGGCCGCTTCAGCGGGGCAGCGACGCCGGAGGCCTACGAGGCGGGCGCGCGGGAGGCGGAGCGCCTGTCCCGCGTGCTCGGGATCGACGCCTATGCCGTGTCGCGCGCGGAACAGCGGAACTGGTTGGGCACCGACTACTACCACG
>JBPBQE010000189.1:0-3603 GCA_050954595.1 Janthinobacterium lividum | reverse complement strand
AGCGGGCTCTGCGTCCGATCGGGCGCGTGGCGGCCGGGCTGACGCTGGTCGGGGCCGGCGACTACTCGGCGCGGATTGCGCAAGGCGGCGCGTCCGATCTGCAGCCGATCGTGGATGGCTTCAACCGGATGGCCGGGTTGCTGGAGGAGGCGCGGAGCCGCAACGCGCGACTCACCGACCAGGTATTGGCGCTGCAGGAGGAGGAGCGGGCGGAACTCGCACGGGATCTGCACGACGATATCGGCCCGGCGCTGTTCGCGGTCAGCCTGACCGCGGCCACGATCGGGCGGCTGGCGGGCGAGGCTGGCGTGAGCAGCATCGCCGCCCATGCCGGCACCATCGGCAGCGTCACCGCGAAGATGCAGCGTTCGGTGAAATCGTTGCTCGGCCGGCTGCGCCCGGTGCGCCCGACCGAGGCCGGGCTGCGGCCAGCGATGGACGCGTTGGTGGGGTTCTGGCGCGACCGGAACCCGAACATCGAGTTCGACCTGCGCGTCAGGGCGGACGAGGCCGGCCTGGACGAGCGGCGGCGGGAGACGATCTTTCTCGTCGTGCAGGAAGCCGTGGTCAACGCGATCCGGCATGGCCAACCCGGCCGGATCGGTATCGTCGTCTCCGAGCAGTCCGGCGCCGTGGCCATCACCGTCAGCGATGACGGCGAAGGGTTAGGTGAGCGCGGTCAACCGGGTTTCGGTCTTGGGCTCATGCAGGACCGGGTGGCAGCGCTGGACGGCACGCTGTCGATCGGTGCGCGGGATCAGCGACGCGGCTGGTACGTCGATGCACGGCTGCCGGCATGAAGGTCCTGCTGGTAGACGACCATGCGATCGTGCGCGCCGGGCTGCGCGGCTTGCTGGCGGCCGATGGGCGGGTCGACGTCAGTGAGGCGGCCGATGCCGCGGGCGCTCTGGCGGCGATGCGCGCGAGCCGGCCCGACCTGATCGTGCTCGACATCAACCTGCCCGGCATCGGTGGGCTCGACCTGCTGCGCCGCATGTTGGTCGAAGACGACCGGCTGCGCGTGCTGGTGTTGAGCATGCATGCCGAGTCGATCTACGCCACGCGCGCCATTGAGGCGGGCGCGCGTGGCTACCTCAGCAAAAACGCGCCGCCCGACGAGTTGATTGCCGCCGTGACGCGGATTGCCAGCGGCGGCCACTACGTGGAGAACGAGATCGCGCAGGAACTCGCGCTGCAACGGATCGCGCCGGCCCCGACCCAGGCACGTCTGACTACGCGCGAGTTGGAGATCGTCCGGCTGTTAGCGGCGGGGCGTAGCCTGTCGGAGATCGCCGCGACGTTGTGCCTCGGCTACAAGACGGTCGCCAACGCCTGCACTGCGTTAAAGGCGAAGCTCGGCGTAGCGCGGACGGCGGATCTGTTGCGCGTGTCCATCCTGCTGAACCTCGGCGTCGGGCCCGGGCAGGATGCCGCATCAGATGAGGCCATGGGGGCTGTCGCAGCACCGATCTCCCGGTAAGCTGGAATGATCGAGGCAGGCAATACTGCCCAAAATGGGGGGAATTACGATGGAGCGGATCGGGCGGCGGTCGTTCGTGGCGGGTGCGGCGGTAATCGGCTCGGGTTTGGCCGCACCGGCCGTGCTGGCGCAAGCGCCGGTGAAACTCAAGCTCGGCAACGATCTGCCAGCGTCGCACTCGGTCAACGTGCGGCTGAGCGAGGCCATCACCGCGATTGGGGAAGAGACCGGCGGGCGGCTCAGCATTGGGCTGTTCCCCAACAATCAGCTCGGCTCGGATTCCGACATGCTGGGCCAGTTGCGGACCGGGGCGCTGGAAATGGCGACGATGCCGGGGACGGTGCTGTCGACGCTGATCCCGGCGACCTCGTTAACCGGAGTGGGCTTCGTGTTCTCCGGCTACGACACGGTCTGGCCGGCCATGGACGGGGCGGTGGGCGACCACATCCGGGCCGCAATCGCCAAGACGAACCTCGTGCCATTCGAGCGCACCTGGGACAATGGCTTTCGGCAGATCACCTCCAGCACGCGGCAGATCAAGGCGCCGGAGGATCTGCGCAATTTCAAGATCCGGGTTCCCGTGGTTCCGGTCTGGGTGTCGATGTTCGCAGCCCTCGGTGCAGCGCCGACCTCGATCTCCTTGAGCGAGGCCTATTCGGCGCTGCAGACACGGATCGTCGATGGGCAGGAGAACCCGTTGGCACTGATCGATGCGACGAAGTTCTGGGAAGTGCAGAAATATTGCGCGCTAACCAACCACGCCTGGGACGGCTTCTGGCTGCTGGCCAGCCGGCGGGTATGGGCTGGCGTGCCGGCCGAGCTACAGGCAGTGATGCAGAAGCACTTCAACGCAGCAGCAATCCAGCAGCGGGCGGACAATGCAACGGCGTCGGCCAACGTGCAGAAGGTGCTCGAGGGCAAGGGTCTGATCTTCAACACCACCGACACGGCAAGTTTCCGCAAGGCGTTGGCCAAGACGAGTTTTTACGCCGACTGGAAAGCCAAGCTGGGCGCGGATGCCTGGGGTCTACTCGAGAAAGCAGTCGGGCAGATCGGCTGAGGGACTACTCCGGCTTGGCTTCGGCCGACCGGACCGTCACGACGACCCTGGGCTGGCCGCCGCCGCGCAGACGGAGCGAGCAATCGAAGGCGTTGCCGGGCTCCAGCGGGCCGGTCAGTTGCAGCAGACGGATGTTGAAGCCTTCTGACGTCAGCGCCGTCTCGCCCCCAGCCGCGATCGGAATGGTCTTGACCCCGCGCGCGGACGGGAAGCCCTCACCGCGATCGACGATGCGCAATTCGGTGAAGTTCGCCGCCTCGCACCGCACGCGGGTGATGGCGTCTTCGGCGCCGTGGTTCTCGATCGTCATGTAGAGGTTGGTGTCGGCGCCCTTATCGGCAGCCGGCGCCCAGGCGGCCTTGATCGTGACCGCCGGGTCGGCGGCATGGGCGAACGACCCGGTCACGAGCAGCAGCCCGGCTGCAACGACACTAAGGCGCATTCGGCTTGATCCAGGATACGGTGAACACGGTTTCGCTGACAAACTTGTCCTGCGACTGGCCGGTGCGGCGGAATAGAGCGCGGTCGACCACCAGCGCACGATCGCGGAAAGTCTTCTCGCAATGCTGCCGGATGAACAGGCTGCCGACCGCCTCTTCGCCTACGGCCGGCTCGCCATCCTTGCAGGTCCAACCATCGTCGCCGTAATGGCTCATCACGCGTTCGCCGAAATGTACGCCGCGCTTGCGGACGAACACGCGGCCCGACGGGTCCGACCGCATGGTGATGGTGTGGACGTAGCCGTCATCGGCGATCCCGAGGGAAAGCATCACGGGCTGGCCGGCGACTACCGTCTCGTGTTCGGGATTGTCGCCGTAGCGGAATGAGATTACCCGCAACCCGGATGCCTCCGGCTTGCACTCGCGCCATTGTTGCCAGTCGGAGAGCGATTTGCCGCCGCCCGAGCAGGCCAGGTCGGCAAAGCCGCTGGGGGGCAGCGCGGTTGCCGGCATACCGACGCGCAGCGTGCGCACGTCGGTGTCGGTTTCCTCGAGGGGCGGTTGAGCACGGGCGATGCTGCACGATACGAGGACAGCCAGACCGGCGGCCCAAAACGGGTTCA
>JBPBQE010000471.1:0-3629 GCA_050954595.1 Janthinobacterium lividum | reverse complement strand
ATGAGGATGCCAGGGTCGTCCGTCGTTCTGCCGAGGTCTTTCGCACCTCCGCCGATGCCTGGGCCGCGGGCGTCATGGTGTTGGAAGCAGGGTGATTATCGGTGGCGACAGCCGGCGGAGCGTGCCCGAGCGTTCGTTTGCAGTGGGCATTCATTAGGACCCCCCTGACCTTCAGCTCGGTCAGGACCTGGTAGAGCGGCAGATTGATGGTGATGGCGGTCTCCGCCCGCGGCCCCGCCGCGCCTGGCACCAAACCCGCGCGCTCGACCCCGAGTAACGGAACTGTCCCGCACCCCCGGCGTCATCCCCCAACCAAGGAGAACCCCATGACAACCGAACTCTTCTACCTCACCTGGGCCGTCGTCCTCGGCCTGGTCCACGTCATGGTCGGCGCCCAGGCCACCACCATGCAATTCGGCATGAGCTACGGTCTCAGCTCGCGTGACGAAAAGAAGGAACCCACCGGCATCGGCGGCCGCATCCAGCGCGCCTTCGCCAACTACATGCAGACCTTCCCCTTCTTCGCCGCCGCCGTGCTAATCGCCCATGTGCTGAACCGTCATAGCCCGGCCACCATCTGGGGCGTGCAGCTCTACTTCTGGGCCCGCTTGGCCTTCCCGTTTCTCTACGCCTTCAACGTCATCGGCGTCCGCACGGTAGTCTTCCTGGTCTCCATGCTCGGCATCGCCCTGGTCCTCTACGGCCTCACCTGAACCCGGCGGAACGAGGCGGCCAAAGCGACGATCGCCTTCAGGTCCTCAACAAAAGCCGCATACTCCCCCGCCTGGGCAAACAGATCATCCGGCGCCCCCACCGCCCAACGAACCTCCCCCGGTGCCACCCCCTCCAGGCACACCCTGCGAGCCGCCCCCCGCCACCTGTCCCAATCCACTTGGTGCGCCAGAACGACGGACCTTACGAAAACAGGTCCGTCTGCACCGGATTCGGCACCAGCCGCTGCCGCAACCGCGAACTATCCAGCAAAGGCCCGGGTTGATGATCCAGCGTCACAATGAACGGCGCGATCTTGATCATCGGCAACCGCACCTCAAGCGTAAGCGAAAGCCCACGCCCACATTCCGGCGCGGCCTTGGTTTGAGCAGACTGCGTGCCGTGTTGGGTGAGGCGGTGCGTGATGGACGTGAACGAGTGCTCTTACGATCAGTCTTACGACGGTCGTAAGAGTGGGCTGCCAGAGCGGGTCGAGGTCCGTGCCCGGTTGGAGCGTCGACGACGGTGGAGTTCGGCGGCCAAGCTGGCCATCATCCGTGAGACTTTGACAGCAGGCACGACGGCGCAGGGCGTGGCGGATCGACATCAGATCTGCACCAGCCTCATCTATACATGGCGTAAGCAGATGCTGCGGGCTGCCATGGCGAGCTTTGCCGCGGTCGAGATCAAACCAGATGCGCAAGCGGCTTTGCCGGGCTCGGTCGAGCCCGATGTCGCGCCGCCGCCGCCAGAACCATCGGCACCACCGCCATCGGTTGCCTCATCGAGCGCCATGCCTGGCGGGATCGAAGTCGAGCTGCCGTCCGGGGTGCGGCTCCGGTTCGGGTCCGACGTCGACGGCCCGGCGCTGCAGCGCATTCTGGCGGCGCTGGCCACGCGGGTGTATCTGGCGTGCGGGTTCACCGACATGCGCCGCGGCTTCGACGGACTGGCCGCCCAAGTGCAGACGGTGCTGTCGCTTGATCCGTATAGCGGGGCGTTGTTCGTCTTTCGGGGACGCCGGGGGAATCGTGCGACATTGTGCATCCTTCCGTTCAGAGACCTGGCAGGCGGAGTGTCTTATCGCCTTGCATCATGCGGTAGTTGCTCGGACGCCGGCCGATGATGGCCTGCACCCCTTCGACGACTGCTCTGGTGGTGAGCGCTGCGACTGGTATCTGCCATGGCGCCGATGGCAGAACCTGGGTCGCCGGGAGCACGCCTTCCCGGATCAGCTTCTGCACGGAGCCGACGCAGATGCCGAGCCCGGTTGCGGCACGCTCGGCGCTGATGGTCGCCTCGTCGTGTGCCGATGGGCAGAATGGCGGTACGCCGAGCTGATCGCGCATCTCCCTGACACGGACCGTCGTCCAAGCCTTTCCATCGGCGGGCTTGCACCGCATGCGGTTCAGGGTGACCGCGATCTCCCGATCCGGCCATAAAGCGCTCATCTTCCGGATCGCATCGACCGGGTTGGCGCCACGTCCTTCGGGGTAGCGCCCGCTTCGAACCCGGGATACCCGCAACTCCGTATGCCGTCCGCCGGTCCAGTGAATCGTCACCACGGCCTCGTTGGTGGCATCGTCGAGCTCAAAGATCACCTCGCGGATCAGGATGTGGGTGATGCGCTGTTTGGTCCTGGCATCGGTGCCTGGTGCGTTCCAGACCGTCGGGAGATCGTGTGCCAGCGCCATCAGGGCAGCCGTGTTCACCTCGGGCCGGCGTGACGTTGCCTGGTCGTGTCGGGCGATGCGGGCCTCGAGATCGGCAACCCGTTCCAAGGCTGCGTTCCATCGACTTTCCAACTCCCGCGCGACCAGCCTTTTGGTTGGATCGACCACCTCGTGGCGTCGTGCTGCGAGAGAGGCTTCGTACCGTGCCTCCTCAAGTTCCCGGCCGATCGCATGTCGCACCTCCTCATCGGCCCGGGTGGATTGCCCAGCCGCCTGCACCGCCGCCTCGATGGCGTGATCCGACACGGCTTCGACGATCTGGGCCGCGATCGCGCGGTCGATCCGCACCCCGCCAATGCCGATACAGAGCCAGCCTCCAACGTGGCTGTCATCCCCCCGACACTGGTAACGGTGAGCATGCCCGGATTGCGAGCCATACAGGACCCGCATCGTGCGCCCGCAGCGCCCGCATCGGATCAGGCCCGTGAGCAACGCCCTGCCGCCTCGGGCGGACTTCCGGTCGGTGCGTCTCTGCATATGCGCATTCTCCGAGATGAGCTGCTGGTTCGCCTCGAACTCCTCCCAGCCGATGTACTCCGGATGATGGTCGCGGAGCAGCACATTCCATGCCGACATCGGTTTGGAATGGCCGTCGGTCTTTCGGGCCCGACCCTCTACGATCCGTGTACGCTGAGTTTTTCGGCCGAACACGTAGGCGCCTGCATACACGGGGTGACGCAGCATCTGGAGCACGGTGTGGTAGGCGGCAGGCCGCCACTCGATCTTGCACACGGCCGTATTGCGCCGCACGACTGGCAGCTTGAGGGCCGCGTCCTGGGCCCACAGCATGACCTGACGTGCACTCCCGAGCATCCGGAACTTGTCGAATACCAGCCGTATGGCATCGCCCACCCGCTGGTCGGGATCCATCTCGATCTGCCCCAGTTCGTTCCAGCAGAACCCTGGTGGGAGCCGGAACCGCAGCTCACCGCGCTTGGCCTTGGAATCCCGTGCAGCCAGGCCACGCTGCCGCAGCAGGCTCAGCTCGTATTCCGACATGGTGCCCTTGAGGCCGAGCAGCAGTCGATCGTTTACCAACTGCGGGTCGTAGGTGCCGTCGGGATCGACGACCAAGGTGCCGACCAAGGCACAGAGGTCGATCAGGTGGTGCCAGTCGCGACCGTTGCGGGCCAGCCGCGAGGCCTCGATGCAGAACACCGCGCCTAACGACCCGGCGCATACAGA
>JBPBQE010000164.1:0-3638 GCA_050954595.1 Janthinobacterium lividum | reverse complement strand
ACCGCGCGGGTGGCGGTATCGAAACAAGCGCGCCCGGCCACGAATTTCGCAGCATTGGCTTCGGCGCCGCAGGACTTGCCGTTGTCGTACAGCCAGGCGGCCCGCATCACCATCCAGTAGGCGCTTTCGAGCTGCGTCCAGCTTTCGGCCAGCGGATGCTGGATGCCCTGGTTCTGCCCGATCGGGCGACCGAAGACGGTACGTTCCTTGGCATAGTTGCTGGCCCGTCGCAGCGCATCGCGGCCTACCCCGATGGCTTCGGCGGCGACCAGGATGCGTTCGGGGTTGAGGCTGTCGAGGATGTATTTGAACCCGGACCCTTCCTCGCCAATCCGGTCCTCGTCGGGAACGAACAGATCATCGATGAAGACCGCATTCGAGTCCACGGCGTTGCGGCCCATCTTGTGGATGCGGCGCACCTCGACCTTGGCGCGGTCCAGGTCGGTGTAGAACAGCGTCATCCCGTCGGTCGGCTTCTTGCAATCCTTCTTGGGCGTGGTGCGCGTCAGCAGCAGGATCTTGTCGGCGACTTGGCCGGTGGAGGTCCACATCTTGCGGCCCTTCACGCGGTAGCCGTCATTGGTCCGGGTGGCGAAGGTCTTGATGCTCGTGGTATCCAGCCCGGCATCTGGCTCCGTCACCCCGAAGCAGGCCTTCTGCTTGCCGGAAACCAGCGCCGGCAACCAGCGCTGCCTTTGTTCCGGTGTACCGTGCACCACCACGGCGTGCGGACCGAACATGTTGATGTGGATCGCCGACGCCGCCGAGTAGCCGCCGTTGGACGCGGTCGCGGCATGCATCATGATGGCGGCTTCCGTCACACCCAGACCGGCGCCGCCGACATCCTCCGGCATGGTGATGCCCAGCCAGCCGCCTTCGGCCATCGCCTGGTAGTATTCCTCGGGGAAGTGCAGGTTTGTTTCGCAGTCCGTCCAATACTGATCGCTGAAATTGGAGCAGACCTTTCGCACGCCCTCGTCGATGGCGACCTGCTGCTCGGTGAGCTGGAAATCCATGACATTCTCCCGCTTTCGGCTCTTTGCCCCGGCCGCCATCTCGGCAACTTGCCCGGGGACCGGCCATATGATCACTAGCTTACTATAAGCTTTGTGTGCTTTCAGCAATCGTCAACCGGCCCAGAGAAGGCCCGCCAGGAGACATCGCCCGATGACCGGACCTACCCACATCCCTGCCTACGATCTACCCCGCCGCAACCGGCGTGTGCTGCTGGCCCGGCGCCCGAACGGCATCCCGCAGCCGGAGGATTTCGCCCTCGACGAGACGGACCGGCCCGACCCGGCGGATGGCGAGTTCCTGGTCCGCACCCTCTACCTTTCGGTCGATCCAGCGCAGCGCGGCTGGGCCGCGGCAGAGGCCAACTACTCTGCCCCGGTGGCGCTCGGCAGCCCGATGCGGGCGCTGGCGGTCGGTGTGGTGGTCCAGAGCCGGGCTGCGGAAGTCCGCGAGGGCGAGTATCTGTATGGCTGGTTCGGCTGGCAGGATTACGCCGTCGTGACGCCGGATAAGATCGTGCAGCGTGCGACGGCGCAGGTGCCGCTCTCGGCCTATGCCGGGCTGCTGGGGATCAACGGGCTGACGGCCTACTTGGCATTAACGGAGCTGGGGCGCCCGGTGACCGGCGATACGGTGCTGGTGTCGACGGCTGGCGGCGCGGTGGGGGCCTATGTCGGTCAGATCGCACGGAACCTGGGTGCGACGCCGCTGGGACTCACCGGCGACGACGAGAAGGTCGCTGCTTGCCGCGAACGATACGGCTACGCGGACGCTTGGAACTACAAGACGGCCGACTGGGCCGCCGCGTTGGATACGGCGGCGCCGACCGGGCTGAACGTGTACTTCGACAATGTCGGCGGACCGATCCTCGATACGGCGCTGCGCCGCATGGCGGTTGCCGGGCGCATCGTCCAGTGCGGCACCGCCTCGACGGCGGTATGGACCCCGTTGCCGACGGGTCCACGCAACGAGCGGGAGATCATGACCCGTCGCCTAGTCTGGAGCGGGTTCGTGGTGTTCGACTACGTCGCCCGCTTCGAGGCGGCGAACCAGGCGCTGGTAGAGTGGTATCAGGCTGGCAAGCTGGTCTACGACGAAGACGTCTCGCAGGGCATCGAGCACGCGGCGGGCGCGATCAAGGCGCTTTATGCCGGGGAGAACCGGGGCAAGAAGCTGATCTTCGTGGGGTGAGGCTCACAACCCCATATAGGCTTCCTGGATGTCGCGGTCGCTCAACAGCGCGGCCGCGGTGTCGCCGCGAACGATGTGGCCGTGATCCAAGATGTAGCCGCGGTCGGCCACCTCGAGCGCCTCCGTGACGTTCTGCTCGACGATGACGACTGTCAGGCCGTCGTGCCGTGCCAGCGTCTCGACGATCTCGAAGACCCGGCCGACCATCAGCGGCGAAAGCCCGACGGAAGGCTCGTCGAGCATTAGCAGCCGGGGGTGACACATCAGCGCACGCGCGATGGCGCACATCTGACGTTCGCCGCCGGACAGCTTGCCGGCTTCCTGGCCGCGCCGCTCGCGCAGGATCGGGAAGGTGTCCATCATCTGCTCCAGCCGGGTGGCCAGGCGCGAGCGGCTGCCAGGGGAGAAGGCGCCGAGAAGCAGGTTCTCCTCGACCGTCATGAATGGAAACAGCCGCCCGCCTTCCGCCACCATCGAGAGCCCGTCGCCAGGCAGCAGATGGGCCGCGCGCTGGGTAATGTCGCGGCCATCGAAGTGGATGCGCCCCGACCTGGCCCGAACCAGCCCGGCGATGGTGGAGAGCAATGTAGTTTTACCCGCGCCGTTGGCGCCGACGATGGCGACGATCTCGCCGAGTTGGACATGGAAGCAGGCGTCGAACAACACGGTCGCGTCGCCATAGCCCGCCGTGACGCCGTCGACGCTGAGCATCGGCTCCGTCATGCCCGCACCCGGGGGCGGCCGACATAGGCCTCGATCACGCGGGGGTCGCGCAGCACCTCGTCGGCCGTTCCCTCCGCCAGCTTGGCGCCACGCTCGATCACCAGAACCCGGCGGGAGAAGCGGCGCACCACCTTGAGGTTGTGCTCGATGACGAGAAACGTGTGACCCTCCGCGTTGAGCCGTTCGACCAACTCGACCAATTCACCCACTTCCGTTGGGTTCAGCCCGGCCATCACCTCGTCCAGCAACACGATGCGCGGATCCAGCGCGAGAGCACGCGCGACCTCCAGGCGCCGGCGTTCGCTCAGCGTCAGGATGCCGGCGCGAACGCCGGCCCGGGCGGACAGGCCCACCAGATGCAACACCTCTTCCGCGCGCCGCGCCGCCGCCTTCAAGCCGCGATGGTGCAAGAAGGCGCCGACCATGGCGTTCTCGATCACCGTCAGTGACGTCAGCGTCTGCGAGATCTGAAAGGTGCGGCCCAGGCCCAGACGCGCGCGGCGATTGGGCGACAGCGCACCGATGTCCTGCCCTTCGAAGATCACTTGGCCGGCACTAGGGACAAGCTGGCCGGTCAGCAGGTTGAACAACGTCGTTTTGCCGGCGCCGTTGGGGCCGATGATGCTGACGAGGTCGCCTTTCTGCACGCTGAACGAGACGTCGTTGACCGCCACCAGGCCGCCGAAACGCTTGGACACGCCTTGCACGTC
>JBPBQE010000075.1:0-3643 GCA_050954595.1 Janthinobacterium lividum | reverse complement strand
CCGGTGACCGCATCCTGGCGATCAATGGCACCGAAGTTCCTGACCTCGCCGGGCTCTGGCGCGCGGTGTGGGCCTCGGGGCCGGCGGGCTGCTCCGTGCAGGTGAGCGTCGGGCGCGGTAGCCGCAACACGTCGGTGATGATCCCCAGCACCGACCGTGCCACCATCCTCAAGACGCCGCGCCACCATTGACGCCCGAGTCCGGGGCCGGGTCCCCGGCGCGGCGGGGCGCTTCGGCGTTGCGCTCGATCCTGCGATGGGGAGGCCGCCTTCTCGCCGGGGTCGTGGCCCTGATCGGGCTTGCCGCGGGCGTGGTGGCGCTGGCGCTATGGTGGTCCACGCCAGCGAGCGATGACGATGTGCGACTGGCCGGCCTCTCCGGGCCTGTCACCATCCAGCTTGATCCCGATGGCATCCCCTGGATCAAGGCCGCGTTCGAGACCGATGCCGCCACCGCCATCGGCTACATGCACGCCCGCGACCGCATGTTCCAGATGGAGCTGATGCGCCGCGCCGCCTCCGGCCGGCTGTCGGAGTTGGCCGGTGCCATCACCCTCCGCCTGGACCGCACCAACCGTACCCTCGGCCTGCGCCGCCGCGCCGAGGCGGAACTCGCCGGGCTCGACCCGGCCGCCCACGCCATGCTCGACGCCTACGCCGTCGGCGTGAACGCCTACCTCGCCCAGCGCGGCCGGTTCGCGGCGCCGGAGTTCATCCTCCTCGGCGCTCCGGAGCCATGGACCTCGATCGACTCGCTGCTATGGGGCAAGACCATGGCCCAGTACCTGGCCGGCAACTGGCGCACCGAGCTGAACCGGGCCGAACTCGCCCCCAAGCTCAGCCCGGCCGTGCAACGCGCGCTCTGGCCCAGCTGGCCCGGCACGGCCCGCCCGGATGCCTCGCTCGCCCCGTCCTCCCGACTGGCCAGCCTGATCCCCTCCTTCCCCGCCCCGTTCACCTTGCCGACCGAGGCCAGCAACGAATGGGCCGTCGATGGCGCCCACAGCACCACCGGCGCCCCGTTGCTGGCCGGCGACCCGCATCTCGGCCTGAGTTTCCCGGCCATCTGGTATCTCGCTCGCATCGACACGCCGGGTCATACCCTGGCCGGCGCCTTTGCTCCTGGCGTGCCGTTCCTGGTCATCGGCCGTAACGCCACCCTCGCCTGGACCTTCACCACCACCGGCGCCGACACACAGGACGTCTTTGTCGAGACCCCCACTGCCAACGGCAACTACGCGACGCCCGATGGGCCCAAACCCTTCATCACCCGCGAGGAACGCATCGCCGTCCGTGGCGCCCCGGATGACATCCTCATCGTCCGCGAGACCCGGCATGGCCCGGTGCTCAGCGACTTGGACCCGGGATCGCCTCAAACCCTGGCCGTCTCGATGGCGAGCCTAATGGTGCCCGACACCTCCGCCGCTGGCCTGCTGGCGCTGAACCGGGCCACCGTCGTCGCCGAAGCCGGAATTGCCGGTGCGGCAATCACCGCGCCGGTGCAGAACCTGCTGGTGGCCGACCGCGCCGGCATCGCCCAATACACCACCGGCCGCGTCCCCCGCCGCCGCGGCGGCGACGGCAGCGTGCCGTCCGACGGGGCCAGCGGTCTGCACGATTGGACCGGTTTCGCCGGCGGCCTCGACCTGCCGCACATCGTCGCGCCGAAAAGCGGCCGCATCGTCAACGCCAACGAGCCCGTCGCCCCGCCCAACTTCCCGGTGTTCATGGGCGCCGAGCAATTCGGCGACTGGCGTGCCCGCCGCATCCGCACGATGCTCGACGGCCAGCCGAAACACGACCGCGGCAGCTTCGCCGCCATGCAGGTCGACGTCGTCAGCGATTTCGCGCGCGAGGTCCTGCCCGCCATGCTGGCGACCGCGCCGCTCGACGAGGGCAGCCGGCGCGTCCTCACGCTGCTCCGCGGCTGGGATGGAGCGATGCGGATGGACTTGCCGCAGCCGCTGATCTTCAACGCCTGGATCCGCCGTTTCCGCACCGATCTGCTTTCCGACCTCGGCACCCCCGATGGTTCCCGAAGCTCCCCGGGCATCCCCACTACCGACCTCGTCGGTCAGGCCTTGGTCCGCGGTGGCGCCGTGCTGTGCAACGGCGATTGCACGCCGCTGCTCAGTCGCAGCCTGTCCGAGACGGCTTCTGCCCTGCCGCCGGGTTGGGAGCACGGGGAATGGGGCAACGTCCACCAGGCGATCTTTGCGCACCCGCTGCTCGGCAACTTGCCGGGCGTCGGTGCCGCCGCGACTTGGTCCATCCCGCAGCCCGGCGATGATGGCACCGTCTTCCGCGGCGCCATGCGGGCACCGGGCTATGCGTCGCTGCATGGGCCGGCCTATCGCGGTGTCTATGACCTGGCCGATCTCGACGCCAGCCTGTTCGGCCTCGCTCCCGGCGAGACCGGCAACCCGTTCAGCACCGACGCCGCGATCACGCTGCAGCGCTGGCGCGACGGCGTGCCGATCCGGCTCGGAGCCGCCCCGGAGGCGGTGAACGGCACGGTCGAACTCCATCCATGAACGATAGGACGTTGACCAAGACTCCGGCTTTCGGGAACATGCGGCGAGGAACGCTGAGTGCATGACGTATAAGCCACCGCGACGGCCGCAATTCTTCTACACGACGGCGCCCCTGCCCTGCCCTTACGTGGCGGGCCGGACCGAACGCAAAGTCGTCACGGAGATCACCGGGCCCGAGGCCGAGCGTCTGCACGACCGCCTGTCGCGTGCCGGGTTCCGCCGTAGCCACAACATCGCCTACGCCCCGGTGTGTCCCAACTGTCAGGCATGCGTGCCGATCCGAATTCCCGTTGCCTCGTTCGAGCCGGACCGCGGCCTGCGCCGGATCATTCGCTACAACCACGCCGTCACCACGTCCGACGTGCCGGCCCGTGCCACAGCGGAGCAGTTCCAGCTGTTCCAACGCTACCAGCAGCGCCGCCACGGCAATGGCGACATGGCGACCATGAGTTTCTATGACTTCCGCGCCATGGTCGAAGATACGCCGATCGACACGTTCATCACCGAGTTTCGGATGGACGACCGCTTGATCGGCGCTTGCCTGACCGACCGCCTCGGCGATGGTCTCTCCGCCGTTTACAGTTTTTTCGCGCCGGAGTTGGACCGCCAGTCGCTTGGCACCTACTCGATCCTCTGGCTGATCGACCGCGCCCGCGAGGAAGGCCTGCCATATGTCTATCTGGGCTACTGGGTGCCGGAAAGCCGCAAGATGGCGTACAAGGCGCGCTTCCGGCCGTGCGAGATCCTCGTCAGCGGCACTTGGCGCATCCTGACCGACGGCGAGACTGACGATGGGGCCGGTGCTCGCCCCGTGTTGATTCAGGAAACCACCGGCTAGAGCGACATCCGGGCCGACCGGCTCGGAAAATGCTGAAAGCGTGTTGATATTTCAGGAGCGAGACTGCTGGTGCCTCACTGGGGCCACCATCGCGTGCCTAAACAATCAACCGCGCAAGGGCCTACAAACGTTGACCTCCCTGGTCACGCCCTCCAAAGCCGCCTGATCAACTGGTCGTTGCTTTGAAAGATTGTTGTAAAACTGCAGCGAATGGCTTAAGTGCTGAGCGTTATCTTGTCGCGATCCATGAACGATTTTATCGTGACTGATCC
>JBPBQE010000013.1:0-3644 GCA_050954595.1 Janthinobacterium lividum | reverse complement strand
GTATTGGGCACAGGCCGTGGCTTCCACGGTGCGGCTGGAGTTCGGGCCTTCGGTATGGGCGAGCTTGATGCCGAGTGCGACATTGGCGGGCTATGCCATCGGCGTCGCGTTGCTCGCTGGTTTGGCGCGCGACCTCACGACCGCGAATGGCCTCGGCCTCCATGCGCTGCTGCTTGCGGTCGGGCTCGGTATTGCTGCGGTCGCGCCGGCTGTCCCGTTGATCGCACTGGACTGTGTGCTGATCGGCATCGGTTGCTCGCTGACGCAACGGCTGCTGGCATGTGCGACCAGCGCGGTCTCCTCCCGGGCTCGGGGGCCGGTGATCGGCGGAGTCATCGCGAGCGGCCTGATCGGGATCGTTGCCGCACGCGCCCTGGTTCCCGTCGCATCGGCTGCCATCGGATGGCGGACCATGTTCATGCTCGATGCAGGCTTGATCTGCACATGCGGCATCGTCGCGGCGATCGCGGCATTGCGGGTCGATCGCCATACGTGGGAAAGCGATGCCGCGCCGCTCCCGAGCTGCTGGACCTTGTGGCATCGCGAGCCAGCCCTGCGCCGCGCCGCGCTACAGCAGGCGGTCGTCTTCGCGTCGTTCAATCTTGGCTGGGCCGTCTTCCCCAGGATCGTCGCCGCCAACGATGGGTTTACCTCGTCGCCGATGGGCATCATTGCGTCGCTGGGCGCCTGTGCCGCGCTTGGGGCAGGATGGGCGTGCAAGAGATATCCTGCGGCTCGCATTGCGAATGTCGGCTTGTGCTCGGTGCTGTTGGCCGGCGTTTCCGCAACGGTGGCCAGCGGGGCGGGACCTGTCCTCTATGCAGCCATGACGTTGCTCGACATGGGAACGCAAACGGCGCTGGTCGCCAACCAGGCACGGGGCCAAGCTTCAGCGACGACACCGGCGATGCGCGGCAGATTGGCAGCGATCGTGACAACGATCGGGTTCAGCGCCGGTGCGGTCGGCGCTGCAATAGGCAACGCCCTGCTTTAACCCGGCGTTAACGTCCATTCTGCAGACTGTAATTCACCAACCGACGCATTTCCGACGCTCGGCGACGCCGGTTAGACGAGCACGAGGACGCCCGCTTGGATACCGTCAACCATGCAGTCAGGTCAGGGGCGTGAGATGCGAGACGTATTAGCTGGAGGTGTCCTGGTCACGCGAGATGCGACCGTGCTGGCGCCCTGCCGGTCCCCATTCGCTCGCCGACGTCGTCTGACGCGGAGCCGCAGCGGGCTTTGCGCACTACCGCCACCGCCGTCGAGCGCCGTGCAACCGGGACAGCTTGCATCACCTTTGCTGAAATTCGGCTTTCCATCCCTCTCGCTGCACTAGGTCAGCTCTTGGTCATGTTCCTGTAGATCGTTCGATCGGAGAGGGGACCCTGGACCAACCCGGCGGCCGGCTTGCGCATCACCACGCTGCCGACTTCCTGCAGCATGATCGCGAACGGGCCGCGCTGCTGTAGCTGACGCTGCATGTTCTGATACATCGCGACGCGCTTGCCAGGGTCCAACTCCCGTACCGCGGCAAGGCTCTCCGCCGTCAACTCCTCGTCTCGCCAACTCGTCTGCCAGGCCGTCGTTCGATTTTTCGAAGCGTCGGAGTTGTCGGTATTTTCGCAGAATGTCTGGGCATTGCTGTTCGGGTCGAAATAGTCAGATCCCCACAGCGCAATCGCAAGCTGATGCTGACGTGCCCGGATTCGGGTTAGCACTTGCCGGCCTTCGCCTGCCAGCAGCGTCAGCTTGATACCGACCAGAGCCAATTGCGCCTGCAACGCTTGTGCGATCTCCGCCCGCGGCGAACTGGACGCGTGGTCGAACGTCAGCTCCAGCCCATTCGGAAATCCCGCCTCCGCGAGTAGCGCCTTTGCCTTGGCCGGGTCGGCCCGGAACGGGTTCTCGTCCAGCGCTGCCGGAAAGCCGCCTGGCAAAAACGCCTGATGCACCCGGAACGTGTCTTTGACGAGGTTCTGCTCGATCGCCGCGTAGTCGATCGCCCAGCGGATCGCGTCGCGCACTTGTGGCTTGGCCAGCGCCGGATGCGCCACGTTCATCGAGATATACATCAGGCTGGCTTTCGGTCGGGAATCGACCGTCATGCCGGTATTCGCCCGTGCAATGGCAAGCTGTTCAGGCAGCAGATCGCGCGCAACGTCCGCGTCGCCCCGTTGCACCAACAGCAGCTGCACCGACGGATCGGCGACATGCCGGATGATGATCCGCTTGACCGGCAGCGCCTGTGGATAGTTCGGATTTGCGTCCAGTGCCACGAGCTCGCTGGCTCGCGCGGTGCGCAGCATATACGGGCCCGACCCGGCACTGTTCGCGCGCAGCCACGCATTGCCCAGATCGCCGTTCTGCTCGTGCTCGAGCGCCAGTTTCTTCTCGACCACGCCGCCCACGGCCGCGCTCAGGCAATACAGCAGGAACGTCGGCGCCTGCTGTTCCGGAACGTCGATCTGCAGCGTCCGCGGATCGATTGCCCGGATGCGCTGCGTGACGTTGTCCTTGTCGAAGCCGAGCTGCGCGATGATGAAGCCCGGCGACTTGTTCATGATGACGGCGCGCTGCAGGCTGAACGCCGCGTCGTCGGCCGTCACCGTTGCACCGCTGGCGAATTTGCGGTCGGCGCGCATGGTGAAGGTCCAGCTCTTGCCGTCCGCGCTGGTCGTCCAGCTCTCGGCCAGCGTCGGCACGATCTTGGTCGGCTCGGCATCGTCCGGCGTGACAAGCTTGTCGTAGATGTTGCCCGTGATCTCGGAGCCCGAATATTCGAAGGCTTCCTGCGGATCGAGACTGATGATGTCATCGATCCGCTTGGCCATGACGATCGTGTCCTTCGGCGTTTCACCGAAAGCACGCGTGTAGAGCAACGGACTGGCGGCAGCGGCGGCCAGCAAGGTGCGGCGGTCAATCATAGCGTCACTCCTCGTCGTCGAGGAAGAACTGGTCCGCCTCTTCGTCATACGAATACAGCTCGGCAAACCGGCCCCAGCTGATCACCGCCAGCAATGTCTCGTCGGCATAATCCGGCGACATCGTGTCTTCCAGCTCGTCGCGGAACCGTACCGCCGACGCCCGATGACCCGGCCGGTCGTCCAGCACCCGGCGGATCTGCGCCGCCAACGGCACGTTCGCCCGCAATGCGGCGGCGAAAATCTGCTTCCGGTCGTCGGTATCCGCATCCACGAACGCGCGGCCGCTTTCCGTGATCCGCAGGTCGCCTTCCTCGAGCACCCCCATGCCGAGCAGCTGCAACCCGTCGCCGATCGGCAGCAGGTCATCCAGCTCGAGCTGCAGCGGCCCGGCCAGTGCGGGCAGGTCGGCACGGCCGTTGTACGGCGCACCAGCCAGCACTTCGAGCAAGCCGGCGAGCAGGTTGGACGATACCGGATGGATACGCACAGCCTCCGTCGCCGACAGCGCCGTCGTGGTGCGTGGCACCGGGCGCCGGGTCATGACGGCGTAGATGTCATCGACAACCTTGCGGAACGCCGGGTCGAGCCGGTTGCGCGGGTGCGGAAACTTGACGCGCAACTCGGTCGCCACGCGCCCGGGATTGCTGCTGAACACCAGGATGCGGTCGCACATCAGCACGGCCTCCTCAATGTTGTGCGTAACCATCAGCATCGATT
>JBPBQE010000067.1:0-3653 GCA_050954595.1 Janthinobacterium lividum | reverse complement strand
GGACATTTCCAGAAAGGGTTGCTCAAACCGAGCGCTGGCACGAGAGCCTGATCAAACACCATCTCTGTTACGACGCCAAACGGCAGCCCCGCCCCCGATGCGATTGCTGGTTTGGAACTGGCCCCGGCGCCATAGATGAGCCCGAGACCAGCGCCGAGCGCATAGTGGACGAAGGTGCCGGCGGTCTCCGCCTGCTTGTCCGTCAGCCGGTGTCCACTGCGAAACGCATTCAAGCGCCGGGCAAGCTTGGTTGTGGAGGATTCACCACCGTCGCCTTTCGGTGCCCGCCAGATCCGATGCTGAAACTCTACCATAAGCCAAGATGCAGCAAGCCCACCGACCATACCTGCCAATGAGCCGGCAGCGAGTGAAGCCTCGAATTTATTGCTATGTTTGGCTTTATGCGCGTCCGAAACCTGCATAATTTCCCTTTAATTCTATGCCGTCAACTAGCGGTCCGGTCGCGGAGACGGCAAGGCGGTGAGCTGCGCAAGCCAGTTCAGTACGGCCTTTGAAGCCCGATCCGGCGATCAGAGTACTGTGATCGGTCGCAAAGTGAAAATGCGTGAGCCACGCGGCGTCTACCGGCATCGGCGCTTCTACAAGCGCATCACGCTATCAGAAGCAAACCGTCGTCTTAGGTCACAATCAGCAAAGGTCGTCCGGCGAGACGACTTGCATAGTTGGTAAGCTGCCACCTCTCAGCATGCGCTGTGCCTCTTCGGCAAGCGCCTCCGACGAGGTTCCCGCTAGGACATGCAGGCCAGCGCCAAACCTAACGTTTTCATCGATGCGCACCTCCGGGCGAGCCCCGCTCGGCATTGCGAACCTACTATCTTGCCGATCAGATAAAATCGGGCGACGTGCCGGAAAACACGCCGCCCATAGGCTCAGTAGCGCGTCGTTACCCCATAGCCCGAGCGCTCACGCTCGATTTCGTCGGCTGTATAGGCGGGCGCGGCTTCATCAAAGCGATCCCAACCGGTTTTGCGGTAAGCAGCGCCGCGGGTGGCCGCGTCCACAGAGTTGCTGCGATCAAGGACCGCCTCTGCTCGGACAATGTCCGCGTCTACGACCTTGGCGCTGACCAGTGTGCCGCCGCGGCGAACGCCTTCGGAGTAAACATCCGCCTCTTCGTCGGTGTGACCGGCGTTCTTGAGGGCGCCTACGATGCTGCCCGTAGCAGCGCCGCCCGCGGCCCCGATGCCTGCGCCCACAGCCGTAGCAGCGAGCCAACCAGCTGCCACGATCGGGCCAAGGCCGGGAATGGCGAGTAGGCCGAGCCCTGCGAGCAGGCCACCAGCTCCACCAAGAAGAGCGCCTGTGGAGGTGCCGCGGCTGACGTCGCCATCGTCGTTGACACCGTCATGCTCGACGCCACCATGCTCGCCATGAACGTTGTTGGCGACAATGCTGATATCGCTGTGGGGGATGCCCAGCGCTTCCAGTTCGCGCACGGCGCCGGTTGCATCGGAATAATTGTCAAACAGGCGTGTGATGGTCTTCGGCATAAGTGTTCTCCAAGAACATTAGGATCAATGGGTGGTGACGTTGCCCTTGTAATCAAGCGCGACGTTGACCTTGGCACCACCCTTCGTGGCGGTGCCCTGCCACACGCCGTTCTCGTTCTTCATCAGCTTGCTGACATTGGCATAGCCAGCCTTGGCAATCCGACCCTGCGCCTGAGACTCGGTGAACGAGTTGCGGCCCTTAGCAGCGAGCTGGGTCGTCACTGCGGTCGGGTCTTTCACCGCCGGATTGTGTGATCCCGCGCTGGCGCCTGTGGTTACGAGCATCGCGGCTGCTGCCGCCATCATATACATCTTCATGATCTTCTCCCTCTCTGGAGCCGCCCAACGTACCGGCAGCGAAATAGTCTCGCCTTCAGACAATATGGTTGTCCAAGCGGTCGAGGTGTCCGAGGCTGTCGCGGCGCCGCTCTGACGGAAGCCAGCATAGCTGGGGAGCAAAGTGAACTGGTCGACCCCATGCTCGTTATGGCAATGGATTCAACAGGCGGGTGAGGAAACGAGCAATGGCACGATCGGCACAAAAGCGTGGCGAAGATGAGACTGCTGCCGCTGAGAAAAAGGTCAAGGCGACTGGCAAGCCGGCCGGCGGCGCGCGGGGTGGCCTCACCGCACCGGTAACCCCATCTGCAGAGTTAGCAGCGATCGTAGGTAAGAAAGATCTTCCGCGCAGCGAGGTTGTTAGCAAGGTCTGGGAATATATAAAGAAGCACGACCTTCAAGACCCGAAGGATAAACGTAATATCATTGCCGACGATAAGCTAGAGAAGGTATTTGGGAAAAAGTCCGCCACGATGTTTGAAATGAACAAGCTATTTAGCGCTCATTTAACACCAATAAAAAACAAGTAATTGCCCTTAGGTGCTGTGGCGTGGTGTACAGCGCTTACAAGGAGTAATATGCAAGCGAAAGAGGGACGATGCCGACCTATCATTTCGACTGCAATCACCTTTCGTGTTCCGAAGAGTGCATCGGACACGAACTGGCAAACCATGAACAAGCCCATCGTCTCGCCGTCGAATTTGCTGGTGAAATCCTACAGCACGAGGCGCAGGCGTTAGTGGATGGGCACGACTTGAACGTCACAGTGTCCGACGAACGGCATCTGGTCCTTTTCAGCGTATATGCGACATCTATGACGTCGGCCGCTATAGCCGGGAAGCGGTAGCGATCAGGCCGCTTGCTCACCCAGGTGCAGATACGCCGCGTTGAATTCTGCCAGCCTTGTCAGCCCCGGCAGGTCGATAATTGTGATCGTTGATCTTGCAATCGTGGCGAGACCGCTTTCGCGCAATGATCGCACCATGCGGTTCACATGGATCGCTGTGATTCCGAGAATCTCTGCGATCTGAGCCTGCGTGACCGGGAGAGCATATGAGCCATCGCTAGCCAGCAGACCGGCTTGCTTGTAACGGCAGTGCAGTTCGCACAGCAGATGCGCTAGTTTTGCCTCTGAGGACCGGCGTGCGACGCTTACGATCCATTCGGACATCACCGCCATATCGGCAACGCAATCCCGCCAAAACGCCATCGCGATGTTCGGATAGTGGTCGGCGATCGCTATGAGATCAGCGTGACGTACACCCATCAACAACGACGGCGCCAGCGCATGGAATGCCCAGGACGTTTTTGGCAACGCAACCGAACATAGATCGGCCATATCGCCAGGGATATGGAGCGCAACGATTTGGCGCACCCCATCGCGCATCTGCGAAAACCGACCGATAATGCCAGATACTACCAGGTAGGATGACTGGGTTTGTTCTCCCAACGAGACCAGATCATGGCGGCCAAGCACGTGCTCGGATTCCGTCGGAAGGGCGAGGATGGCTTGCTGTTCTTCTTGGTTCAGTACCGAGCGAAGACAGAGGCGATCGACCAGAGGCTGGAGGGTATGTGCAAACATAGGCGGCGGATAGCGCGCGCCCGTCCTCAGCACCAGCACGTGCAGTGCGCGCAACCATGCTCACGACCCCCAACTTGCAGTGATCGTCATCTTCGCGAGAACGGCGATGCTCAACCATAGAGCGATCGAGCGCTACGCCTTCGAGCCTCCTATGCCTGAACCGGCTATCGCTGCGTGTCAGACTGCTGTGTCGTTACCGCCCGGATCGGGGAGACCAC
>JBPBQE010000522.1:0-3654 GCA_050954595.1 Janthinobacterium lividum | reverse complement strand
GCGTATCCAGCCGAACCGCCATATTGCCGCACCCGATGTCGAACCCGACGCCGGAGATGCTGATCTGCCGCTCGTAAGCGATCACGCCGCCGACGGGCTGCGCGTAGCCGAGATGCCCGTCGGCGCACACGACACCGCCGATGACGTTGCCGACGGCCATGCAGTTGCGCATCTGCCCCAAGGTCGCTGCTTCGTGGGTGCCGAAGACGGTCAGGGCGGCATCGCGATAGGCCACCGGCTGTTCCGGCAGTTCGACCGCGACAAGCTGCATGTCCGTCCGTTCCGCTTTGGCGGCATCGCGGAAATTGCACCAGGCGGGCCAGCCGCGGCCGCCCTCGGTCTCGCCGGGGCGCGGCATACGGGCGTCGGGGTCCACGCCCGCGGCGGTTGCAAGCTCACGGGCACGGGTTTCGTCGGCAGTCGGGCGACGCATGGCCGCCTCCTTTCATTTTAGATTAGAGAGTTTCGGCAGCCAGGTTACGGCTGCCGAAAAGATCAAGTCCCGCGGATGAAGTCCGCGATCGCAGCCGGTGCGGCGGTGTCGAACCCGACCACGTCCAGCATCCCGGCATCGTCGGGGTCGGCGATGCTGAACCCGTTCGAGATCAGCCCCACCACCACCAGCTTGGCGGCAATGCCGGTCCGCTCGCGATACTGGCGCAGCGCCTGCACCGGGTGGATCGGCCCGACCCACGTTTCGCTGTCGGTATAGACGACGAACGCGTCGGCCGAGATGCCCCGCTCCAGCGCATACAGCATCGGCTGCGCGCAATCGGTCGCGCCGAACGGCAGGCCCGACACGGCACGCACCGCGTCGTCCAACCGCATCGACGGCGACAGCGGTAGCTTCACCATCGACGCCCCGAACCCCACGATGTGGGTCTGGGGCTCGGTGGCCGCCGCCATCAGCGCCAGCGCCGCCGACGCCTCCCGCGGCGTCAACGACGATCCGGCGACCCCGCCCGCTCCCATCGACCCCGACACGTCCAGCGCCAGCAGCAGCCGCTTGCCCGTGGGTTCGACGGTTCGGAACGCGGTGTAGAACGCCGCATTCAGGGCATCGACCACCGCCTGCACCGGCTCCCACTGCAGCGCCCCGCGGTCCCCGCTTCCCTGCGCATAAGTTCGCAGCGCCATGAGGATCGCCAGCGGGTGCAGCCGCGCGCGGGCGAGGCGGTCCGCGTCACCAAGCGCGGACAGCACCAGCGGCAAGTGGTCGCCGAGCGGGCGCAGTACACCCACCGCCGTCAGCTTGGCCAGCGAGCGCACCAGCGCCGTCAGCGGCATGCGCTCGAGCAGCGCAGCCCAAACCGCCGGGTCGTTTAGCAGTGCCGTCGGCACCGCCTCGCGCGGTAGGTCGTGCGCACGGATCAGCGCCGAAGCGGACTCGCCATCGGTCGCCCGGCCGAGTTCGATCGCAGCCTGCACCAGCGCGGGTAGCTTCTCGCTCTCCGTCCGGCGACACACCCATTCGAACATCGCCGCCCGAACCGGGTCGGTGACCGCGGGGTGCGACAGCCGCAGCAGATCGCGGTGCGACCAGCCGCCCCGCTGGCGATACTTCACCAACTGGTAGGCAAGCCGATCCACCGGCTGCGCGTCATACCACGCACCCACAGCCCGGCGCAGAGATCGACCCCACCCCCGCGCGCTCTCGACGAAGCCGGCGAACTGGAACAGATGCGTCCCCGTCCGGGCGACCAGCGGCAGCGCCGCCAATGCAGCCCGACGCGTGCCGAGGTCTTCGGTCGACGCGGCGAGCGCCAGCGCGAACAGCGCCGGGTCGGTCTTCGGGGCTCGCCCGCTCTGGCTGATGGCGACGATCCGTGCGACCGCACGCTCCCCATCGGCGGCGATGGCGCGCTGCACGGCCTGGGCGTTCTCGCGGGTGAGCGGGGCTTCGCTCGCATAGTAGCTGCCCCCCTCGGACCCGAGGATAAGGAAGCGATCCAGCCGCATCCAATCGTCGATGGGGAAGGTGTGCCCGCCCGCGCTGTTCGGCACGGTGCCAAAGATCGGGCGAAGCTGCGGCGTAATGGCCGCAACCCGGTGCGAAAAAATCGAAAGATAGTTCTTCATTACCCGCCTCGTGTCGCTTGGACCGGCGGGCATGCTGTGACGAGGGGTGCGTCCGCCTGTTAGGCGGAGGGGAATCGAACCCCTGGCGACCTGGTAACCCTCGTGATCCGGCCCGCCGGAGTGATGTCTGTAATTCTGCTCATGCCTGCACTGTATGTTGCAGTCGGCGAATAATGCCGAAACCGGAGATGCCGGAGCCGATGGTGCCGCGATGCAATCGTATAAATCGTTTCATAGTCATCTCCTCTCTCAATCATCAGGGCGGTCGTGTGGTCGTCGACGTAACACTCTACCAGCTGAGCTACGATGCCTCACGACACCGACGGGGCTCGAACCCGCGACACGATAACCGTCGATCTCCGGCCCGCCCGGGCCAAGGCACTTACGATGACGCGAACATGGTCGTGCCGAGGGGAACGCCCGTTTCCGGGCAATGCAGTCGTGCGCTGTCGCGCCGAGATGCGTTTGGCAGATAACCCTCAAGCTTCGGCTCGCGTCGAATAGTATGACGGTCATGAAAGTAGTTGCTGGAGCTATTTCACAGATAATCCAGCAGAACCGGCCCGTCGACGCGGGGTATGGCGGTTTTCATCGCGGGCAGTCAACACGAAAGTTTAGAAATTCTAAAGTTTAGGCTAGTCTGCATCTGGATGATCACAACTGCACAAATCCGTGCCGGGCGTGGGCTGCTCAAGTGGACTCAGTCGACGCTTGCGCACCGGGCCTCAATTTCGGCGGCGACGCTGAACATGATCGAGAACGAAACTGTTCATCCGCGTGAGACCACGCTGACCGCGATCCGCCACGCTCTCGAGCGAGCGGGCGTGCATATGCTCGAGGAAAATGGGATGGGCGTCGGAGTCCGTTTCGCACCAGAGCGCGTAACTTTGGCCAAGGACAATTCGAAGCCTATACCTACTCCGAGCGCCCGCTCGACGCCCCCGAGATGACGGTGGCCCGCCGCACCGTCGATGCCGTTCGGGCGGCGCATGCCCCGTTCCCGGCGCTGGCGATCGACCGGCACTTGGACGCTGCTCGCAAACAACTCGGCCGTGCCTCCATTGCTGGCCGGCATCGCCGCGCAACTGCTGGAACCCCGTGAATGTGCTGCGGTTGAGCCTGCACCCGTTAGGACTGGCACCGCGCATCGCCAATTTGGGCCAGTGGCGACACCATCTGCTGACCCGCCTGCAACAGCAGATCGACAATTCCGGCGACGTCACCCTGCGCTCGCTGAAATCCGAGCTGTCATCCTACCCATTCACCGCAAGTCCGACACCCCCGGCTAATTTCAGCGGGATCGCGGTGCCGTTGCGGCTTTGCGCGCCAGGCTTGCCGACCCCGCTATCGTTCAACAGCACGACGACGGTGTTCGGGACGCCTGTCGACGTCACGCTATCGGAACTCGCGCTAGAGTGTTTCTACCCGGCCGACGACGCCACGCGTACGATCCTGCTGCGGCAAGCGGGGCAAAATCCTGCGTAGTGCGTGAAGCTAAATCGGCTTGCAACACCGCTTCATAATGTCTGCTCTCCGAGACAGTGATCTCCGATGCGGACGGTCCGGTATCGGCCA
>JBPBQE010000130.1:0-3660 GCA_050954595.1 Janthinobacterium lividum | reverse complement strand
CATCGAATTTTACAAAATTTGTGACATCCTCGGCTGAAGCTCAAATAGTTCAGATTTGGCCGTCTCGGACGCAAGGTATGCGAAACGTTCTCAGAGATTTTGATGCTTTGCTTTGACCGAGGATTTCGATTTCAGTGACGAGCTAAAGGAACCAAGACTTGGGCGAGGGCACGGACAAGATCCGACGCGGCCATTGGCTTCTCGCAGCGTGGCAGGTGGGCGTAGGCAGCGGGGATCGCGCTAGCGTCATACCCGGTGGCCAACACTACTGGCACGCGGTAAGCCAACAGCGAGTCCACCACCGGCCAGACCGCCGCGCTCCCCAGGTTCACGTCCAGCAACGCGGCATCTATCGTTTCCTCGATTTCGATCAATCCCAGAGCGTCGTCGATGCGTGCCACCGGGCCCAGCGTTTCGGCTCCCACAGTCCAAAGCTCGTCCGCGATCTCCTGCGCGATCATATACTCATCCTCGACCACCAGGATGCGGCGGCCCCGCAGGCTGCCGAGTTGGGTCAGGGTTGCTTCGGACATGGCGCTACTCCGCAGGAGCGACGCTGAATGCGCTCGCTGGAAGAGCAATACGGCAGTGCACGCCGTCGTCGCTAAACTCGAGCAAGGTTTCCGCATTCAGCTGATAAGGCAACGCCTTCGTGATGAGTTCGCTGCCGTAGCCGCGGCGCGATGGCGGCCCAGCTGGCATTGTTACCCCGCTTTCGCGCCACTCGATTACTAAACGCTCTCCCCCCGGCGCGTCGCCGGCCACTACGTGCCATGTGACCGAGATCCGGCCACTGGGCTGGGCGATCGCGCCGTATTTCACCGCATTGGTCGCAAGCTCGTGCAGCGCGAGGGCGATGGTCTGGACGCCCTCACCAGGCAGTTCCACTGGCGGCCCAGCCACGACGACTTTGCTGGAGGCTTCGTTTCCCACGGCCTTCAGCTCCGCCGTCACGAGTTCGGATAGAGGCACCATGTAGAAGGTCGAGCGAGACAAGAATCCCTGCACCCGGCCGAGGGCAGCAAGGCGAGCATCGTACTCGTCCCGTCCGGCCGAGGGCTCAATGGAGCGCCGCGCCACGTTGCGGACCACCCCTAAGTGTCCGTCCGAGATCATTTTAGCCAATGACAACGCGTTGGAAGAGGACGGGAACCGGAGCGTCTACCACTCAACTTCCCTATAAACGGCGGGTTGTTCGTTCCTGCTGAAATGTCGGCCGGTTGCATCCGGTTGAGATTGAATAAAATGATTCCGGACGGACACTAATAGATTGCGGGTGCGGTGCTGAAGTTCCGCCACCATCACCTGCTGCTGGCCCTGCAGATGCTTTAGGTCCTCGATGTCCGTCGTCGTGCCCAGCCACTCCAGAATGATGCCCTCTGCCCCGTCAGGTCCAGGAGCAGCTCGGACTGGAACAGATCGGGTCTGGTGCCAGCGCCATGCGCTATCGGTGACCCGGCGTATCCGGTATTCCACGTCCAGCCGACCGTGCAACCGCGCCTCGTGCCAGGCCTGCTTGGCAGCGGCGTGGTCGTCTGGATGGACCGTCTCCAACCACCCCCAGCCTAGGCTCGCTTCCTGGCTCTGCCCGGTGTAGTCCAGCCATTGCGGGCTGGCCCAAGTCCACAGCCCGTCATCCCGCGCCCGCCAGATGAGTTGCGGCACGCCCTCCATCAGGACACGCAACCGGACCTCGCTGTCCCGCAGAGCCTCCTCGATCCGCTTGAGTTCGGTGACATCCTGGCCGATGCCGCCGATATGCTCGACCCGGCCGTCATGC
Source organism: Janthinobacterium lividum (assembly GCA_050954595.1). Taxonomy (GTDB): domain Bacteria; phylum Pseudomonadota; class Alphaproteobacteria; order Acetobacterales; family Acetobacteraceae; genus JAVVHH01. The sequence continues at coordinate 1,880 of JBPBQE010000130.1, read as the reverse complement.
CCAAGCATTGGAAAATCATTGTCGCGCAACCATCGCACCTCGCCATCGACCGGCCTGCGGACACGATACTCGAACGTCAGGGTCTCGCCTTGACCGACCCGGCCGATGCTCGCCATGGCATGATCGCGATCCTCCTCGACGATGAGCTCGGCCCAAGTATGGAAGTTGTCTCCCTTGAGCGCCTCCTCGCGGCTCAGCCCGTATATCTCCTCGAAAGCGGGGGTAAGATAGGTCCATTTCAGCGTGTCGCTGTCGCGGATCCACAGCACGTCCTGCGACGCCTCGCCGAATTGCCGCAGCCTCTCCTCGCTCTCACGCAACGCCGTCTCAGCGCGCTTGCGGGCGTCGATGTCGATGTTCATCACGGCCCATTTCTGGATGCTTCCTTTCCCATCGAGCACGGGAACGGCGCGAACATTGGTCCAGCGCCAACCCCCCTCGGGGACACGAAGGCGGAACTCGGCATCGACGAGCCCACAAGCTTCGATCGCATCGCGCCATTGCCGCTCGGCCTGGGCGCGGTCGTCCGGATGGATCGCGTTCAGCCAACCATAGCCGAGCCACTCGTCTAGGGTCTGGCCGGTATGAGCACGCCAGCTTGGGCTGTCGGCAACGACGACACCGTCAGCATTAGTTTCCCACATCGCCTGTGCCCAGCTTCCGAGCAAGAGGCTGTGGCGCGCCGCAATGGTTCTTAGTTGTTTTTGATCTTTTGCGCGCTTTTCAACCAGATGCAGGCGATCGATGACCGGGCCGAGGATCATCGCATAGGTGCGCAGGAACTCCACTTCATCGTCGCCGAATGCACGCGGCCTGGTGTCGTCGACCTGAAGGATGCCGTAGGGACGCTGGCCCGGAACGAAGATCGGAACATTGACGAGTGCGACGACCCCGGCCTGCTTCATGAAAAGCGGAACCTCGAACCTGTCGTCCTTTGCGATATCTTGCGAGACGACCGGCACGGCAGCCTTTATGGCGTAGGTCTCGGAGGAGCGGTCGGTCATCTGCAGGCGAACTTTGCCCACGACGTCTGGAGCCCAGCCAACGCCCGCGCGAACGAGCAACTCCTGCCGACCTTCCTGTATCTCGAGGACCTTTGCGCGGCCTGTGCCAGTCGCCTCGCCCACGAGTCGACACGCTTCCGTAAGCACCTCGTCGAGGCCCTCGGAACGCATCGCGAATTCGCCGAACGCCGCCAGCACCCGTTGACGTTTCATCATTAGAGTATCGTTAGTCGGTGCAGTGACGGCGGCACCTGAATTGCTCGTCATCACGTAAAGTCATTCATTGCATGGCATGTTTTGCTAAAGCAGTATAAGATTTATTTAAATAAAATTGCCAGCCCAAATAAGTCTAGCCCAAAACAAGTATGGTCAAAAATTCTCATATAAATAGATTTAGTTTAGTGCAATATCGATTGATCCTCGCCATGCTGTTCCCCTTGATGGCCGCAGTCGGCATGATCTCCTTCCTGCTATTCGTCGGCGGCGGGATCATTTACTCGATCGGCACGGCCCTCCAAGCTCATGGCCGGCTACTGTTTCACAACGCCGTCTGGCACGCGATGGTCCTCCTCGCCGCCGGGCTGCATTTCGCCGCGATCGCAATATTGCTCCCGCTCTCAGCTGACCCGACAGGATACATCCTATGGATCTTCTTCTCACCGGCGCGACCGGTTTCGTCGGCTCGCATCTCGTCCTGCATTGGCTGCACCGTCATCCAGCGGCACGCATTGGCTGCCTGGTCCGTGCCGCCGATGCCGCGGAAGCGCGAGTTCGGCTACGCGCCGCGTTGGACGGGGCTGCGGCAAACGAAGGAGCGATTTTCAGCGCCCTGCCGGCTCAGGTCGAGGCGATTCCCGGTGATATGGATGACCCGGC
>JBPBQE010000259.1:0-3666 GCA_050954595.1 Janthinobacterium lividum | reverse complement strand
GTCCTGAATTCTGCCGGAAACGTCCGGATTTCTCAGCGCATGACGCTGTCCGGGCAGTCCGGCTCAGCTTATCTCGTGTTGAACGGGTACGATCGAAATGAATACGTCGCTGGCGCCAGCGGAACGACGGGCAGCTTCACCGGCGGCGGTCACACGCTGGGCTTCAGTGCCCTGGGCGGCGATGCGCGCGGCGCAGGCATCGTGTTCAGCTTCATCGCGAGCAGCGGCCGGTTCAGCAACGCCACCTACGGCTTCCTCGACCAGCTGACCTACACCGCATCGACCAGTGTGGGCGACGTCACTCACCTGTCGCTGTTCGGCACCGGCGACGTCAACATGGCAACCAAATACGCTGCGGACCCGATCTCCCTTGCCCAGCACGATGCGTCCGGCTATCTCGGCTCTCTGACGGTCGCCACGATCCCCGGCTTCGGCGGCCCGGTTCCTGCCCAGGCCACGCCGTTCTCCATCGCCGCCGTCGCACAGACCTTTGTCGGTGCGGCGTGCAACCGGAACGGCTGTTGGGTGCTAGCCAGCACGATCTCGGCCGAAGCCGGAGCCTCGCTGCCGGTGCAGAGCGCCGTCAACATGGCGGGCGCCGTCAACGGCGAATGGTCGATCGCTTATGATGGCACGTCGGGGTCGGGCGGCGACTGAGCCTCTAACGTGCGCACCGGCGACATGATCGGCTTCATCACCTCGGCCCAAGGGACACATCACCACCTGCGTCTCCGGCTTCGGCAGCACCGCCAAGCTGATCGACAACGTCACCGTCGTCGACGCTCAAGGCAACATCCGCAACGGCGCCAATGACGGATCGGCGAACGACATCATCGTCCAAGCGGCTCATACGGCGTCGCAGGAATGGGCCGGGGTGTCGGCCAACTCGGTGGTGATTCTTCGGCTCGATACCCCGGTGGTTACGACGGTGACGACGACGCTGAACGTCGCTGCCGGCGCCACGGCAAACCTGGCGCAAGTCTTTGCCGCATCCGACCCGGTAGGCAAGGCGGTGACGATGTTTCAGGCCTACACGACCGCATTGACCGACTCGTTCACCGTCGGTGGCACCTCGGCGGTCGCGACATCGGCCGCGACGGCCGTCTCGGCAGCATCGCTCTCGCAGATCACGTTCAATCGCGGCGCCTCGACCATCTCCGACGACGTGACCGTCCGTGCCTATAACGGCACATACTGGGGCGACTGGACCACGATCTCGCTGAGCCCGACCCCGGCAAGCGTCACGTCGCCGACCGCGATCTCGCCGGGCATCAGTTCGGCCAGCGTCAACACGGGCTTGGGTATGAGCACGGTGTCGTCCACCGGGTTGGATCAGGTGGCGATCCATCGCTTCTTCGACAAGAACGACGGCACGCACTTCTTCACCGCCAGCGCCACCGAGGCAGCGAGCCTGACGGCCGGGCGCGCCGACCTGTCCTACGAAGGCGTCGGTCTGCGCGGCTACGATACGTCCGATGCAACGCCGTCGAGCCAGGCGGTGTTCCGGTTCTTCGACCTGGCCGACGGCACACATTTCTATACCGCCAGCGCCGACGAGCGGGACTCGCTACTGACCTCACCGTCCTCCGGCATGAAATACGAAGGCGTCGCCTTTTACGAAGACTCGGTGCCGCAAGCTGGCGACACCGCCGTATTCCGCTTCTTCGACACCGTTCACGGAACCCATCTTTTTACCCAGAGCACAGGTGAACGAGCCTCCATCCTGTCGACCCGTGCCGACCTCGTGGCCGAAGGCATCGCATTCTACGCACCGATCTGAGCTGCTATAGTCCAGGCGGATGAGCTCTCGCTGCCGCCGGCGTCTGACGATGCCACTCCCATCCTCCCTTCTTGTCGATCCCGGCGAGTTTCGACGCAGTATCGTGCCGGGCTGCCATGCCATCGGGTAAGACGCTCAACGCGGCCAATCTCGAAACGCTCGGCGCGCCGCAGCTTGCCGCCTTGCTGATGGTGATCAGCAAGGGTAACGCGCCGGCGCAACGCCGCCTCCGGCTCGCGCTGGCCGGCAATGCCGGTGCGGCCGACGCGGCGCGGGCGGTGTTGAAACGGCTCACGAGCATCGCCGGCGCGAAGACGCGGCTTGGCTGGCAGAAGATCAAGCCGTTCGTAGCCGATCTGACGGTGCAACGAGAGGCGATTCTCGAGTTGATCGCCCCGGCCGACCCGCGCGAGGCGTTCGACCTGCTGTGGCGGCTGGTCGGCTGCGGGCAGGGCGTGCTCGGGCGAAGCGACGATGGCAGCGGTCATTTGGCCGAGGCCTTTCACGCTGCCGTCCGCGATCTCGGTCCGTTGGCGGAGCGGGCAGGGGTGCATCCCGAGGAGCTCGCCAGCCTCGCGGTGCGCGTGCTGTCCAGCGACGGCCATGGAGTCTGGGACGATCTGATCCCGACCCTGGCGCCATCCCTCGGGCGACCCGGCTTGGGTACCGTCAAGGCATTGATGCTGGAGTGGCAGTCCGAACCAAGTGCCACGCCGGCTCACGCGGGGGAGACGCGATCGCGGTATCGGCGCCGGGTGGTCACGCGCGTGTTGCTGCAGATCGCCGACGCGCTCGACGATGTGGACGACTACATCGCGCAGATCGACGTCGCGACGCGGCGCACGGCACCGGTGGCTGCCGCCATCGCGCGGCGATTGCTCGATGCCGGACGGGCGGACGACGCCTGGCTGGCGGTGGAAGCCGTCGAGGTAAAGCAACGGGCTCAGGCGCCGGCCGAGTGGGGCGACATCCGTCTCGAATTGCTCGAAGCGTTGAACCGTGGGGATGAAGCGCAGGCATTTCGCTGGCAGCAGTTCCGATCGACGCTGGATGCCTCGCAGCTGCGGGCCTATCTGCGCAAGTTGCCGGATTTCGATGATTTCGATGTCGAGCAGCAGGCGCTGGCCCATGCGTCGAAATTCGCCGACATGCATCAGGCGTTGGCATTCCTGATTGCCTGGCCCGATTTGCGGCGTGCCAGCGAGTTGGTGCTCGGCCGTTTCCAGGCATTGAACGGTGATGCGCACGAAGCGCTAACGGCAGCGGCGGATGCGCTCGACGATCGCTACCCGCTCGCCGCGATGGTGCTACGGCGGTGTACCATCGTCTTCACGCTGCGGATGACGCGCACCGCTCGCTTCAAGCATGCCGCGCGGCAACTCGAGGCTTGTCGGCATGCAGCGGCACGCGTCACGGAGTTTGGAAAATTCCCGAGCCATGCCGAATTTGAGCGGACGCTTCGGGCGTCCTATGGCCGCAAGGCCGGGTTCTGGCAGGAAGTCGCTAAGCTCGGACCGGCCAGCTAAAACGCTAGGAGGCCAACGATGCCAGCAGATCCTCGGCGCGGGTCCGCCTTGGTGCGAACGGCTCGACGAGACCGGCCGCAACAGCATCCTCGAGCCGGGCGCAAAACCCGTGGGGATCCCTAAAGTCGAACGCCCACAGCGCGGTTGGCGCGTAGTCCCACCAGCGGCAGCGCAGGAGTCGGGCGGAGAGATCTTCGTCGAATCGCGGGCGGATCGGTTTTGCCGGCACGCCACCGACGATCGTGTACGGTGCCACATGACTTTGTTGCATGTGTGGACATCGGGTAATCGCGGCCCGAGGCGTCAGGCGCCCATAGTGCCGTGGTCCGAGCGGGAACGCTCGGCGGTTCGCACATGGGA
>JBPBQE010000303.1:0-3666 GCA_050954595.1 Janthinobacterium lividum | reverse complement strand
ACACGGACGCGGCGGTGATCGGGCGGGCGGCGGCGCTGGGCATGGTCAGCCTGCCGGGGGTGTTCACGCCGAGCGAGGCGTTCGCGGCGCTCGCGGCCGGGGCGTCGGGGCTGAAGTTCTTCCCGGCGTCGGTGCTCGGGGCGGGGGGGATCGCGGCGATGCGCGCCGTGCTGCCGCGAGACGCCGTGCTCGGGGCGGTGGGGGGCGTGGCGGACGCGCAGTTCGCGGGGTACGCGGCGGTGGGGGTGCGGGTGTTCGGGCTGGGGTCGAGCCTCTACCAGGCGGGGATGGGGGCCGAGGAAGTGGGGGCGCGGGGGGTGGCGGCGGTGGCGGCGTACGATGCGGTGTTCAGGAAGCAAGGTTGAGGCGCTGCCTCAAACTCCGCCAAGGGAAGCCCCTTGGATGGCTTCCCTTAAGAACCTGTCTCTGATCGATGGCGGAATGGTCGCCTTCGACCCCATCCAGGTCGTTTCAAGGGCATTGTCGCGCTCCCAAAAGCTGACGTAGGTGCGGCTGCATGACGTCCGAGTTTGCCCCTTTCCTTCCGCAGCGTTGGCGATTGCCAAGGCAGTCTTCACCTCTCGCCATGAGGGTGCGTCTTTCGCCTATGTCGCAGGGGCAACGCATGAGATTTCAGCGTAGATTTGGCGGGTTAACCGCGCCGGCAGTCTTTTACTTTGATTTCTGGTGATTGAAGACAATCCCTTCTGGAAGAAGGGACATCCCGTTGGCGTTGGATCGATTGCTGGACCTTCTGGATGACGTCGAAGATCCTCGTTGCTGCGGCAAAGTCGAGCACCGGCTGACAGACATCCTGGTCATCGCCGTCTGCGCGGTGATCGCGTGCCGTGCGCGGAAAGCTGGGACGACATCGCGCTGTATGGCCGCAATAAGCTGCCTTGGTTGAAGACCTTTCCCGATTTGCCGAACGGTATCCCGTCGCACGACACGCTCCGGCGCGTGTTCATGCTGATCGACCCTGTGACGTTCAAGGCGGCGTTCCTGTCCTGGGTCGGCACGCTCGTGCGCGACTTCGACCGTGAGGTGGTGGCGATCGAGGGCAAGACCGTCCGACGCTCGTTCGACCCTGGCCGCGAGCAAAATCCGCTGCATCTGGTCAGTGCGTGGGCGAGCGAGCAGGGCTTGGTCCTGGGTCAATGCTGCGTGGACAGCAAGTCCAACGAGATCACCGCCATTCCAGCGTTGCTCGAGCAATTGGTGGTCAAGAACAGCATCGTGACGCTGGATGCCATGAGGTGCCAAACGTCAATCGCGCAGAAGATCCTTGATCAAGGGGCTGATTACCTATTGGCCCTGAAGGGCAACCACCGTCAGGCACATCAGGCAGTGGACAAATACTTCACCAGCGCCTGTGAGGATCGAGGTAAGGCGGGCCGGGCTGTTCTGGACGAGTTCGATGATGGTCATGGTCGTCTTGTCCGTCGCCGGGTGTTCGTCAGCACTGGAGCGGCCGCGTTGGAGGCATTGAGTTGCTGGCCCGGTCTGCATGCGGTGCTGGGCGTCGAGACGATCCGCAGCATCAACGGCACGGCCAAGACGGTAGCGGAATGGCGCTATTACCTGACCGGCGGACATGATTCACCTGAGCTCCTGGCCGGAGCGATCCGCAAGCATTGGACGATTGAGAACAACTTGCACTGGGTGCTTGATGCGACCTTCAGAGAGGATGACAGCCGAGTGCGTGATCGGATAGCAGTCCGCAATCTGGCGGTCCTGCGCAAGATCGCGCTCAATCTCATCAGCCGCGATCAAGCATCCAAGACAAGCAAGAGGGGTAGACGAAAGCGAGCTGCCTGGAACGACAACTACATGCTCCGGTTGCTCCGCATATAGCGTGTCATCAGCAAGCAAGTCTCGTGCGTTGCTCCTGCCCGGATACCCTCCTTGGCCTCCGCCCTGCCCGAAAACACCGACGCCAAACCCTCAACGGCTTGGCGCTTCCAGTCCCCGATCATCGTCTGATGCACACCATGCTTGGTCGGCAGCTGCGAGGCAGTTGGCTCACCCCGCAACGCCTCCATGGCCACCTTGGCCTTGAACTCAGCCGAATACCGCTTCCGCTTGCCTGTCATCAGGTCCGTCCTTCATCGGCGAACCACGCTTAGCCACCTGCCCGAAAAACCGGGACCACCTCAGGGTTCAATCGGCGCCGATCGGGACCCCGAGGTTGACGAAATTCCTGCTGATCACTCAAACGATTAAGCCAGCTTCAGCCGGGGTTCCGCTCCGGTGCTGATTTACAGGAAATCAGGCGTGAGTAGAAACATGGCGCAACAAGTTCAGCCTCAGGACGGCTGCACGAGCAGCAATACCTAATCTTCCGTCTGGCGGTGAGGAGCGGAAATAGGCGTAATACAGCTTGCTGGCCTCCATGTTCTGGCGCCCTATCGGAGTGTGTTCACAATTACGAAAATTCTCGTACATCGCATGCCCCAGACCACCAGGAACTAGGCCGTAGCGGGCCTTCATGTCCGCCACGGTATCTTTGCCGTTTGTCTTTTGGAACTCTTTAATGCTCTTCGCGTACATCATAGGTGGAGTATTAACTTGGATTTCTCCCTTGTGACCACCACTGCTTACGAAGATGGTCGAACCGGAAAAGCCGCCCTTGTCCTTCACCGGATCTGTGTCTCTCGCCTGGTGGATGCTCCATCCATTTCCTCCGCCGAAGTATCCCTTCAATAAAATAATAGCTTTGTCAAACTCGGTAGCATCATCAAGCATTACAGTACAACGAGCTAAGTCCTTAATTTCTGTCCAGTCTCCATTATAATCACGGACAACTTTTTCTATTGCCGTATCAGTATCCTTCCTGCCTGGAGGAAATATTATTTGCGCACCTTTTAATTTTGGTTTACAAATACTTTCAACTGTTTTGCCTAAACGTTCCTGAAGATCAGTAGCTCCCATGTCATAAATATTAGCAAGTCTAAGTTGCGCTTTAGCCCGTATATGAGTCAACAGATCGTAAGACATCACCATATTACTATCCCTATTGTTGCAGCATTTCCGAAAACCATGCGGGATGCTCGCTGTAGAGTCGATTCTCGGGAACAAGCCCAGGAGGGGCGTCGTCCAAGGCGCAATCACCCGACGACTTACACACGATAACACCCTGCTTACCGGAGGCGATACAGGTTTATGCTGCAGCTAGTTGCCGGATGAGCAGACGCGTTGATGAGCGGGAGCAAGTGCGGCTCCAGTCAGGCATGACATCTCCGCTAAGAGCCTGACTCTGAACTCATCCGGAACGAGCCAAGCGCCTGATCAGCATCATGGCTGATGCGGCGTAGAGGAAGGCGGTGGCGGAGGCGATGCTTGCCTCGAAATCCTTTGCGAGCCGTCGTTTGCGGTTGAGCCAGGCGAAGCAGCGCTCGACGACCCAGCGCCTTGGGTGGACCTCGAAACCGACCTGCCCCGGGATGTTGCGCACGATCCGAATGGCTATGCTGGCCGCGTTCGAGACACGCGCAGCCGCGTAGGCCGTGTCTGCGAAGGCGAAGGTGACGAACGGGAAACGCGCCCTGGACGCCTTGAGCAGGGGCACGCCCCGTCGCGGTCCTGCACGTCGGCCGGATGGACCTGCAGCATGAGGGCGCGACCGTCGGTATCCACCATCGCATGCCGCTTGCGGCCCTTGATCTT
>JBPBQE010000283.1:0-3671 GCA_050954595.1 Janthinobacterium lividum | reverse complement strand
CTGCTTGGTCATGCGGCGCGCGATCTCGAAGGCGTGGAACAGCTTGAGGTAGTTCTTGCGCGGCTCCAGCGTCGAGACCGCCATGAACAGCCGCGGCAGGGCAGCGGCCGGTGCCGGGGTCGAGGGACGGCTGGAGGCGGTGGCCGGGCTGACGCGGCGGGCGAGGATGGTGCGGAAGTCCCGCTCGGGGCGGACGTCGGGGTAGAATTCTTGCGCCACGGTGACCGGGATGGTGTGCACACGCCGTTCGGCCTGCGGGAACAGCCGCAACACGTCCTCGCGGACGGGCTCGCTGTCGCAATAGAAATTGGCGCCGTCTTCCATGTTCCGCTGCAGCATGCGGCCGTGGCTCAGGGCATGGGGCCAGGGCTCGCCGATCGTGTGCGGGCTGAGCAGCGGCAGGGCGTCGTAGTAGCGGATCATCATCTTGGTGCCGGGTGCGAGCCGATAGGGCGAGACGCTGGCGCCGAAGAACACGTCCCAGCCCTCCGTGTCGATCCGGCGCTGGAACACGCGCGGCAGCAGGCTGAAGGAGCGGGCGTATTCATGGCCCAACTCGGTGGCGAAATATTCGGCCTTGTGGATCAGCGGCCGATCCTGCGGCGCCAGCGTGCGGTCGAACAGCTTGGTCCAGATGAAGTCCTCGAACAAATGCGAGTCGATCTGGAGGTCCAGCTTCTCGCGACGGAACATCTCCGACAGCACGAGGTAGGGCTTGAACAACCGTCGCCGCACGAAGCCCGGCAGCATGCTCAAGCCTGGTGCCCAATGCGCGCGCTTGGTGTCCTGGCTGATCAGCAACCGGGTCTGCGCCATGACGCGCTCGTACGGCGTCTCCGCCTTCATCCGGCGCGAGGTGTAGTGGATGCCCGATGCCAGCCCGGCGAAGCGCTTCAGTTTCAACCCGGAGAACATCGCGAACAGCAGCCGCACCTCCTGCGGGATGCCGGCATAGCCTTCGTAGCAGGGCCGCAGGTCGAGCATCAGCGACGGGCCCTGCGTGACGGGGCTTGCCCGGTCCAGATCGATCGCCGAGCCGATGGGTGCTTGAATCATTTCGGCGTGGCCTTCGTCATTTCCAGCGTGGTTCGGCCGCTGCGCCGATGTGCGACCCAACCCGGCGGCGCGGCCTGGCCCGATGCCAGCACGATCAGCCGGCCCGTCGAGCGCACCACCTCCGCTTCGGCAGCGAGGTCCGCGCCCGCATCGGCCAGCACCAGCAGGTCGAGCGGCGCGTCGTCGCGCCGGTTTAACGCGTCCGATAGCGGGCCGTCGGGCAGGGCGGCGCGGCCGAGCGCGCGGGACGCCTCGTGCACGCTGGCGATGTTGGCGGCACGGAACGGCGCCAGGATCGTGTCGGCCAGGGCACGTTCGGTCTCGTTGGCGCCGCACGCCTCGCAGACCGGGGTCGGGGTGGATTTGCGCGCGAACCGCCCGCAGACGGGGCAGACGTCGCGCTCGACGGCATTGAGCAAGGCGCGTCGCAGCGTGTATTCGCCGAAATCGGCCTCGGCGCGCGCGATACCGGCTTCGGCAAGGCGGGCACACAGCTCGGCATCGCGCAGCAATGTCACGGCGTGCTCGGCCAGGGCGGCGGCGGTGTCGCCGATCAGGGCGTCTTCGCCGTTGCGGAGCGCGAAACCTTCATTGCCCACCGACGTCGTCACGACGGGAACCCCGGCCTGGAGGCTGGCGATGATCTTGCCCTTCACCCCGGCGCCGAAGCGCAACGCGTTCAGCGTCAGCCGGGCGCGGCGATACAGCGGATCGAGATCGGGCAACCAGCCCGGCACCTCGATGCGTGGCCCGGCCAGTTCCGTCAGCGCGACGGGAGGCTTGCCGCCGGCCAGGACGAGCACGGCGTCGGGCACCGCGGCCCAGACCAGCGGCATGATCTCGTTCGCCAGCCAGCGCGCCGCATCGACGTTCGGCAGATGGTCGTAGCCGCCGACGAACAGCACGACGGAGCGGCCGGCGAAGTCCGCTTGCGTATGCGCCGCCTCGTCGACGGGCGGGACGGAGTAAAGCGGGATCGACCGTGCACGGACGCCGGGAGCCAGGCTTTCGATGACGGGAAGCTCGTCGGCGCTGGGCGACAGCACCAGGGTGGCGCGGCGGAAGATGTCCCGCTCGATGCCACGCAGGCGCCAGGCATCCTCGCGGTGCTCGTCGTCGCCGGTCAGTTCGGCGCGGCGCTGCTCGCGGAGGAAATGCAGGTCGTGCGTGTAGTAGATCAGGCGGTTGCCGGCGTGGTCGCGCACGGCGTCGAGCAACGGTTCGGCGACCGCGGGGCGGGCGAGCCAAACCCAATCCAGATAGGCGCCGTTGTCGCGGATCCAGTCGCGCGCGTCCAAATCGCCGAATAGAACCTCGATGCCGAGTTGTTGCAGCCGGGCGGTGTAGGGCTCGGTGCCGCGGCGGTCGTGCGGATAGAAGGTGACGCGGAAGCCCTCGCTGCGCAGTAGGCGTAGCCAGTCGAAGGTGGCGATGGCGCCGGCGTGCTTGTCGGGCTCCGGGACGCGGTCGTCCACGATCAGGATGTGGCCCGGCATCGGGCGTTCGCGGGCGAGGTAGGCTGGGGTGTCCTCGGTCGGCCGGTCGGCGAGCGCGGTGGCCCATTTGCGGCAGAAGCGGGCGTGGTTGATCGTCGACTGCCGGTCCCGCTCGGCCGCCCCGTAGGAGGCGCTGTCGAAATGCGTCACGACGCTGGCGGGCTGGTACATCACGCGCCAGCCGCGATCGCGCAGCGCGAAGGCGAAGTCGAACTCCTCGTAGTAGGCAGGGGCGAAATCGTCGTCGAAGCCGCCGATCGCGGTCCAGGCGGAGCGGCGGATCATCATGCAGGCACCGACGACGACGTCGACCTCGCGGACGAAATTGTACTCCGGCTTGCCGGCATCGTCGCCCTTGCCGAACGGCAGGCCCCAGCCGTTGCGCTGCATGATGCCGCCGGCTTCCTGCACGGTGCCGTCCCCATTGAGCAGCTTGGCGCCGACCATGCCGACCCGGCCGTCCGCCTCGGCCAGGCGCACCAGGGGGGCGAGCCAGCCGGGATGCACGACCGTGTCGTTGTTGAGGAACAGCAGGTAGCGCCCGCTGGCCTGGCGGGCGGCGCGGTTGCAGGAGCGCAGGAAGCCCATGTTCTCCGGGTTGCGCATGAGGTGCAGCCCGGGGAGGCGATCGAGCCGCTCGCTGATGGGCCGTTCGGGCCGGTCGTCGATGACGATGACCTCGTAGGGCACCGCGTCGCCGCTGGCGGTCATCACGGCAGCGAGGCAGCGCAGCGTGTCGCAGGAGCGGCCATAGACGGGGATCACGATCGAGACGAGCGGCAGGCGGTCGGCCTTGAACGCGATCGGCGGGATCGGGCCGTCGAGATGCTCGGCCAGTAGGCACGGGTGCAGGCTGTTCAGGCGGCCGATTTCGAGGAAATGCGCCAGCGGGTTGGTGCCGGTCGGGATGTCGTACCTATCGACGTACCAGTCGGTGTCGAAATCGGGATGCGGATCGTAGCCTTTCGCAGCGCCCACCAGGAGGTAGTGGGACAGCGGGTCGAGGCTGCCATCCTGGGCGCGGAGATACTCGTTCCAATACAGCCCGGCGGCGAAATACGGGTTGGGGTCGAGCGATTGCGTCGCGCCGGTCTCGAGATAGTGCAGCAGCGCGTTGGC
>JBPBQE010000482.1:0-3678 GCA_050954595.1 Janthinobacterium lividum | reverse complement strand
AGACGTGGTCACTCGGTACGCGGACCCGCGTTCAATCGATTGATCCTCAGACTGGTGCGCTCAGCGCGCCCGTAAGCACGACATCGCGGAGCCTGCAGCTTGGCAGGTATCTATTCGGTATGAGCTACCGCGCAAATCGGCGGACAACGATCAACTGGAATGTCGAGATCGGAGCCACCGCCGATGCAGCAAATGTTCGGACGATGCTGCGCATTCCTGTCACTTTCTGAAACCAATCTAATCAGTATGTCGCGTCTCGCAAAAACGGCGGTTTGCCGGAGGGCCGGCATGATCGGCGCTCCGTCAGCGATCGGGGGCGATTGCGGCTTCCCAGAACCGTCCCCTGTAATCCTTTCTCGGAAAACGCTCAGCCTCCATGAGATCTCGGAAGCTCGTCGTGATCAATCACGCCGAATCTCGGTAACGCGGCGGGTTGACGCCAGGTCAAGAAGCCGGGCGATCACCGCATCATAGAGCTTTGGTGGGATGAACCCATAGGAGAAGCTGTCCGAGCCCGGTACGGGTCTGATATCGTAGCCGGGCCAGGTGAACTCGTTGACCTCACCAAGGATGATCCAGGACCTCTCCCCGTCGAGCTGAAGGGCCTGCTTGACGCGCAGTGGCAGCTCGATGGCTTCCGTCGTCGCATCGGGTGGTGTGTGCGTGACGGGCGCGACAGTGACGCGCGGGGCGTCCCCTTCGGCTTTCTTGACCACAAGCACAATGACGGCGGGGCGGGTCTTTCGACCTTCGTCCTGGCCTTTCCGATGCTCGTATCGCCACAGGTAGTTGTACGGAATGACAAGACCCGCTTCCGGGGTCGGCAGCAACAAATGCTCAGTCCATCAGCAGATTGAGCTGATCGTGACGGGCATCCATCCTGGAACCCGCCAGTGCCTTTAAAGTAGCAGCGGGCAGCTCCTCGATAGCGAGCGCCGTGGGAGCGAGTGCCTTCAGGCGTTGCAGCTCCTCATATTCGTGGGCGGACACGAAATAGCCGGTGACGCGGTTATGCGTGACGACGGCGACGGCCTCGCGCTGTGCCTCCTCGCGATAGCGTCCGAAGTTACGCGCGAACTCTGTCGCGGCCACCTGCTGTGTCATTGTGCCCTCCATGGCCTAGCAATAGAATACACAAAACGCGGGGTTTTCGCAACTTATTCTGCCATTCTCTTTCCCGTTTTTCACGCTACCGCGAGGGGCGGGATACACCTTTCCTGCTACATATGATAATGTCCTTCATCGATCGTATCCCGGCCTGCCCGTCCGCCAAGGATGCAGGCTGTGGCGTCCGCCATATAGCTCCGGCTCATGACCCAAAAGAAACCCCACCGGAGCAAGCTCAACGGCGGGGCCAAGGTTCAGGGAAGACCGGGGAGGGGGATACCCGGGTCTTACATACTCAATGCGCGCCGACCTGAAGGTTGCGTCCGTTAGGCTTATCTACCCTTGTGACCGGTGATCCCGGTGTGCGTTTCCGATCCGTCGCTTATGTCGTTGCCATCTTCGTCCTGAGCCATAGGAGCCCGGCGCTCGACCTTCTCGTATCCCGCTTCATGCGGCGGTGGTGACGGACGCCGATTTGCGACCGGTTCGTCGGAGGGTGCATCAGGTGCTCTGGCATCATCGGCCATGTCGGTCTCCTTTGGCAAAACGAGCGCGATCATTGTGAAGCGCCTTGCCCATTGGTATCAAACGCTCGGCCAACCGGATCGGCGCAATAGGCGCATAGAACGGTGAGAAGATACCCTACTGAGACACCCGGTCTGCGCTAGCGGTAGTGACCGTTGGCGATGATCCGTTCGATATGCCCGCCGTTGTACAGCGTTTCGCCATCCATGGTTTCGATCTCAATATTCAACCGATCGGCGTTGTTGTAGTCGGCGACTGTTTGGAACATTCGCGTAGCGGACCGGCGAAAACGACCGTGGGCTCTCCGGCATCGTTAGCGCTGAGCGGGGGATACCGAAAGACAGACGCGTCGGCGCCCCATGGGTGGTTCGTCATAGCCGCCCGGTGCGCAAAATGTCAATAAAGTCTAGCAAGATCAGCGTGCCATAAGGATATGGCACGTTCTCCATCTAAAGATCACGCCGAGGAGGCTTGGATACCGCGCTGCTACATTCCAAAGGACGATAGGATAAATTCCCTTTCGTTCTGCGTCCAGATGATTCAGGTGTTGGCGATGCCGATCCGTCCCGAGCATCGCTGGTTCTATCCGATCGACTGGCGCGAATTATCGGCCGTCATCCGCTTTCGGCGTGCAAAAGGCCGTTGCGAGCGATGTGCTCGCCCCCATGGACAAGACATCTACCACCTAGGCGACGGGCTATGGTTCGATGGAGAACGCGACCATTGGCGAAATGAACGAGGGCGGCGGGTGCGTGGCATTCCAGTTCCGAGTGCTATGCAATCTCCCCAGCTATGTTTCGAAGATCTCGCCGGTTCGTCCTTGCCCGCTATGACACGTGTAGTGCTGGCGAGCGCCCATCTTGATCATGATCCGAGCAACAATGACCCGCTCAACCTGGCTGCTCTTTGCCAGCGTTGCCACCTTTCGCATGATCGTGCCGAACACCGGCGCCAGCGCTGGATGACCCTCTTTCGGCGTCGTTCGATGGGCGACCTTTTCCTGGGCTTGTACCGCTAGGATACGTCGTCTGTCGCACGAAGCATTTTGTGCCATTGCAGCGGAGATAGCACTGTAGAGCAGCTTAGCCACACGATCGGCCGGATCGCAAGTCATTGATAAGCGGCCGATTAAGACGTGGCATTCGTTCAAACACTGAGATAAACCGTCCCTCCAATTGATCGTGGAGGCCGGTGAACCCATGCTCCGATCCGAACTCATCAGGAAGCTGGCCGACAGCAACCCTGACCTTCCGGCCGAAGACGTCGAGCGGCTTGTCGTGGCAATCTTTGAAGCGATCAGCGCGCGCCTTGCAGCGGGTGGGCGCGTCGAATTGCGCGGCTTTGGTGCCTTCTCCACCCGATTGCGCGACGGCCGCATTGGCCGCAATCCTCGAACCGGAGAGCCGGTCTCTGTGGCAGCCAAGCGCGGGCCCTATTTCAAGCCGGGTAAAGAAATGCGCGAGCTTCTCAAGGCCAACTAATGCTGCCTCGATAATTGCAGGAACACCGCAAGCGAGCCGCGATCGATACCGCGCGTTTTGTCATCGCGAGCGTCAGGCGGGAAGGCGCTGACCGGGATCAGCCACCTTCCCAAGGTCATCACATCGCCATAAGCATCATGATATGATGCTGGACAACCGGCACGATCGTCGACGCCGCATTCTTCAGCGCAGGCGCGGTGCCTTCCATTGCGTAGGCTTTCTGCACGTTCAGCGCCTGACCATGCGACGCCTTTTGCTGGGCGATGTACACAGCATCCCGTGCGGGCCCATTTTCCGCACGTAGCTCGGCGATCAGCTCTAGCTGGAGCGGATTGAGCTGCGGCGGACCTGCGCGTACGCGCGAGTGGGCCGCAGCTGCCTTCACATCCGCCGTGCTCTTGGTGTGGTCGGTGACCATCATTTGCGCGAACTCGCGCAACTGTGGGTTCTGTGTCGTTTCCATCACCATCTGGCTGGAAGCGATTTCGTAGAGGTCGCTCGCCCCCGCGGTCATCACATATTCCGACGGCGTCATCACTTGCGCCGACAGGGGGCCTGCAAGCGT
>JBPBQE010000409.1:0-3697 GCA_050954595.1 Janthinobacterium lividum | reverse complement strand
AGCACCGCGTGCTGCTGCGGATCGATCCCACGCTCGCCGAACATCATCTCCACGGGATCGCCGGGCAGCATGTGGATCAGCCCAAACGCCAGCACGGTAACGCCGAACGCCGTTACCAGCACCAGCCCGAGGCGGGACAGCACAAACCTAATCACGGGCGGGGCACTCCGCCCGGCCCGTGCCCAACGCCACTTCGCTCAGTAATTCTGGAACGCCTGGAACGCTTCCGCCATGTCCTGCACCGCCGCGTGGAACAGCTGCTCGCCGTGTTCCGGCGTGGACAAGGACGGGTCGGAGCCGATCCGCCCGTCGGGAAAGCGACGGCGATAATCCGCCGCCTCGAAGAAGCCGCCGCTCTTGGGCGCCACCTTGGGGTGCATCTGCGCCTGCTTGATCGAACCGGGTTGGTAGAACTGCGACAACGACACCTCGGCGGCCGTGGCATGGCCACCATTGCTGTCGCCGTAGAGCTGCTCGGCAAGAAGCTTCGCCCGCGGCCCGCCCGACCAGAACGTCATCCGGCACTTGATCGGCGGCCGGTCCGCGCCCAGGGAGGTTTCCGCGTAGATCTCGTCGAAGGCCGCCGTGACCGTGGCCACGTTGCCGCCATGGCCGTTGATGAAGAAGAACCGCTCAAACCCGTGGCAGGACAACGACAGCACGACGTCGCGCACCACCAGCATCAGCGTGGACGGCCGCAGCGTCGCCGACCCGGCGAAGCCCAGATGGTGCTGCGACATGCCATAGGTGATCGTCGGTGCCACCATGCACCCGATCGCATCGCCCACACCCTTGGCCACGAACTCCGCATCCAGGTAGTCGGTGCCGATCAGCCCGTTGGGCCCGTGCTGCTCCACGGACCCGATCGGCACGATGATGCCGCGCCCGGTCCGCAGGTACTCCTCCACCTCGTGCCAAGTGCATAATGCGAGTTGCATCGTCGTTCTCCCTTACTGACCCAGGCTCACGCCGCCGAACGGCTGCCCGCCCAAGAAATGGAGCTTGAAGCCCTGAACCGTTTTGCGGACCGGCACGGAAGCCTTCACGTCGGCAAATGTCACACCGGGAACGCCAGCGTAGAACACGCGCTGCGCTTCCTCATACAGCTTGGCCCGCTCGGCCTCGTCGGTGATGCGGTTGGCCCCGTCGATGGCCTTGTCGAACGCCGGGTCGCACCAGAAGGAGGCGTTGCCGCCACCCGGCTTGCGGGCCTCGCAGGTCCAGCGCAGCAGCATCTGGCTCGGGTCCGGGTAGTCCCAGGTGCCGCCCAACATGCCGACGCTGGCTTCGCCGGCGCGGGTGCGGCGCAGGTACTCGCCCCATTCATAGGTGACGATCCGCGCCTTGACCCCGATCTTGGCCCAGTCGGCCTGGATCATCTCCGCCGCCCGGCGCCCGTTCGGCATGTAGGCCCGCGTCACCGGGACCGCCCAAAGGTCGGTCTCGAACCCGTCGGGATAGCCGGCCTCGCTCAGCATCTGCTTGGCCTTCGCCGGGTCATAGGCGCGCGGCTGCAGCTCGGCATGTCCCCAGAGCGCCGCCGGAACCATGGCTCCAGTTGGCGTGCCGGTGCCCTGGAAAACCGTCTTCACCAGGCTATCCACGTCGATGGCGCGCGACAGCGCCTCACGCACCCGCACATCGTCGAACGGCTTCCTGTCGCTGCGGAAGTAAATGTAGTCGGTGGCGGCGATATTGGCGTCCTGCACGCGCAGGTCCGGATTGGCGCGCATGGCCTCGAGGTCTGCCGGGTTCGGGTAGCGCGCGATCTGGCACTCGTTGGCGCGCAGCTTGGCATAGCGCACCGAAGCGTCCGGCGTGATCGCGAACACCAAATTATCCACCTTGGCCGTGCGCGGCGACCCGGCGGCCTTGCCCCAGAAATCCGGATTGGCGCGGAAACGCACCACCGCGTCCCGCTGATACTGCAAGAACTGGAACGGCCCAGTGCCGATCGGGCTCTGGTCCAGCTGCTCCTTCTTGCCAGCCTTGGCCAGTACATCAGCATATTCGGCGGACGATATGGAGAAAGGCTGCATGGACAGCACGCCCAGCAGGGGGGCGTAAGGCTGCTTCACCGTGATTTCGACCGTGTGGTCATCCACCTTGCGGATGCCACTCCAGGCCGGCTCCACCAACGCCACGAACTCGGGATAGGCCGGTCCGACGGCGAAGAACGGCGACGACTTGTCGGCCATGCGATTGAAGCTGAACACCACGTCGTCGGCATCGAACTCGCGCGTCGGCTTGAACTGCGCGTTGGACTGCCACTTCACGCCGCGCCGCAGCTTGAACGTGTAGGTGAGACCGTCATCCGACACGGTCCAGGACTCCGCCAGCGCCGGCAGCAGCTTGGAGCCGCCGATCTCCATGCCGATCAACCGGTCAGAGGTCTGCTCCGTGACGTCGAACGAGGTGTTGGCGGTGCTCATCGCCGCGTTCAGGTAGTCCGGGCTACCTTCGGTGCAAACCACCAACGTGTCCGCCCTTGCCGGCATCCCGCCGACGACCGCCGCCGCCAGCGCCAGTGCCATGATCCGTTTGGACATGATGGAATCCCTCATCGTCTGCTTTGCCCTTTTCGGGCGCGTGGTGGCTTGGGTCAACCTGCCGGGGCAAACCGGTCACTCGGCCGTTGCAGCCCCAATGTCTCGCGCAAGGTGGTTCCGGCATAGCGTCGGCGAAACCAGCCGCGCTCCTGCAGGATAGGGATCACCAGCTCTGTGAAGCGGCCGAACCCCTCGTGAAAATAGGGCGGCATGATGTTGAAGCCGTCCGCCGCGCCGGTAGTGAACCAGGTGCCCAGCGTGTCGGCCACCCGTTCCGCCGAACCGCACAGCACCCAATGCCCGCGCGCCGCGGCGGTCAGATTGTAAAGGTCGCGCAGAGTCATCGACTCACGCCGGGCTTTGCTCAGCATCACGCGGCTGAAGCTGTGATACGTGTCCGGCAAAGCGAGATCCGGCACCGGGCCGTCGAGCGGATAGCCGCTCATGTCCACGCCCAGCCGGTCCGATAGTAAAGCCAGGGCGTTGCCAGAATCCACAAAGCCCTGAAGCTGCGCCAGCGTGTCGAAAGCCTCACGGTCGGTGCGGCCGACCACCGGCATCACACCGGGCAGGATCTTCACCGTATCGGGGTCGCGGCCCAGGGCGGGGAGGCGGGCCTTGAAGGCGGAATAGTGCGCGCGCGCTTCGTCGATGTCCTGTTCGACGGAGAACACCACGTCGGCCGTGGCCGCCGCCAGCGCCTGTCCGGGCTCCGAGCCGCCGGCTTGCAGCACCACGGGATGCCCCTGCGGCGCGCGGCAAATATTGAGCGGCCCGGCAACGCTGAAATGCGGCCCCTCATGGTCGATGCGGCGGACACGGGCCGGGTCGATGTATTGGCCGGTGGCGCGATCGGCGACAACCGCGTCGTCCGCCCAGCCATCCCACAGGCCCTTGACCACGTCGACGAACTCGGTGGCGATCGTGTAGCGCTCAGCGTGGTTCGGATGCAGGCGGCCGAAATTGCCGGCGGCAGCCGGGTTCGCGCCGGTGACGGCGTTCCAGGCAGCGCGGCCATGGCTGATGTGGTCGAGCGAGGCAAAGGCGCGCGCGACGGTGAACGGGTCGCTATACGTGGTCGACATGGTCGCACCCAGGCCGATGTGCCGCGTGGTCGCAGCGATGGCGGCGAGCATGGTGAGCGGTTC
>JBPBQE010000099.1:0-3714 GCA_050954595.1 Janthinobacterium lividum | reverse complement strand
TGCGACCTCGCCGCCCCGTTCGGCATGCGCGTCGCGCTGGAGTTTTTTCCCTGGACGGTGGTGCCCGGCATCGCCGAAGCCGACGCCATCCTCGACGCCGCCGGTCGGCCGAACAGCGGCATCTTGGTAGACGCGCTACATTTCGACCGTGGCCCGAGCAAACTTGAGGCATTGGCCGCGATCCGCCAGGAGAGATTACCGTTCTTGCATCTGTGCGACGCGCCGGTCGCGCCGTCATGGACCACGGAGGAGCTGCTCCATGCCGCCCGCGCCGAGCGTCTGGCACCCGGCGACGGCGGCATCGACTTGTCCTCGCTGATCGCAGCCATGCCACGCGGCATCCCCCTCACCTTGGAAGTGCCCATGGCCGCGTTGACGGCCCGGATCGGCCCGGAAGGCGTGGCACATCGAGTTCGAATAGCGGCCGAACGCGTCAACACCGGTCTACGCTATTCGGATCGGGATCTGGTGCAGAAATAGTAACATTCGATACGTCGCGAATCTTCATGTTTCGCGCCGTTTGACTGGTTTTTGCGATAGCAGGAGATGCGCAGCTGCGATTCGGCGCTCCAAACTGTATCCCTTACATCCGTAGGTCAGGCACATCGTGCTTTGACGGGGTTTACCCGTCACGCGGTTACACCAAACGAGCTGTTAAACGCTCGGATACGTTCACGGGCATAGTCGTTGCTCCGGCCGATTCCTTACATCATTGTCGATGTGGACAGTTGGCGCATCTTAGCTAGGCCACTCCGCAGGAAAGGGTCGGAATGAATGTAGAAGAATTGCACGCCAGCCTCGACCCATCGCTCCATCTCGTGTTCGAAAACCAGCGTGCCCGCGACCTTCCCGGCAGCGCGGATTTTGGTTACTGCGTCGGCGACGGCGTCTTGTACTGGTTGCGGGCGTTCGTCGCCGAGGGGGACGCTGGGCAGGTAACCCATCGACTGGGAGAGATCGCCAGGACCAATGAAGATGAGATCGACGCCGTCGACGGCCAGGATAGAGTCGAGGTTGGCGATGGCTTGCAGCGTCTCGATCATGATGATGACCAGCCGCTTTTCGTAGTCAGCGGGGCAGGCGTAACGGACGGTCTCGACGATGGCGCGGGCTTGGTCGGCGGTTTCGACCATAGGAACCATCAGGCCATCGGCACCGCAGTTGAGATAGCGGATCATGAGCGAGCGGTCGTGGCTTTGGGGGCGAACGATGGCGGCGCCCCCTGCCCCGCGGGCGGCGGCGGCCATGGCACGGACGTCCTCGAAGCTGGCGCTGCCGTGTTCGCAGTCGAGGAACACGGTGTCGGCGCCCAACTCGCATAGGCGGGCGACGAGGCCGGAGGAGACGTGGTGGGCGTTGACCATCAAGAGGCGTTCGCCGTTTTGCAGGCGGGTGCGGAGGGTGTGTCCGATCATATCGATATCCTAAGCGGCCATGTCGCGGCAGAAGGTTTGGATGCGAGTGCAGCCCTCGCGCAGGGACGCTTCGTCGGTGGCGTAAGAGATGCGCACGTAGGGGCTCATGCCGTAGGCGGCGCCTTGCACGGTGGCGACGTGGTGTTCCTCGAGCAGGGCGGCGACGAAGTCGGTGTCGGTGTCGATCCGGCGGCCACCGGCGCTGGTCTTGCCCAGGCAACCGGCCACGTTGGGGAACACGTAGAACGCGCCCTCCGGCTTATGGCAGCTGAGGCCCGGCGCGTCGTTGAGGAGGGAAACGACGAGGTCGCGGCGGGCGCGGTAGCTGGCGGCGCGCTCGGCGAGTAGGTCCTGCGGACCATCGAGGGCGGCGATGGTGGCGGCTTGGCCGAGGGTGGAGATGCCGTTGGTTGACTGGCCCTGCACGTTCTCCATCGCAGCGATTAGGCGTCGTGGGCCGCCGCAGAAGCCGACGCGCCAGCCGGTCATGGCGTAGCCCTTGGACGCGCCGTTCACGGTAAGGGTGCGGTCGAGCAGCTTCGGTTCGACCTGGGCGACGGTGCAGAACTCGCCTTCGTAGAGCAGGTGTTCGTACATGTCGTCCGTCATGATCCACACCTGCGGATGCCGCAGCATCACGTCGGTGATCGACTTCATATCGGCCCAGGAGCACGTGGCGCCGGTCGGGTTGCTGGGAAAGTTGAGCAGCAGCCACTTGGTGCGCGGCGTGATCGCGGCTTCCAGCGCTTCCGCGTGCAGCCGGAAGCCGTTGTTCTGCGGACAGGGCACGAACACGGGCGTGGCGCCGGCGAATTTGGCCATGTCGGTGTAGCTGATCCAAGCCGGGGTCGGGATGATAACCTCGTCGCCCGGGTTGCAGGTAGCCATCAGGGCGTCGAAGATCGCCTGCTTGCCGCCGTTGGTGATCAGGATTTCGTTCAGCGCATAGTCGAGGCCGTTATCTCTAAGGAACTTACGCTGCACCGCTGCGCGCAGGGCCGGAGTGCCGGCGACGGGCGGGTATTTGGTGTCGCCGCTCTCGGCCGCTTTAGTAGCGGCCGCTACGACGTGGGGCGGGGTCGGGAAATCGGGCTCGCCCATGGCTAGGCCGATCACCTTGATGCCCTGGGCGCGCAGCGTGCGGGCCTTTTCTGCCATCGCGGTCGCGGCCGATTCCTCAACGCCCTCGAGGCGGGTGGCCAATCCTGGAGCAGTCATGTCGATATCCTTAAGTCGGGCGGCCGAGGTCGCGGCTGATGGCGATGTCGCCGCTTTGGTCGCGCTGGAAGGTCGGCGAGACCGCAATGTCTTCCACCAGCGCGCGCGGCGGCAGCGAGCACACGAGCAGGATCAGGCGGGCGACGTCGTCCGGATCGAGCATACGGGCGCGTTCGGCCTGGCTGGGAGGTCGGGCGCGGGTATCCATGATGGGCGTGTTGATCTCACCCGGCAGGATCGTGGTCGCGCGCAGGCCCTCGTTGCGGTAGGTAGCGCGGAGGTAGCCCATGAAGTTTTGCACCGCCGCCTTGGCCGCGCCGTAGGGAGCGCCGCCCAGCAGGTTGGGTCGGATTGCGGCGAGCGACGAGACCGTGACGATGATGCCGTCGCCGCAGGCGAGCATGTCGGGTAGCACGGCTTTCACGGCGGCGTAGACCGCGGTCAGGTTCACCGCGACCGTCTCGTCCCACTGCTCGTCGGGCATCCACTGCATGTTCTTGATCGGCGGCGCCGACCCGGCATTGTTGACCAGGATTTCCACCGGGCCGAGCTGTGCGCGGATGTCCGCGAGTGCGCTGTGGATCGCGCCGGGGTCGGACAGCTCCATGATCACCGGCAGCGCCTGGCCGCCGGCGTCACTTATCGCGGCTGCGGTTTGTTCCAACGCGCCCAATCGGCGGCCCGTGAGGGCGACCTTGGCGCCAGCGGCGGCGAGTAGGAGGGCGGTAGCGCGGCCGAGGCCGCCGCCGGCGCCGGTGACGACGGCAATCTTGCCCGCGAGGGGGCCGTTAACCATGACCATAATCCTTGCGGGCGCCGGCGGCGGTGACCAGGCCTTCGCGGAGGTCGTAGGCGATGAGGGCCGGGTCGCGTTTGGCCGGGTCGCCCCAGCCACCGCCGCCGGGCGTCTCGATCACCAGGACTTGCCGGTCGGCCAGCACGACCCGGCCCTTGGTGGGCGCCGGCGCATTCCCGAGCTCGACCCGACCGGGTGCCCCGGCGTGGCCGCCGAGCACGCCGAAGCAGGGGTGCCGGACGTGTTCGGTGTTGAGGTAGATGTTCATGGGCGCGCCGGAGATGT
>JBPBQE010000098.1:0-3715 GCA_050954595.1 Janthinobacterium lividum | reverse complement strand
ATTCTACTTCGCCTTGCGATTTCCGCCCCCATTATCGTCGCAGCTACCGGATCGTGTAAAACGATAGCGCGTCAATGTCGATTTGGGAACATTGGTAGATGGTGAACAGGGTTAAGGGGCGAGCGGCGGTTCTAAAGTATTTGGTCTACCGGAGGTATGCTCGTGATGCCCAGCGCCGCATTGGGTATCATCTTACTATTAGTTGAGCTCTATGATGTTGTCATTAGATATTGTCCAAAGTTGGTATTGACCCGCTTCTCAGCTACTATCGTCGAAATAGCATGAGAGCAGTTCGATTGCAGTGATAGCATGCGGGATCCAGTACGACCGCGTTGGATCCGGTGCGAGGGTAGTATGCCGGGTAGAAGCGGCCATGTCGCGTATGTCCTAAGTTCCGCGACAGCGAGCCCGGCCCGCGCAAATACTCGCGGGCGCCTGTCGCAAAAGTCGGTTGCAAAGGCATTCTGTTCCGATGCACATTCGCGACATGTTGATCGGCTATGCTCGCGTCTCGGCCGACGACCAGGATCTGCAGCTTCAGCGCACCGCATTGAAGGAAGTCGGCCGTCGCCGAATCTTCGAGGAGAACGTATCAGGCACCAAGCGCGATCGTCCTGGGCTGGCCAGTCTGGTAGACCAGATCAGCGAAGAGGGTGTGGTCGTGGTCACACGGCTCGATCGGCTCGCGCGATCGACCAAAGATCTGCTCGACATAGCTGAGAAGCTGAATGATGCCCAAGCAGGCCTCCGCTCACTGGCCGAGCCATGGGCAGACACGACCTCACCCGAGGGGCGCATGGTGCTGACCGTATTCGCCGGCATCGCAGAGTTCGAGCGCGCACTGATCCAGCAGCGTACCAGAAGCGGGCGAGTAGCAGCCCAAGCACGAGCCGTACGGTTCGGCCGGCCGCCCAAGCTCACGTCCGACCAGGTCGCGCTAGGGGAGCGCCTGGTTGGCGAGGGCACTTCCATTCGGGAGGCCGCCAAATTGCTCAAGTGCCATCCTGCAACGCTCTATCGGGTTTTGGCCGGGCGCCGGGCATAGGCCGTCGGCAGGCAATCGCGTTCTCAGGCTACAAGCCGTTTCGTTGGATCGTGCGTTACCCAGGCATGCATAAAGCCATTCGCCTTCTCAGCCCCTTTCCGCTGCTCATCGCTGCCGCCCCCGCGCCGCCGCTACAGCCGGGGCTTTGGGAACACACCATCGTTTACATCGTCGACAAGGTGAATGGATCGTCCCTGGTAGCTGACCAAGCCCAAAGCGTGCTGCCGTCGCCGCCACCTTATCGTGCCTGCTACTCGGCATCGGACTTGGTCGATCCGCGTGACTTCCTGCTAAGCAGCAAATCCGAGGAGTGCAGGTTCTCCCGGTTCGTAATGGCCGATGGGAAACTTGTGGCAGCAGGCGACTGCGCCGACAGCCGCTATCCCACCGTGCATGTCGACGGTTCCGGCACGTATCGGTCGATCGGCTACGATTTCAGCTTTTCTGGCCACGCTCAGTCTGGAGAGGTGACGGTCGAGTTCCGCGGTCGTGACAGCGGTCGCCGCGTCGGGTCGTGTTCGGCCGCCGGCGCCGGCTGAGTAAGCGGGCGCCGTACTCGCCCAAGCCGCTGCAGTGCAAACTTCAGCAATTGTTCTCGTGGCGGGTGTGCCGCTTATCGAAATGCCGGCCGATCAAAGCACCACCGACGCCTCCGGCTACGGTCCCGAGAAGCCCGCCGCCGAGCGCATTACCGGCCAGCGCGCCGCCGGCACCGCCGACGACTGTGCCGACCGCACCGTTACCGCCGCCGCACTTATGATGATAATAGCCATTGTGGCCGTTGTAGGTATGGCCCTGATCGTAGTGGCCCGAGTTTTGATAGCCCTGGGCGAGTGCAGGCGTTGCAACAACAAGCGGTCCGGACACAAGAGCAAGTACAGCTGCGCTCTTTAAAACGTTTCGCATATTGGTCCCTTCAAGATATTCCAGAGTGTGACTGATGGATCGTGCGCACCGAGCCGGGTCCGGTCGGAATAGTCAGTTACAGCGCTTCACCTGCTGATATTGTCCCCAATAGGGATTCCAACGCTCGAACACACGGCAGCGCTGGACATATTCGTAGCTATAGGCGGGAGGGGGAGGAGGGGGCGCATAGTAAGCGACCGGTGCTGGCGGTGGAGGAGGAGGCGCGTAATAGACATCGTCATAATAATGATGATGCGGATGATCCGATGCGATCGCAGCACCGACGCCCAGACCCAAAAGTCCTGCGCCGATCGCGACGCCCGTGCCAACATGCGCTTCAGCCGGCGCTGACATGCCCACGCCTGCAACCGATAGGGCGGTTACCGCTATAAGTGCCTTTGACCTGAAGCTCATCATTCCATCCATGGCCAAATTTAACCTCGGCATTGATTAGGATGCGAGAGATAAACGATTCGATCTGAACGGTATCGCAATGACCCTTGCAGCTATTGTTCAGCCGGTTTCCTGTCGCTGCTGTTGGTAGCGCAGGGTGGCTGGCGGATGTGATCATCGGGCATGCAGCGGCAAACAGGCGTCGGTGTGCAAAGCGCCGACAAGGGGACATCGCTTGAGACTGACGAAATCTACACTGGCCTGCCTCCTGTGCCTGAGCGCTTGCTCCCGCCGGCCCCGGACCGATCAGGAACTGATGAGCAAGGCGCAGTTGGCGATCACCCAGGAATTAGGTGCCGAAACCCGGTTTTCTCGAATGCAGGCAGCGGTCTCGCAGCAAATTGCGTGCGGACAGGCGGCTCCTGCAGGCAAGCCAGCGCAGGTCTTCGTATACCGCGACGAAAGTGTCATCCTGGATAGCGATCCGGATTTCGACAAAGCCGCAGTTCAATGCGATGCGGCAGCTGGTGGTCTCCCCGATCCGGGCGGTAACGACACAGCAGTCTGACACGCAGCGATAGCCGGTTCAGGCATAGGAGGCTCGAGGCGTAGCGCTCGATCGCTCTATGGTTGAGCATCGCCGTTCTCCCGAAGATATGACGATCATTGCAAGTAGGGGTCGTGAGCATGGTTGCGCGCACTGCATCGTGCTGGCGCTGGAGACGGGGGCGCGCTACCTGCCGCCTATGTTTGCACATACCCTCCAGCCCCTAGTCGATCGCCTCTGTCTCCGCTCGGTGCTGAACCAAGAAGAACAGCAAGCCATCCTCGCCCTCCCGACGGAATCCGAGCACGTGCTTGGCCGCCATGATCTCATCTCGCTAGGAGAACAAACCCAGTCATCCTACTTGGTAGTATCTGGCATCATCGGTCGTTTCTCGCAGATGCGCGATGGAGGGCGCCAAATCGTAGCGCTTCATATCCCTGGCGATATGGCCGATCTATGTTCGGTTGCGTTGCCAAAAACGTCCTGGGCATTCCATGCGCTGGCGCCGTCGTTGGTGATGGGTGTACGTCACGCTGATCTCATAGCGATCGCCGACCACTATCCGAACATCGCGATGGCGTTTTGGCGAGATTGCGTTGCCGATATGGCAGTGATGTCCGAATGGATCGTAAGCGTCGCATGCCGATCCTCGGAGGCAAAACTAGCGCATCTGCTGTGTGAGATGCACTGCCGTTACAAGCAAGCCGGCCTGCTCGTCAGCGATGGCTCATATGCTTTCCCGGTCACGCAGGCTCAGATCGCAGAGATTCTCGGAATCACAGCGATCCATGTGAACCGCATGGTGCGATCATTGCGCGAAAGCG
>JBPBQE010000464.1:0-3719 GCA_050954595.1 Janthinobacterium lividum | reverse complement strand
GCAGCCACACTTGCTCAGAAACGGAAAGTTCGCATTCCGCCCCCATGCCCGGCCATCATCTAGCTTCTTACCCATGAGGGCATTGTAAAATCGCTATCGCTTAAATCCAGTTAACGTCCGCTTTTTGCCTGTGGTCTTTCTGAAGCAGACCGTCCGCAAAATACCTGAGTCCAGCATTCCGGCCGCCGCAACGAAGGTCTGCAAAGCGTCGGCAGCAGCCGGTTCGGTCTTCCGCGGAGGAAGGATAAATGAGAGCATTCGCCAGCACGATCGATATAGCGAAGTTAAAGTTGTATCGCGTGCCGATACGCGATACAGAAAGTCGTGATAATTGGCTTTCGGCACAAGGGGCTTGAGGCCTTCTACAGCACCGGCACGACGCGAGGCGTTCAGGCCGCGCATACGAAAAAGCTTAGGAACATCCTCGCGCTGTTGGAGGTGGCGGCAGGGCCGGACGACATGAATGTGCCGTCCTTTAAGCTCCACCCGCTGAAAGGCGACTTGAAGGGCCATTGGTCGGTTTGGGTCAATGGCAACTGGCGCGTTACATTCCGCTTTGTAGGCACCGATACCGAGTTGGTTGATTACCAGGACTATCATTGAGGTCATAGCGATGATGCACAACCCTCCTCATCCCGGCGAACTGCTTCGAGAAGAAGTCATCGCGGCGTTGAACTTGTCAGTCACCGAGGCTGCCAGCCGACTTGCTATGTCGCGGGTAGCCCTGTCACGTGTGCTGAACGGCAAAGCCGCCATCAGCCCCGATCTGGCGCTGCGGCTTGAACAGGCAGGGGTCAGCACTGCTCACGCATGGCTCGCCATGCAGGTGAACCATGATCTCTGGTGCGCGCGGCAGCATGTGCAGCCAACCGTGCGCCCGTTGCAGAACCCGGCTTAAACAGTCATGGCGCGTCATAGATAGCGTGGTGATCACGACCGGGATGAAAGCGTCGGCAACTTGCTCGCAAGGGATCGGGAATGGCCTGCGCTAGCCCGTGATGACAAACGGAAAAGTTTGGTGGGGGCTGTCGTAGGCTGGAAAAGCGCAGCGCATTCCGCCGTCAGGGGTGTCACGTTGCACGTTCGGCATGCCGGACTATCGCCGAAACCTCGTTGCGGGCGGGAGTTACTTCTTCACCGTGAACTTGCTCGATCGAGGATCAGACCTTCTCGTCGCGCGGATCGATGTATTGCGCGATGCCGTGAGGCAGGTGAGAGCGGGGGCTCCGTTCGTGATCGACGCATGGGTGGTGCTGCTAGACCACATGCATTGCGTGTGCACATTGCCGGAAGGCGATGCGGATTTCCCGGGGCGCTGGCGAGCGATCAAGACGCGATTTTCGAAAGCGCTGCCGGGTGCGGGCGGGCCGAGCGATGCGATGGCGCGGCGGGCGAGCGGGGATCTGGCAGCACCGATACGGGGAGCATACGACCCGCGATGCAGGCGATTACGCGGCGCACGTGGATTACAAGCACTTCAATCCGGTGAAGCATGGGTATGCAGGCGGCGGATTGGCCGTATTCGTCATTTCGCCGGGGTATCACGGCGGGCTCGTATGCCGCGAATTGGGCGGGCGGGTCGGGCGAAGCGGCGGAGATGAGCGAACGGCAGTGAGCGACAGTGGCGAAATACGCTGCGCTATTCCGCCCTACGATTGCGACGGTCGCACTCCTCGTTCGCGGCGTCGGTTGGCCATCAGCATCGCGCTCGTGAAGCCTACGTCGGCCAAGCCACGGCGAAAGGTGTTGGCATAGAACAGCAGGCTGAGCGTGAAGACCGCCG
The DNA here is from genome assembly GCA_050954595.1 of Janthinobacterium lividum. Lineage (GTDB taxonomy): Bacteria > Pseudomonadota > Alphaproteobacteria > Acetobacterales > Acetobacteraceae > JAVVHH01. The sequence goes on along the minus strand of JBPBQE010000464.1, from coordinate 1,936 downwards.
CGCATGGGATCATCGGGCCCGGTGACCGACATATCGAGCGCGTTAGTGCGTCGAGGCTCCCACTCACATGCGTCGATAGCATCGTGCACGCGAGAGGTCGGACCATGGAAGCTGCGAGTCCGTTACCGATGCAGAGGATCATCGCGACGACAGCAAAGCCGCGCCGCATCGACAGGAAGAAGTCGAGCAGCAACGCTAAGGCGACGCTGAGACAAGCCCAGGCTGCCACTTTCAGCAGGCCCTGACCGGTATCGAGCGAGAACACCGAAGATGGCCACAGCGCTGCGCCGACTACGACGATCAAGCCGAGCGTGTTGGCTTTGACGAACTCCGGAAACCGGCACCGCAAGGCGCCGTTTGCGGCTTTTTCGAACAGCTCAAGCAGTGCGATGCTGATCAGACCACCGGCGAAGCCGCCGAGATGAGCCACCCAGTCGACCCGCGATCCAGGGACGTTGATCGCGCCCATCAGGGCGAAATTGATGAAGAAGAAGCGCGGGTGCAGGTGGATTTTGCCGAGTATCCAGAGCGCAAACAATGCGCCAAGCGAGCCGACGATCGCGCCTGAGGCGCCTACGCCGACGAAGGCCGCACCATGGGTGGCGACACTTGCAACGCTGCCGCCGACCAGCGCCAGCAGATAGACCAGAGCGAAGGCGGTTGGCCCCACGCGCCGCTCGAGTGTCGGACCGAACGCCAACAGCGATACGAGATTGGTCAGAAGATGAGGCACGCTGGCGTGCAGAAAGCCTGCCGCGATAAGACGCCATCGTTCACCCGCTTGCAGTGCCGACTTGGTCAGCGCTCCCGCGGCGACCAGGTCAGCTGCTGCCGGGTCATTCGGGCCGTGCACCGTTGCGATGAACGCGACGATGTTCGCCATGACGATTAGACAGACGATGGGTGAAGGCTTGTGACTGGCCCAGACGATCCGCTTGCTCATCCGCCTGGCTCGATCATCGCTTTCCCACATTGCGCTCACGACGCTGGCATCAGACGTCGCACGACGCATCGTTACGGGAAAAAGGTGAATGACTGGTTACTCGCAGTCCGACACCCGCCGCCCAAGTGCCCTGCTTTGGATCAGCCTAACAGATCGAGAAACGGGAATGGCCTATGCTAGCCCGTGATGACAAACGGGAAGGTTTGGGTGGAGCCTGTTCTCTAACCCGGACTCCTGGGTCAAGCTCCTTATAGAAAGTTGGTGTCTCGTCTCTGCCCGAGAGAGGACTAGACGCTTCCACTGAAATTTTACGCTTCTGGCCGACGACTTTCTCAAGACACCATCGTTGTGAAAACCTTGCTGCCTTCTCAGCTGGCCTCAATTTCGGGAATGTGACCGTTTTTGGCCCACCACACCGAGCGGCGTGATGAGTTTAGGTTTGAAATCACATTCATACCGTCAGATGCCTTGATCAAGAGGCTGGAAAGGGCTTTTTCAGTAGGAACGTGAGAACGTTGCTCACGTCGATAATAGTCGAATACTTGCTTTATTTGGACGCATGCTGTCTAAGATACAAGAATACGAAGCTATTATGAGTTCTGATTGATGCCCGACCAAACAAGCCAGCAGATCCTGAACATCACGGCACGAATTGTCGCAGCTCATCTCGGAAACAATCAGGTGGATGCATCGGCAATCCCATCATTGATCCAGTCAGTCTATCGGACCGTTTCCAGTGTTGATGCTCCAGAGCCAGAGGCAGTCATCGCGCTGCAACCGGCTGTACCAGTGAAGAAGTCCGTCTTCCCTGATTTCATCATCTGCCTCGAGGATGGCAAGAAGTTGAAGATGCTCAAGCGTCATCTCCAAACCAGCTATGGCCTTAGCCCAGACGCCTACCGAACGAAATGGAGCTTGCCGCGAGACTATCCGATGGTGGCGCCGAACTATGCTTCCACACGCTCCGCGCTGGCAAAGCAGATCGGCCTCGGC
>JBPBQE010000197.1:0-3719 GCA_050954595.1 Janthinobacterium lividum | reverse complement strand
ACGGAAGGTGCACGGATGATCGCACGGATCATGCTTCCGGTCCGTCGTCTGTCCAATCGACGTTGTTCGGTTGCCGGTTGGGGGATCGTAGGCCAAGGGCCTTTGCCCGATTGCCTGGCTTTCGATACTCGGCTTGGACAAACCCGGCGGCAGTCAGCGCAGTCAGCGCCCGATCAACTCGGTCAGCCTTACGCATCAGCGTCTTGCCGTAGCCGTCCTGCAGCACGAGTGCGATCTCGGTCAGTTGGTCGTGCATCGAGTAGAGCCGGCGGCCGAGCGCCAGGTGCTCGCGGCCGGTGAATGGTTCGCGGATCATCGGCCGATCTCGCTCATTAGGTGGGGATAGGTGGGGATAGGTGGGGTTCCGTAACCCGGCCTAGAAACTGTCATCCTGTAACCTTTCATGACGATAACGAAACACTGCCATTTTCTCGCGTGGGATAAAGAACCCCACCTATCCCCACCTATCCCCACCTATGCCGAGCTTTGACCCAGGGAGATTTGCACCGGGAAAAGCTGCCAAGACGTGGCACCCATGGTGACACCAGCTCGCTCCAATCTCAGGCCAGCGATCACACGATCTTTGTTTTCTCTCAGCCACTTACCGAGCTTTTCGCTGTTTACGGCCCCGCCTATGCCAGCGACTACCAACAAGGCTTCTCGGAAGTCGGGATGGTTGAATGTCGGTTTCCCCCAGGCGTCGACGGTGCTGGCCGTCGCGCGCTCAATCAGGCGCTTCCCGGTCACTCGTTCGGAGCCGATGACGGCGTGCCACTCGCTCAGGACCGCGATCACCTGCGTCATCTTGGGGTCCGCTGCCCGCACGGTTTCCATCGTGTCGCAAGGGTCGGCCCGGCCCAGCCACACCAGTGCGTCACGGACCCAGCGGGACCAATCGACGAACGATCCAAGTGCGTTGCATTGCTTCGGTCGACCGGCGACATGGAAAGCTCGAAGGATCGTCAGGCAAGCCGCGAGGTAACGCCCGCGGCCTGCCTTCATGACCTCGATCGGATTGCGGTCGAACTTGCGCAGCTCCGGCCGTTCGCACTTGGGATCAAGGTCATGCGCAAACCCTCGCCGGCCAGCGCATCGAAGGCCGGTGCGGGAACAGCATTCTCTCGGTTCCGGTCGATGCCGAGGGTGCGAACGATCCGCACGCGCTCGAAAAGGCCAAGCAGCTTCCGCGAAGCCGGGGAGTTGGAAGTCTGGCGCAACCACGCCATTCGCGTGGGACCGCCGCTCGATTCAAGCAGCCCGTCCAGTGCCGCCGATTGCGCGGCGGTCAGATCGATGGTCAGCGCACGATGCGTAATCCGTTCGCCACGGCTACGCGCATGATGGACAATCAGCTCCAACACGCGCGGCGTGGGGAGCAGCACCCGTTGCCGGCGGACCTCCTGCACCAGCATCGCGACAAGGTCGCCTGGCTTGCGGTTAAGTTGTGCAATCGGCGTAAGCCACGACAGAAACCGGGCTGCATCTGCCCGGCCGAATGCGCCAAAGTCGTGCTGGCGCATCAGTTCGGCGATTTGTTCTCGCCGGGTCTGGACGCGTGTTGGGCTCAACCGCAAGGCGGCGGGATCGGTGCCGATCTGTCGCGCGACATAAGCGACCATGGACGCAGGCGGCACCTCGCCGATGTCGAGCACGCGGCCTGGATGGCGCATCGCGCACAGTAGCAGGGCGTGGCCGAGCCGATTGTGACCGGTGCGTTTGATGGCGAGCGCCGCGAGGTCGTCAGGGGAAAGCGTGCAGTGGCGCACGACGTCGCGGTCGTCCGAGGGCAATGCGAGCAGCCCCGACCAGTGTTCATCCGTCAGCAGCCGTCGCCTCGCCATCGTGATCTCCCATGCGCAGGCGGAGCGTAGCGGGGCTGTCCGGCAAACGAACCCCAGACGGCAGATTATGCGGCTTGCCGCGGTCGGCGCGGCGCAGGGCGCGCGGCCGGAGCCGCTGGCGCAGAACGCGGTAGAGGGTGGCGGGCCGGAATCGTGTCGAGCCGCTGGCGCGGGTTGACGAACGCGTCGGCCGCAGTGCGGCCGGCGGCGCTCACCTGCGTCAGGCTGCGTCCTGGCGGCGAGACGGCGAACGCTCCGCGGCGGTGCCGTCGAGCAGGGCGGAGCCGGGCGCCTTGGGCGAGCCGTCGCCGTTGACGTAGGTGTAGAGCGTGGTCGTGGTCACGCCGAGGCGTTGGGCCACCTCGCACGCTTTGGCCTTGGGGTCGCTCATCGCGGCCATGGCCATGGTCAGCATTGCGCGGTCCATCTTGCGCGGGCGCCCGCCCATACGGCCGCGGGCGCGCGCGGCCGCCAGACCTGCCTTGGTACGCTCAGCGATTAGCTCGCGCTCGAACTCGGCGAAGGCGGCGAAGATGCCGAAGGCGAGCCGGCCGTTGGCAGTCGTGGTGTCGATTTGCGCACCCGCGCCGGTCAACACCTTGAGGCCTATCCCGCGCGAACGCAGATCCTCGGCGGTGCTGACTAGGTGGCGGAGGTCGCGACCCAGCCGATCCAGCTTCCACAGTACGAGTGTGTTGCCAGGCTGCAGCGCTTTCAGGCACGCAGCCAAACCGGGACGGGCGTCATGGCGGCCGGAGGCAAGGTCCTGGTAGATGCGTTCGGGCTCGACCCCGGCCTGGAGCATCGCGTCATGCTGCGGTGCCAACGTCTGGCTGCCATCGCTCTTGGAGACCCGGACGTAGCCGATGAGCATGGGCCGAACCATCCGAAAAGAATGTGGACACGGTGCAACCGTGCGGTCAATATTGCAACGGGTTTTCTGACGCTTCCTTGGACTTGTTCAGCTTATTTGGACAAGCACAAGGAAACCGTCCGTTTTTCTTGTGCATGGCTTTGGAGTTTTCTGATGAGCGACACACCGGGCGCAGCACTGCCCGCGGATGCGGGTGGTGGCGACCGGGCCTTGACTGGCATCACCGGCCTCGATGCCGTCCTCGCCGGCGGCCTGCCGCGCGACCACCTCTACCTCGTCGAGGGCACGCCTGGCACTGGCAAGACGACGCTCGCGCTGCAGTTTCTGCTGGAGGGCCAGCGCTTAGGCGAGCACGGCATGTACGTCACGCTTTCCGAGACGGCGAACGAGCTACGCACCTCTGCAGCGTCTCACGGCTGGTCGCTCGACAGCATCTCCGTGCTCGAGCTAATCCCCGAGACCAATCTCGGCGACGAACAGGAGCAGACCCTGCTCCACCCGGCGGAGTTCGAGCTCGGGGAAGCTACCGGACGCATTCTGGAGCGCGTCGAGCAGGAGCGGCCGGTACGGCTCGTCCTGGACAGCCTGTCGGAGCTGCGCCTCCTGGCCCAGACCCCGTTACGCTATCGTCGGCAGATCCTCGCGCTTAAGCACCGGTTCACCAGCCAGCATTGTACTGTGCTGCTGCTCGACGACCAGACTGCCGAACCGCGTGACCTGCAATTGCGCAGCATCGCCCACGGCGTGATTGCGTTGGAGCTGAACAGCAACAGTTACGGCGCAGAACGGCGGTCGCTACGCGTGGTCAAGGTGCGCGGTGTCCGATTCCGCAGCGGCCACCACGACTACACGATCGAGACGGGCGGCCTCGCAGTCTATCCGCGCCTGGTCGTCGCCGAGCACCGTTTCGAGCTATCGCCGGCTTCTGTCAGCACCGGCGTCCCCGAGCTGGACGCCTTGCTGGGCGGCGGCCTGGTGCCCGGCACCAGCACGCTATTGATGGG
>JBPBQE010000114.1:0-3739 GCA_050954595.1 Janthinobacterium lividum | reverse complement strand
CCACCGACAGGTCGTGGCTGATGAAGATGTAGGACAGCCCGAGCTCGGTCTGCAGCTCCTTGAGCAAGTCGATGACCGCGCTGGCGACCACCGTGTCGAGCGCGGAGGTGATCTCGTCGCAGAGGATCAGCTTCGGTTGCGCGGCCAGCGCGCGGGCGAAGTTCACCCGCTGCTTCTGGCCGCCCGAGAGTTCGCCGGGTCGGCGGTGTCGCACGGCCCGAGGGAGTCGCACCATGTCGAGCAGGCGGTCGACCTCGGCACTGCGGGCGCGGGCGTCGCGCATGCCGTAGAACTGCATCGGCCGGGCCAGGATGTCGCCGACCGCGATGGCCGGGTTGAGCGCGGTGTCGGCGTGCTGGAACACGATCTGGATGGCGCGCAGCACGTCGCGGGGCCGGTCGGCGATGCCGGCGCCGAGACGGGCGCCGTCGAAGGTGATGGTGCCGGCCCCGGGCAGGATGCCGGCGATCACGCGCGCCAGGCTGGACTTGCCGGAGCCGGACTCGCCGATGATGCCGAGATTAGTGCCGCGCTTGAGCTGCAGATTTATGTCGCTGACCGCGCGCACCAGCGGCAGGCCATCCGGCCCGCGCGCGCCGTAGCCGGCCGTCACGCCGGACAGTTGGAGCAATGGCGGCGACGGGTCCGTCGTGGCGGCGGTCGCCGGGCTGCGCGGATGCGGTGCGAAGGCGGCGACCAGCTCCTGCGTATAGGGATGCGTCGGCGCGTGCAGGATCTCTAGGACGGTGCCGGTTTCCTGCACTTCGCCGTGCCGCAGCACCACGATGCGGTCCGCCACCTGCGCGACCACGGCCAAGTCGTGCGACACGTAGACGCCGGCGATCCCGGTCGCGCGCATCACCGATTTGAACGCGCGCAACACCTCGATCTGCGTCGTGACGTCGAGCGCCGTGGTGGGTTCGTCGAACACCACCACCTTGGGCTCGGCGATCAACGCCATGGCCGCCGCCAGCCGTTGCAGCTGACCGCCGGAGACCTGGTGCGGGTAGCGGTCGCCGATGGTTTCCGGGTTCGGCAGCGACAGCGCGCGGAACAGTTCCACCGCGCGCACCCGCGCCTGCTCCGGCTTCATGACCCGGTGGATGCGGGTCACTTCGATGACCTGCTCCATGATGCGCGTCATCGGGTTGAACGCCGCCGCGGCGCTCTGCGGCACGTAGGCGACTTCGCGGCCGCGGATGGAAGCGCGCTCCGCCGGGCTGAGGGCGGCCATGTCGCGCCCATTCAGCAGCACCTGGCCGGATACGATGCTGCAACCCGGCCGCGTGTGTCCGAGCAAGGTCAGCGCCACGGTGGTCTTGCCCGAGCCGCTCTCGCCGATCAGCGCGACCACCTCGCCCTCCGCGACGTCGAGGCTGACGCCGCGGATGATCTCGATCGTGCGCCCGGAGTCGGATACGGCGCTGACCCGGAGGTCGCGGATGCTGACGGCGGTCATTCGGAGCGGTCCCGGATGCGGCGTGGCAGGTTGTCGATGAACAGGTTGACGCTGATGGTCAGCGTGGCGATGGCAATGGACGGCACGATCACCGCCGGGGCGCCCTGCGACAGCCCGCCGATGTTCTCGCGCACCAGCGCGCCCCAATCCGCATAGGGTGGCTGCAGGCCGAGGCCGAGGAACGACAGGCCCGACAGCAGCAGCACGATGAACACGTAGCGCAGCCCCAGATCAGCCAGCACCGGGCCGGTGATGTTGGGCAGGATCTCGGTGCGGATCAGATAGGGCACCCGCTCGCCGCGCGCCTTGACCACCAGGATGAAGTCCATCGCGCCGATATTGACGCCCAGCGCACGGGAGAAGCGGAAGGCGCCCGGCGTGTAGATGATGCCCATGGTGACGATCAGCACCGGGATCGACGAGCCGAGGGCCGCCACCACCAGCAGGCCGAACAGCTTGCTCGGGATCGAACTGGCGGCGTCGAGCAGGCGGCTGAGCACGATGTCGGTCCAGCCGCGCGACACCGCGGCGGTCATGCCGAGTAGCACGCCGAGCCCCGAGGCGATGCACACCGAGACCACCGAGATGCCCACCGTGTAGCGGGCGCCCATGATGGTGCGGGACAGCATGTCGCGGCCGAGATAATCCGTCCCGAGCAGCCCGACGCCGCCGAGCGGGCCGAAGAAGTCGTCGTCGATGATCTCGCCGACTGGATGCGGGATGATCCACGGCCCGATGATGGCGATGACGATCCAGAACAGGATAACCGCACCGGCGACCATGCCGACCGGGCTGAAGCTGAAGGCGCGTCCGCGTGGCCGCGGGGCGGCGATGGCGACTTCATCCCCCGCTGTGTTCAGTACCGGCGCCATCATCGGATCGTCGGGTTGGCAGCGATCGCGACGATGTCGGCCGCGGTGGTCAGCAGGAGATAGGCGAGGCAGAAGATCATCGCGCAACTCTGAATAAGGGGAAGGTCCCTGGTCTCGACTCCGTCGACCATCAGCTTGGCGATGCCCGGGTAGTTGAACACGGTCTCGACGATGATGATGCCGCCCACGAGGTAGGCCAGCGAGAGTGCCGCGGCGTTGGCGATGGGTCCGATGGAATTCGGCAGCGCGTGGCGCAGCACGATGCGTCCGCGGGAGGCGCCCTTAAGCAACGCCATCTCGACATAGGAGGTGCCGAGCGTCTCGATCAGCGCCGCCCGCGTCATGCGGATCATCTGCGCCGAGACCACAAAGGTCAGCGTGATGACCGGCATAGCGTAGGCGCGCAACATGCCCGCCCAACTGGCCCCGCCGGCATTCATCGACAGCGCCGGCAGCCAGCCGAGATAGACCGCGAACAGCAGCACGGCGCAGGTCGCCACCATGAACTCGGGAACCGAGATGACGCCGATCGTCAGGGTCGAGACGATGCGGTCGTATACGCTGCCGCGGTAGAGCGCCGTGGTGATGCCCAGCGTCAGCGATAGCGGCAGCGCCACCAGCGTGGTGATGCCCGCCAGCTTCAGGGTCTGCGCCAGCCGGCCGCCGATCAGTTGCTGGATCGGCAGGTTGTTGACGTAGGACATGCCGAAATCGCCGTGCACCATGGCCCAGACCCATTGGACGAAGCGGACCGCGGCGGGCTGATCCAGATGCATCGCATGCCGCAAGCCGGCGACCGCCTCGGGCGTCGCCGATTGCCCGAGCAGAACGGTGGCCGTATCGCCCGGCAGTAAGCTGGTGGCGAAGAACACGGCCGACGATACGAGCGCCAAGGTGAGCAAGGCGCTGGTCAGGCGCTGGAGGACGAGAACGACGGCCCAGTGCTGCATGCGGGATCCGAACGATTGCTACGGTTGCTACAATGGCCTCTACCCTGGCGATTTCTCGCTCGAGTGGTGTCAGTATTCAGCAAGAAGCGGGCCAGTAGCAGCGCTACCGGCCCGGCCTCCGGTGCTCAGCCTTCGAACCAGACCAGTGCCGGTGCCCGATAGCCGGACAAGCCGCCGAGCGGGTTCTCGACCAGGCCCTTGACCTTGGCATTGAGCGCGTCAATGCCGGCGTTGTAGGCAGGGATGATGGTGCCCGCATCATCGCTGACCATCGTCTGCATCTCGCCATACATCTCCTTGCGCTTGGCCTGGTCGAGCTGACCGCGCGCCTCGACCAGCATCTGGTCGAATTTCTCGCTCTTGTAGCGGCTCTCGTTCCAGGGTGCGTTCGAGGCATAGAACGTCGAGAACAGGATGTCCGGCGTGGGACGGTAGTTGTTGTTGCCGAAATGGATCGG
>JBPBQE010000122.1:0-3744 GCA_050954595.1 Janthinobacterium lividum | reverse complement strand
CGGAGCACGGAGATCCCCGCCGCCCTTGCCGCCTGCTCGTTGTCGCGGACCGCCTGCAGATAGTAGCCAAGCCGCGAGCGGTTTACGGCGAGCACCACGAGCAGGCACAGCGCCGTATAGCCCAGCATCAGCATCGCGTAGGACAGTCGGTCGCGAAAGATCATGTTGCCGAACCCGAGGCGGAACGGGATGGACATGCCGCGCGTGCCGCCGGTCAGCCACTCCATATAATTGCCGAGCGCGAGCGCGACCTCGGTGAAGGCCATCGTGGCGATGGCGAAGAACGGGCCGCGCAACCGGAACACCGGCCAGGATAGCAGGCAGGCCACGGCGGCGGCCAGGGCGGCCGCGGGCAGCAGGCCGAACCAGGGCGTCAGGCCGGCCTTGAGGTAAAGGTTCGCCGTAGTGTAGGCCCCGACGGCGAAGAACACGCTGTGGGCTAGGGAGAACTGGCCGCCGAAACCGCCGATGATGTTCCAGGCACTGGACAGCCCGGCGAACAACAGCGCCGTCGCCAGTGTATTGAGGGTGAAGGTGTCGCCCGAATACAGCGCCACCAGGCCGCCCAGCATTGCCACTGCGAGCACCGCTAGCGGCAGCTCGCTCGGGAACGTCTTCACCGGCAGTGCCGCCGGCCGGGACCTCACGGCACTTGCGACCGTATCACTCGCCACGCAGGCCGATCTCCTCTGCGCCGACCTGGCCGAATAGGCCCGATGGACGAACGATCAACACGGCGATGAACACCGCGAACAGCACGGCATGCTTCAGCGCGGGATCGAGGTAGTAGCCGGCGAAGGATTCCGTCAGGCCGACGATGAAGCCGCCCACATAGGCGCCCAATACGCTGCCCAATCCGCCCAGTACCACGACGGCGAAGGCGGGCAGGATGAAGCTGGTGCCGATCTGCGGCGAAAGCGAGTAGATCGGCGTCAGCAGGCATCCGGCCAAGCCGGCCAGCGCCGTGCCGATGCCGAACGTCAGCATATAGATACGGTCCACGTCGATGCCGACCAGACGCGCCGCGTTGCGGTCCTGCGCCACTGCCCGGATGGCCCGGCCCAGCATGCTGCGTTTGAGAAAGACGCCGAGCGCCACTGCCACCGCCGTGGCAGCCACGAGTGCCAGCAGGCGCACCAGGCCGATCTGTGCGCCCAGGATGGCGACGCTCACCTCCGCCAGAGGGCTGGGCACGCTGTAGGCGGTGCCGCGCGTCACGGCGAGCACGACGTTCTCCAACAACATCAACAAGCCGAAGGTGGCGAAGATCTGCATTGAGGGCTCGGTGCGCAGCGGCGCCAGGATCAGGCGCTGGATAACGGCGCCCACGACGAACAAGACCGGCAATACCAGCAGAACTGCCACGTACGGGTCGAGGTGCAGCAAATTGTAGACGGCGTAGGTGCCGTACATCCCCAGCATGACGAACTCGCCCTGGGCGAAGTTGACGATGCGGATCACGCCGAAAATCAGGTTGAGCCCGACGCTGACCAGCGCGTAGATGCCACCCAGCAAGATGCCGACTGCGATGACGTTGGCCAAATCGGTCACGAGAGGCGGCCGCTATTTGCCCGCCAGGTCGAGCAGGGTCACGCCGGGCGCCAGCGCCTCCTTGGGGAACACGGCCCGCACCTGGCCGTCCTGCCACTGCGCAATCAGCGGCAGGGCGCGGCCGTTCTGCATCTTTGCGTCGAACTTCACGCCGTAGCCGGTTTCATACGTGCCGAATGGCTTGTCCATCTTGGCGGCGGCGGCGATGACGGCCTCGTACCCGGTCGAATTCGCGTCGGTCACGGCCTCGAGCAGGATCTTCATGCCGACATAGGCGCTCATTGCCTGCGGGGCGATCGGATCGCGGTTGTACTTGGCTTTGTAGGCGGCGAGGAAGGCTGCGGCGCCGGGACCGTAGGCCTCGCCCACGTCGGCGCGCGGATAGGAGACCAGCAAGACGCCGTTCAGCGCTTCCTTGCCGACTGCTTCCAGCGTCTCGAACGTATCGCCAGTGCCGACCAGCATCTTCGCGGCAGGCTTGAAGCCTTGTTCGCGTATGGTGCGCAACAGCAGATTGTGGTCGGTGACGTACGCGGTCGAAAGCCAGATGTCTGGAGCCGCATTCTTGGCCCGCAGGATCGAGTCCGAGAGATCGACCGAGCGCGCGCTGTGGGCGCCCATGCCGACCTGGATCCCAGCCTGCTTGAGTAGCCGCTCCTGCTCCGTGGCGATGGAGGTGCCGAACGAGGAATCCTCGTGCTCAATCCAGACCTTCACCGATTTCGGGTCCTTCCCCAGCTTGGGAATGACCAACTGCAAGACGCCTTCAACGGAGCGGCGCGCGAACGCCGTGCTGTCCGGGCCGCTGCGGGCGAAGTTGGGGAGACCGCGGTCGGTCAGGTCCTTCGAGAGCGCGTTGGTCTCCCAGTAAAGCTTGCCGTTGTTGAGGGCGGCCTCGCTGGCGGCGTTCGAGATGGCCGTGACGTAGGTGCCGGAGAGCAGGTCCACCTTGTCGCGCCCGGTCAGTTGCTCGACCGCTGCGATGGCTTCCTGTGCGGAGGTGGCGCTGGCACGGACGATGGCGATCTTGCGGCCGAGCACGCCGCCTTTGGCGTTGGCTTGATCCACCGCGATGTCGTAGCCACGGGTCATCTCGTCGCCATAAAGGGCCATGGGCCCCGAGTATGGATTGACGACGCCGATCTTAAGATCCTGGGCCGCGGCAGGGCCGGGGCTTGCCAGCAAGCCGACGAATAGACCGGCGGCAACCGCCGTGAGCCGAGCGTTCAAAGCAGGCATCCTATGTCCCCATCCCGTACGGCCGGATCTTCGCCCGGCTCGATGGATGGTTCGCCGTCAATCCCGGCGAACTCATCGGCTGAAACATGAACAACTAGCGTAAAGTCTGCAAGCGAATTAGTTCGACGCCGTTGCGCGGGCGGAGCGCCGCCGCTCCTGTGCCAGCGATGCCCGGTATTCGCGCGGATCCAGCTCCAGGCCATAGCGGGGACTGTCGGGATACAACGCCTGGATCCGCGCCCGCTCCTGCCGGATGTCGGCGCTCATGACGGTCTCGTCGGGCAGGCCGGCGCGGCCGGTCACCAAGGCGGCCACCCACTCCGCTTGATCGTCCATCATGCGAATATTGCCGCCGCCGGTGACGTTGAAGAAGCCAACGAAGAACAGGCCGGGCACGCCGGGCCGCACCACGCGGCGATAGAGGTCGAGCCAATGGCCCCGCACCGGCGACAGTTCCGGCGACAGGAACGGCAGATCGACGTCGTAGCCCGTGGCGGCGATGATCGTGTCGTAGCGAGCCGACGTGCCATCCACGAAGCGGACATCCTGACCCGAGACCGCAGCAATGCCGGGCCGGGCGCGGACCCGGCCCCAGATGAACTGCGCCATCAACAGATGATGGCCGGCCGGATGCGTGCGGGTCGTCGGCGTCGTGAAGCCCCACTGCTCCATCCGGCCATGGGCGACCCGTGCGATCCACTCGCGGATACGGCGGCGTAGCGGCCAGGGCATCCACGGCTTCTCGATCCGGGCCAGGACGCGCGACGTCGGCACACCCAATACCATGCGCGGCATGAACAGAACCGGGGAGCGCGCCACCATGGTGGTCGATGCCGTGACGGTGCAGATGTCGGCAGCGATATCGCAGGCGGAGTTGCCGACGCCGATCACCAGCACGTCCTTGTCCCTGAACCGCTCGGGCGTGCGGTAGGCATGGGCATGCAGATACTCACC
>JBPBQE010000564.1:0-3754 GCA_050954595.1 Janthinobacterium lividum | reverse complement strand
TACACCACCCGCGTCCAGCGACGGCTTGCCATTAAGCCGCCACCACCGCACGCCTTGGATTGTTCTGAGACGAACGACCCGATCATGAAAAGGCGCTTCCCGCGCCAGGGCGGACAGAACCTCGTCTATGCCGTTGTGATCGTCTTGATCGCAACCATAGCTGCGTAGCAGTTCCGCCATTGGCATGCCTGGCAGCTTGTCGACTGGAGTCGATAATGCCGCTGCCATGCGCAGTGGCGCATGGAGTAATTTCCCCGCCGCGTCTGTCTCCCAAAGCCAATCTGCCGCGGATTCCTCGAACTCATTCAGAAGAAGCTCAATAGTCTGACTCTGACTTTGGACCATCACACGGTCAAGGAGGCGCTGGTAGGAAAGCTCGCTCATGCGTCGCGTGCTAAGCAACACAAATGCCGCGTAAACGACCAGAAGAACGGAGATGTACAAACCGAACGGATATGTGCATTCATACAGGCCGACAAACGCGCCTAGCACGATTGGGATGATCAGCAGGTTTGAGACCGCGAAGATCGGGCCTACTACATAGGCGTCTGAGATGAGCCCGGCCGTAGTCGCCACCGCGACGAGTTGGTATCCGCCCTCCGGCGAAGGAATGAGCAGCGCAGGCATCGAGGACCACAGGACACCGATTAGGAACGCGACCATCTTTGCGAGTAGAAAGCCGCGGCGCACAGTTGCTTCGGAGTTAGCGCTTCGAACCTTATCGCGCAGCAGAATGGTGCAGCTCATCGTCACCGAGACAACGAGGAACATCGCAACATTAAGCCCGATTAGAAAGGCGTTTGAAGCATGGTTCCAGAATACAAAGCCCAAGACCGCAGCAACTACCGAGTGGGTAACAGCGGAGAAATAGGACACCTCGAGCGTTTCTCGAAGCATCCCGGCGCGCGCCTCCCGCTCGTGGCGCTTATCTATCGTCAGCTTCTGCCCCGGACCAAATAGCTTGCTGATGAGTGAACGGATTGTGCGCCAAGCACCCAGTCTAGTCATTGGCGCGGTGCTTGATATGGATCGGGAGGCCCCCCACAGGCCTCAATGTGACACGCAGGTGCGTCCGCGGTAGGACCGGCTGCAGCGGCATGAAATCTATGCGGGGCAACAGCGTCGCAAGCACGACCAGGCACTCGGTGATAGCCATGCCCATGCCGACGCACACGCGACGCCCGGCCCCGAACGGTAAGAACGTGAACCGGTGTCGGGCCTGTTGGCGCTCCTGAGCGAAGCGGTCCGGATCGAACTTGTCGGGATCGTCCCAAAAGCGGCGTTGACGATGCAAGGCGTAAACCGGGATGTGGATCGATTGGCCTGCAGCTATGTCGATGTCGCCGAGCTGTATGGCGTCGGTCGTCCGCCGCACCAGCAAAGCCGCGGGGGGAAACAGGCGCATGGTTTCAAAGATAACCTGTTTGGTGTAGCCGAGCTGGTCCACAGCAAGCGGATCAGTGAAGTTGGCAGAAGTGCTGGCGACCTCGTCCAAGATACGTTGCCGTATCTCGGGGTGATCGGCGACTAAACGTAGCGCCCAGGCCATGACGAGGGCGGTGGTCTCGTGACCGGCCATGACAAAGGTCAATAAGTTGTCGATCAGCCACCGGTCGTCGAAGGTGTTTCCGGTTTCCGGATCGAAGGCCTTCATCATGGTGCCGAGTAGGTCATCCCCCACCTCACCTCGACGGCGTCGCTGCTGGATAACCTCCGACACCATCGAGCGAAGCGTGCGGGCCGCGCGCTTTCCAGCGAGCGAGCCCGGGTGCGGAAGCCAGCCCGGCGCGCCAGCAATCCCTAAAGCCATTTTCCAGTTGGTTTGCCCGAGGTAGGTGTCCATTGCCGCCCCGAACGCACGGGAGTCGATGCCTCCGTCGTCAGAGACGATCATCCCGATGATGGCGTCGAATGAAGTGCGCATCATCTCGGTTTGCAAGTCGACCACGCTCTCACCCGAACCAACCTGCCAGCGTTGCAACGTTCTTTCTGCGGCTTCAACCATCGTAGGAATGAAGGTTCGGACACGCTCGGGTCTGAACGCGGGCGCCACAATACGTCGTTGCGCTTGCCAGACTTGGCCATCCGACGTGAGCAACCCCGCCCCGAGCGCGGGCTCAAGCGCCCTGGACATCGCGTCGTCACGCGCGAGTTTATGCGCCTCGTCCTTCAGAAGAGTGTGAAGGTATTCAGGTTTGATAACATAGGTGATTGGTCGGCCTAAAAGGCTGCTTTGAACAATGTCCGCTTCATAGACATCATCCGGCCAGGCCTCCAGCAGGTTGCGGAAAGTCGTGACCAGTCCGCCGACCCTCTTTGAAATGGGAAGACCAAGATTTATACGCGGACCCGGCGGACCAATATACATGTCATGATTCCATGGCGAGCGCCGGCAAACTCGAACCGCGATCGGGCGTCTTCGGAACATCGCTCGACTTCATTAAGATACCGCTAAGCTCCCATTTTGACGCGATCGCGGATCGCGTGGTTTAGAAGCGGTAGGATATGCCGCCGGAGACTGCGGTCGGGTCGAGCCTGATCTTGGCTGTAAGCGGGGCTGGGCCGAGACTGGCCTGAGCACTGGTCCGCAGATAGGCTTTTTTAACATCGATGAACAACGACCAGCGCTGATCGAGATCGAGTTCAGCACCGGCCTGCACTGCCGCGCCAACATTGTCCTGAACCTTGAGGTTCTGCACGGCCAGATCTTGATTGCTGAATACCAGCAGAAACGCGGGCCCAGCTCCAACATATGGATGGATACGGCCCAAGGCATCGAAGTGATATTGTGCTGCCAGAACGGAAATCCCATAGCGGATGCGGCCGAGCGCTCCCAGCGGGGCCAGCGTGTCTGCTCCGCGGACCGTTGTTAACGGCGGGCCACCCACCGCCAGAGACACACCAATCGACCCCCGTTGGTATCCGAACTCAACAACGCCAGTTACTTCATTACGAAGGTTGACGGTGCCACCCGGGATGGTGATCCCCGCAGTCCTGACTCTGGCGCTTGGGCTGAACAGCAGCGCCCCTGGCCCGACATGGACGTATAGCCCCGTCGTTGGCGGCTCTTCGGCGCGTGCTGGAACATTCAGACAGACGCATATAGCAAGTCCCGCGAGTAGGTTACCGACAACCGCTACTGCGCGATTCCGATGGCTGGCAACCTCTTCCCGGGGAGGCCTACTGTAGTCCTGCCTCTCCTTTTCCCGTCCTTGCATCCAACACTGCTTTCTGTCCAGTCTTCTTATCCAACGTACCTTATGAAAGTGAATCAACAGTAAACAACGCTCGAGGTCGTTACATAGAAATTGCTGCGCCGGACGGGTTTGCCGCTATTTAGGAGGATGGTCATCCGCACCTCGATTGTCTGCCAAACGTCGGACCCAACCACAACGTTCACGCCGGGCACTCCAGTGCCGTTCGGCGTAGTCAATTGCAGCGTCAAGGCCGCGCAACTTGGCGTGTCCGAACGTTTGATAAGCTCGACGTTAAGCTGGCGCTACGCCCGGGCAAGATCTGTCTGGAAATTCGGGCCCGCGTAGCCACCGTTCGCGTAGAGCCGGAGCAGAAACGGATACAGTCCCAACAGGGACACCATGACCAGCATGCCGCTATTGCTTCCTGCATGTCGGCGGCATGCACCACTGCATGTATCACCTAGGCTCAGGACCCTTTACACGGCTCGACGCGCTGTGATTCTGAACGGATCGGAGGTGCTTCATGCCCGATCTCGTTCTGCTCCGGCCCGCGCAAA
>JBPBQE010000346.1:0-3805 GCA_050954595.1 Janthinobacterium lividum | reverse complement strand
CCCAGAGGCCGCCGGCGTCGCGAAAGGCGGGGGCGTCGAACAGGCCGTCGCCGAGATCGGCCTCCGTAATCGGGCACAGGCCGGCGACGGCGCCGGAGCGGGCCATGGCGGCACGCTCGGCCGCGTCGGTGTGGGTGGCGTGGATCAGGCACCAGCGCCCGTCGACCGCGGCATGGGAGAGCAGCCACTCGACGGGGCGCTGGCCGGACCAGGCGAGGCAGTCGGCCACCTCGCGGGTTTGTTCGGCGACATGGATATGAATGGGGCCGGGCGCGGCCGGAAGGTTGGCGAGCTGGTCGGGCGAGACGGCGCGCAGCGAGTGGGGCGCGAGACCGAGGACGGCGTCGTCGAGCGGGGCGATGGCGCGGGCGGCGCCGTCGAGGAGGCGGGCGAAATCGTCGAGTTCGGTGGTGAAGCGAGCTTGAGCGGCGCTCGCCGGTTGAGCGCCGAAACCGCCATGGGTGTAGAGCACGGGCAGCAGAGTGAGGCCGATGCCGGTGCGGTGGGCGGCGGCGGCGATGCGTTCGCAGAGTTCGGCCGGGTTGGTATAGCGGGCGCCGCCGGGGGCGTGATGGAGGTAGTGGAATTCCGCAACCGCCGTGAAGCCGGCTTCGAGCATCTGCATCATGGCGAAGGCGGCGACGACCTCCACGTCTTCAGGGGTGAGCTTGTGGAGGAAGTCGTACATCGTCTGCCGCCAGGTCCAGAAATTGTCGACGGTTGCGGCGGGGCTGCGGGCTTCGGTCAGGCCGGCCATGGCGCGCTGGAAAGTGTGGCTGTGCAGGTTTGGTAGGCCCGGAAGAGCGAAGCCGGGCAGGTGGTCGCGGTTGGCGCGTTCCGCATCGGGCGTGATCGCGGTGATGATGCCGTCAGTGACGTCGAGGGCGACGTCGGTCGCCCAGCCGGTGGGTAGCAGGGCGGCATCGAGGAACAGGCGGCGCGAGGTCGGGGGTTTGGACATGGCGGTGGAACCGTAGCAGGCTGGGCGGATGCTTGCCGATACGATCTGGACGAATGCGCGGTTGCTGACGATGGCGGGCGACGCCGTCATCGGCGGGGCGGTCGCTTCGGCGGACGGGCGGATCGTCTATGCCGGGCCGATGGACGGGGCGCCGGATGCGGGGCGGCGCATCGACTGCGAGGGACGCTGGATCACGCCCGGATTGGTGGATTGCCACACGCATCTGGTGTTCGGGGGCGATCGGGCGGCGGAGTTCGAGCAGCGTCTGGCCGGGGCGAGCTACTCGGAGATCGCGGCGGCCGGGGGCGGCATCGTTTCCAGCGTGCGGGCGACGCGGGCGGCCGATGAGGCGGCGCTGGTTGCGTCGGCGTTGGGGCGGTTGGATCGGTTGTTGGCCGAAGGGGTGACGACGGTCGAGGTCAAGTCGGGCTACGGGCTCGATCTGGCGACGGAGCGGCGGATGCTGCGAGCGGCGCGGGCGCTGGGGACGCATCGCCGGGTCGAGGTGGTGACGAGTTTCCTGGGCGCGCATGCGCTGCCGCCGGAAGCCCGGAGCAAGGACGAGTATATCGACGCGGTCTGCGCGATGCTGCCGCTGTTGGCCGGCGAGGGGCTGGTCGATGCGGTTGACGCGTTCTGCGAGGGCATCGCGTTCAGCCCGGCGCAGACGGAGCGGGTGTTCGCTGTCGCGCGCGATCTCGGGCTGCCGGTGAAGCTGCATGCGGATCAATTGTCCAATACCGGTGGGGCGGCGTTGGCGGCGCGGTGGGGCGCGTTGTCGGCGGACCATCTCGAGCATGTGGACACGGCCGGGGCAGCGGCTTTGGGCGAGGCTGGGACGGTCGCGGTGCTGTTGCCGGGGGCGTTCTACATGTTGCGCGAGACGCAGGCGCCGGACGTCCTCGCGCTTCGGCGGCATCGGGTGCCGATCGCGTTGGCCACGGATTGTAATCCGGGGACGTCACCGCTGACGTCGCTGTTGCTGGCGATGAACATGGGGGCGACGCTGTTCCGGCTTACGGTCGACGAGTGCCTGGCCGGCGTGACGCGGGAGGCGGCGCGGGCGCTGGGGCGGTTGCACGAGGTCGGGACGTTGGAGGCGGGCAAGTGGTGTGACCTGGCGATCTGGGACGTCGAGCGGCCGGCTGAGCTGGTCTATAGGTTGGGGTTCAATCCGTTGTGGCGGCGGGTTTGGCATGGGGTTGCTGATGAGGAATGAACGGATCGTCCGGGCGGCGCGCGGGACGGAGCTTTCGGCCAAGAGCTGGCTGACGGAAGCGCCGCTGCGGATGCTGATGAACAACCTCGATCCGGAGGTGGCGGAGCGGCCGGGCGACCTGGTGGTCTATGGCGGGATCGGCAAGGCGGCGCGGAACTGGGCGGCGTTCGACCAGATCGTGGCGTCGCTGCGCGGGTTGGAGGCGGACGAGACGCTGCTGGTGCAGTCGGGCAAGCCGGTGGGCGTGTTCCGGACCCATGCGGACGCGCCGCGGGTGCTGATCGCGAACTCCAATCTGGTGCCGCACTGGGCGACTTGGGAGCATTTCCAGGAGCTCGATCGGAAGGGGCTCATGATGTACGGCCAGATGACGGCCGGGTCGTGGATCTACATCGGTAGCCAGGGGATCGTGCAGGGGACATACGAGACGTTCGTCGAGATGGGGCGGCAGCATTACGGCGGCAGCTTGGCGGGCAAGTGGATCCTGACGGCTGGGTTGGGGGGCATGGGCGGGGCGCAGCCGCTGGCGGCGGTGATGGCGGGAGCGTCATGCCTGGCCGTGGAGTGTCAGGCGAGTCGGATCGAGATGCGGTTGGCGACGGGGTATGTCGATCGGCAGGCGCGGGATCTGGACGAGGCGTTGGCGATCGTCCAGGGGGCGGAGACGCCGGTGTCGGTGGCGCTGCTGGGCAATGCGGCGGACGTGTTCCCCGAGTTGGTGCGGCGGGAGATCAGGCCGGACTGCGTGACGGACCAGACGTCGGCGCACGATCCGTCGAACGGGTATCTGCCGCAGGGATGGTCGGTGGCCGACTGGGAAGCCCGGCGGCAAAGCGATCCGGCGGGGGTGGCCAAGGCGGCACGGCGTTCGATGGCGGGGCACGTACGGGCGATGTTGGACTTCCATCGGGCGGGGGTGCCGACGGTGGATTACGGCAACAACATCCGACAGATGGCGCTCGAGGAAGGGGTGGCGGACGCGTTCGACTTCCC
This sequence comes from Janthinobacterium lividum, assembly GCA_050954595.1. Taxonomy (GTDB): domain Bacteria; phylum Pseudomonadota; class Alphaproteobacteria; order Acetobacterales; family Acetobacteraceae; genus JAVVHH01. The sequence continues at coordinate 632 of JBPBQE010000346.1, read as the reverse complement.
GGGCTTCGTGCCGGCGTATATCCGGCCGTTGTTCTGCCGCGGGATCGGGCCGTTCCGGTGGGCGGCGCTGTCGGGCGATCCGGCCGACATCTACGCGACTGATGCGAAGGTGAAGGAGCTGTTGCCGGATAATGCGGCGCTGCATCGGTGGCTCGACATGGCGCGGGAGCGGATCAAGTTCCAAGGATTGCCGGCACGGATCTGTTGGGTGGGGCTTGGGGACCGGCATCGGCTGGGGCTGGCGTTCAACGCGATGGTGGCTTCGGGAGAACTGAAAGCGCCGGTGGTGATCGGGCGGGACCATCTGGATAGCGGATCGGTGGCCAGTCCCAATCGGGAAACGGAGGCGATGCGGGACGGGTCGGATGCAGTGTCGGATTGGCCGTTGCTGAACGCGTTGTTGAATACGGCATCGGGGGCGACTTGGGTGTCGCTGCATCATGGTGGGGGTGTGGGGATGGGGTTCAGTCAGCATGCGGGGATGGTGATCGTGGCGGATGGGACGGTTGAGGCGGCGCGGCGGATCGAGCGAGTGCTGTGGAACGACCCGGCGACCGGGGTGATGCGGCATGCGGATGCGGGGTATCCGGACGCGGTGGAGTGTGCGGCGGAAATGGGACTCAATTTGCCAT
>JBPBQE010000289.1:0-3807 GCA_050954595.1 Janthinobacterium lividum | reverse complement strand
CTCGGGATCGGGCAGCGGTTGCGGTTCGCTTAGAACCATTCGGGGCCGGCAGGCTTCTATACCGACACAGACAGGTCCATGGGAGAACTCGTATGTTCCGGTTTTCTGCGGTGATTTTATTGTTGGCCCTCAGTGCCGGGCTGGGCGGGTGCGGCGTGGTCGCGTTGCCATTCCGTGCGACCAGCGCCGTGGTTAAGGTCGTGCCGGTGGCTGGAGACGTGGTTGCTGCGCCGCTGGATGCGTCCGCCGCAGTGATCGACTAAGGCGGCGTTACTTGGTGCCGTAAAGGCGGTCACCGGCGTCTCCGAGGCCCGGACGGATGTAGCCGTGATCATCGAGAGCGCAGTCGATCGCAGCGGTGAAGACCGGCACGTCGGGGTGCTCCTGTTGCAGGACAGCGACGCCTTCGGGGGCGGCGAGGAGGCAAACGAAGCGGAGTTGGCCCACGCCGGCCTGGCGGAGGCGACTTAGGGCAGCAGCGGCGGAATGGCCGGTGGCGAGCATGGGGTCGACCACGATGACGAGGCGGTCGGCGATGTCGTCCGGGAGCTTGAGGTAGTATTCGATGGGGACGAGGGTGGCCGGGTCGCGGTAAAGGCCGATATGGCCGACGCGGGCGGAGGGGACGAGGTCGAGCATGCCGTCCAGGATGCCGTTGCCGGCGCGCAGGATGGAGACGAAGCATAGCTTCTTGCCGGCGAGGACAGGCGACTCCATCGGTTCGAGCGGCGTCTCGATCTGAATCATCTCCAGCGGGAGGTCGCGGGTGACCTCGTAGGCCAGGAGCAGGCTCAGCTCGCGGGTGATCTGGCGGAAAGCGGCGGTGGCGGTCTTCTGGCGGCGGAGCAGGGTGAGTTTGTGCTGGACGAGCGGATGGTCGAGGACCGTGACGTCAGCCATTCAGGTCACGCCCCTTGATCTTGTGCAGTTCGGCATCGTCGGGGACTTCGTCGGTAAAGTAACCGGCGGCCTTCTTGGCATCCATCTCGACGCTGGCTTCGGGCGGGATCAGCTCGTCGGGGATGGGCACGCGTTCAACTACCTCGATGCCGCTGTCGACGATGGGGGCGTATTTCAGGTTGCTCATGGAGACGAGCTTGTCGATGCGGGTGATGCCGAGCCAGTGCAGCACGTCAGGCATCAATTCCTGGAAGCGCATGTCCGTGACGCCGGCGACGCATTCGGTGCGTTGGAAGTAGCTTTCGGCACGGTCGCCGCCTTCCTGGCGTTTGCGGGCGTTGTAGACGAGGAATTTGGTTACTTCGCCGAGCGCGCGGCCTTCCTTGCGGAAGTAAGCGACGATGCCGACGCCGCCTTGCTGGGCGGTCTCGACGCAGATTTCGATGCCGTGGGTCAGGTAGGGGCGGCAGGTGCAGATGTCGGAGCCGAAGACGTCGGAGCCGTTGCATTCGTCGTGGATGCGGCAGGCGATCTGCGTGCGGGGATCGCCGAGTTTGGCCGGGTCGCCGAAGAGGTAAACGGTGGCGCCGCCGATCGGGGGCAAGAAGACGTCGAGGTCGGGCCGGGTGACGAGTTCGGGGAACATGCCGCCGGTGTGTTCGAACAGGGCGCGGCGGAGATCGGCGACGGGGACGCCGAAGCGGCAGGCGACGCCGGGCAGGTGCCAGACCGGCTCGATGGCGACCTTGGTGACGCGGACGTCGCCGGCGGCGGTGAGGATGCTGCCGTCGGGCACGAGGCGGCCGGCGCGCATGGCCTCGTGCAGCTCGGGCATGTTGATGTGGGCTTTGGTGATGGAGATGGACGGGCGGACGTCGAGCCCGGCGGCGAGTTCGGCGGCGAAGATCTCGGTGGTGAGGTGTCCCCACGGATCCATGGAGACGATGGCGGCCGGGTCGGACCATTGGGGGAAGGGGCCGATCTGGACGGCGGGCCTGGTGTCGGTGAGATCGGGGCGGTGGGCGGCGGCGAGTTGGCCGGAGGCGACGGCGAGGGCACGGTAGACGGAGTAGGCGCCGGCATGGGCGCCGATGACGTTGCGGTCGGCGGTGTCGGTGATCGTGGCGACGACGGGGCCGCGCGCCCGGCCATCACCAGCGCCCCAGGTGACGGGGCGGCGGATGACCGCGTTGCGCGGGTGCGAGGTGAGGACGATCGGGCGTTTAGCCGCGGTGTCGTTGGAGCGGATCGGAGACTGGTCCATGGGCCTGAGGCTAGGGATCAGCGGAGTATGCGGTCAATGCATTGCCGCTCCGTTAACGGGGCGGCTGTAAGGGTTTCGTTAAACATTCTCTTCGTATGTTGACCCCCACCGGACAGAACGACCGATTTCTTTCCAGCTCGAGACGGGAACTTGGTTCCGCGTCGGAGCCCATCGGACTTCGATCGACCCATGCCCGACCAGACCATTTTGGACGTAGGCGCCGGTAAGCAATTCTCCACAATCGGTGCCGCCATCCAGGCGGCCAATGCGATGAACGGCAACGCCGACATCCGGATCGACGCAGGATCGTACGTCAACGATGGCGGCTACCTGCAGGACGGGGTCAACAACGTCACCATCGAGGGCGTGGGCGGGATGGCGGTCATCGTCGACCCGAGTTTCAGCGCCGGGGGCAAGGCGGCGATCGTCACCGGCGGGCAGAACATCGTACTTCGCAACCTGGACATCTCCGGCATCACCGTCCCGGATGCCAACGGCGCGGCGGTGCGATACGACGGCGGCACGCTGCTGCTGGATCACGTGCACTTCCACGACAATCAGAACGGGCTGCTCAGCGCACCGGACCTGTCGGGCTCCATTACCATTCAGAACAGTGAATTCGACCACAACGGCACCGATGTCGGAAATACTCACAACATCTACATTGGCGATATCGGGACCTTTACGATCACCGGCAGCTACATTCACGACGCGAATGTCGGGCACGAAATCAAGAGCCGTGCCGAGAACACCATCATTACCAACAACTACATCCTCGATAATACCGGGACATCGTCTTATTCCATCGATCTCCCCAATGGCGGCAACGCGACGATCACCGGCAACGTCATCGAGCAAGGGATCAACAACCAGAACCGGGTCATCAACGCCTATGGCGAGGAGGGCAATCGCCACATCGGCACGACCGTCACGTTCTCGAACAACGTCGTGATCAACGACGACGCCAACAGCGCCGGGTCGGTGTGGAACAATACCGGGGCGACGATCACGGGGAGCGGCAACACGGTTTGGCACACGGCCAATCTCGGCAATGGCGTCGATCCCGGCGCGTTCACGCAGCTTTCGGCGCGGCCCACGATCGATCCGCCGCCGTTCCAGGCCGCTGGTGCGTCCAACTCGGCGCCGTTGGACGGAGATGGCGCGACGCCAGTTCCCACGCCGACTCCGACGTCAACCACGACGCCCACCTCGACGCCGGTTAATGGGGTGATCACCGCGCCGACGAGCCAGCTTCCGCCCAACACGGCCATGCCGACGTTCAGGTTCTTTGACACCGTTCACGGCACCCAGTTCCTCACGTCCAGCGTCACCGAGCGGGACGCAATCATCGCCAGCCATGCCCCGTTGACCTACAGGGCTGTTCAACGCTTTGCCACGCCTCTGAACTTTAGGAGGTTTTCAAGGCCTGAGAGGGCGGCCCGGTATCGATCCTGGTTCATGGTTCCGGAGCGGTTTGCTTTGGTGAGGTTGAACGCGAAGCTTCGCAGTCGGGCGAACACGCCGGGTTTGTTGCGGATACGGGAACGATCCTCACCCAGGGTCACGTCGCGGGCGTAGTGCGACGTGTTCTCGATGCGCCAGTGCGCCCGGATCGCTTTGGCGGCGCGCTGTGCGGCGACCGG
>JBPBQE010000531.1:0-3816 GCA_050954595.1 Janthinobacterium lividum | reverse complement strand
GTATAGCCGCCCAGGCCGCTCGCCGCGACGACCCGGTGGCAGGGGATCAACACCGGGATCGGGTTGGCGCCGTTGGCCTGGCCGACCGACCGGGCCGTGCCGCCGGCGATGCGGGCAATGTCGCCATAGGTCCGGGTCTGGCCCGACGGGATGTCGCACAACGCCGCCCAGACCTTGCGGCGATACTCGGTGCCCCCTGGCGACAATGGGAGATCGAACCAGGTCAGCCGCCCGTCGAAATAGGCTTGGAGCTGGGTCCGGGCTTCGTCGAGCAGCGGGGTGTGTTCCTGGTCACGGCCCCACCCCCAATCGACGGCCACAATCGCACCATCCTCGTCGGAGACGGTGAGGTCCCCGAGTGGCGTGTGCAGCGAGAGTTGCGGCAATCGGTGGGATCCTCTTGGTCTCGGGGTGGTTCTCGGTAGATGGCATTCCTCTAGGGGGCATCTGTCAAGCGGTGGTCGGGACTTCGGACCCATGCTACGGCCTGCCGGATGCAAACGGCTCCCCCCCACCCCGTTGCCATCAGCGCCGAGGCCGAAGCCCGGCTGAGGACGTTCGCAACCCTGCTGCTGCGGTGGACGCAGAAGATCAACCTCATCTCGCGCAACGATCAGCCGCATGTGTGGGAACGGCACGTCAAGGACTGCCTGCGGCTGATTGAGTTCCTGCCGCCTGGCACGGCGCGGGCGATCGACCTGGGCTCCGGCGCCGGGCTGCCCGGGCTGGTGCTGGCGATCGCGACCGGGGTGAAATTCGAGCTGGTCGAGTCCGACCGGCGCAAGGCGGCGTTCCTGACCGAGGCGGCGGCGGTGACGGGCGCGCCGGTGACGGTGCATTGCGCACGGATCGAGGCGTTGTCGTTGGCGCCGGCCGCGGTGGTGACGGCGCGGGCGCTGGCGCCGTTGCCGGAGCTGATCGGCCTGGCGCTGCCGCTGCTGGCACCGGGCGGGACCATGCTGTTCCCGAAGGGCGCGCAGGCGTTCACCGAGATCGAGGCGGCGCGCAAGCTGTGGCGTTTCGAACAGCGCGTGGTCGGCACCCTGGCATCGCCGATCCTGTGTTTGACGGAAATCGCCGGCTTGGATGACGCCCGTGGCTAAGGTCATCGCGATCGCCAACCAGAAGGGCGGCGTCGGCAAGACCACGACGGCGATCAATCTCGCCACCGCCCTGGCGGCCTGCGGCGAGCGGGTGCTGTTGATCGATCTGGACCCGCAGGGCAACGCGTCGACCGGGCTGGGCATCGGCGTCGCGGCGCGGGAGCGGGGGATCTACGCGGCGCTGATGGGCGAGGCCTCGCTGGCCGAGGTCGCACTGCCGACGTTGGTGCCGGGCCTGGCGGTGGTGCCGGCCGAGCCGGATCTGGCCGGGGCAGAGCTGGATCTGGCGATGCTGGAAGAGCGGGAGTTCCGCCTTCGCACCGCGATCGATCGGTATGACGGCGACTACGTGTTGATCGACTGCCCACCGAGCCTGGGGCTGTTGACTTTGAACGGATTGGTGGCGGCGGAGTCAGTGCTGATTCCCTTGCAGTGCGAGTTCTTCGCCCTAGAAGGGATCAGTCAGATCACCCGGACGATTGAGCGGATTCGGGCCAACCTCAACCCGCGGCTCCAGCTGCAAGGCATCGTGCTCACCATGTTCGACCGGCGCAACAACCTGTCCGACCTCGTCGCCACCGACGTGCGCAGCGTGTTCGGCCGCGCGGTGTACGAGACGGTGATCCCCCGCAATGTCCGCGTCTCGGAGGCTCCGAGCCATGGCAAGCCGGTGCTGCTCTACGACCTGAAGTCGCCGGGGGCGCAGGCCTATGTGCGGTTGGCGGCGGAGCTGCTGAAGCGCGAGCGGGCGGTGGCGGCATGAGCGCGGCCTCGCCTCGCCTCGGGCGGGGGCTGGCCGCCCTTCTCGGCGAGACCTCCGGCCCGGCGCAGCCGCGGACGTCGCTTTCCGTCACCGTGCTCGAGCCCGGGCCGTTTCAGCCGCGCACGGCGATCGACCCGGATCAGCTGGCCGATCTCACGGAATCGATCAAGGCGCAGGGCGTGCTGCAGCCGATCCTGGCGCGGCCGCATCCGCAGCGGCAGGGACAGTATCAGATCATCGCCGGCGAGCGACGCTGGCGGGCGTCGCAGGCGGCCGGGCTGCACGAAGTGCCGGTGCTGATCCGCCCGCTTTCGGACACGGAGGCGATGGCGGCGAGCCTGGTCGAGAACCTGCAGCGGCAGGATCTCGACGCCATCGAGGAGGCCGAGGGCTACAAGCGGCTGATCGGCGAGTTCGGGCTGACGCAGGATGGGCTTGGCGACCTGGTCGGCAAGTCCCGCTCCCATGTCGCCAACACGATGCGGCTGCTGCAATTGCCGATGCCGGTGCGTGACGGGTTACGGGCGCGGACGCTGAGCGCGGGCCATGCGCGGGCGCTGCTGGCGCACCCCGACCCGGCGGCTGCGGCCAAGGTCGTCATCGCGCGCGGCCTCAACGTGCGTCAGACGGAGGCGCTGGTGCAGCGCGGCGAGCAGAAGCCGGCGGCGGTCAAGGAGATGGACCCAGAGGTCGTCGCCCTGGAGCGCGAGCTGTCGGCCCGGCTCGGGCTGAAAGTGCAGATCACCCAGGAAGGCCGCGGCGGCACCGTGCGGATCGGGTATCGAAACCTGGATCAGTTGGATGCGGTGTTGGAACTCTTGCGGCGGGATTAGGCCAGACTTTACGAATGGCCTGCGGCGCTGGAAAGCAGCAGCGGATCGATGCGCAGCACGCCAAGGGCCCGGCGCCATTTGGTGTCGTAATCGGCGTCGAACAGCAACTCCGTTGGCACGCGGGTCGAGAGCCAGACGTTATCGGTCATTTCCTGGTCGAGTTGGCCGGGTCCCCAGCTGGCGTAACCTAGGGCGAGCAGACCTTCCTTAGGGCCGCCGCCGCTGGCGATCTCCTGCAACACGTCGAGGCTAGCGGTGAGCGCCAGCCGGTCATCAACACGTAGGCTGCCGTCGCCGGTCCAGTCGCTGGTGTGCAACACGAAGCCGCGGCCGTGATCGACCGGGCCGCCCTGGCAGAGCCGGATCTGCCGCGCCGGGGGGGTCGGCTCGACGTCTAGTTGCGAGAGCAGCGACTCGAAGGTCGGCTTCGCCAGCGGCCGATTCAGCACGATCCCCATCGCGCCCTCGTCGGTGTGGGCACAGAGCAGGATGACGCTTTGCAGGAAGCGCTCATCCTCCATGCCGGGCATGGCGATCAGGACTTGGCCCGTGAGGTAGAGGTCATCGTTCGATATCATCGCAGGCAATGTTGGTCCGCCGATGCGGGAGGGCAACCCGCGTTTGCCGGGAACAACGGTTGGCGATACTTCTTCCTATAGCTGGAGCTGAGGACGATCATGATCAAAGTGGGTGATACACTTCCCGAGTCGACCCTGGTCGCGGCGACCGTCGACGGTCCCAAGGAGATGACCACGGCCGAGTTGTTCGGTGGGCGCAAGGTGGTGCTGTTCGCGGTGCCGGGCGCCTTTACGCCGACCTGCAGCGCCAAGCACGTGCCGAGCTTTATGCAGAATGCTGACGCGTTGGCCGCCAAGGGAGTCGAGCAGATCGCCTGCATCGCGGTCAACGACCCGTTCGTCATGCGCGCCTGGGCCAAGGATCAGGCGGTGGGCGATCGCATCCTTATGCTGTCGGACGGGATGGCGACTTTCACCAAGTCGCTCGGGCTCGAGATCGATATGAGCAAGCGCGGCCTGGGCATCCGCAGCTCGCGGTACGCGATGGTGGTCGATGACGGGGTGGTCACGATGCTCAACGTCGAGGAGCCCGGCGGCTA
>JBPBQE010000305.1:0-3836 GCA_050954595.1 Janthinobacterium lividum | reverse complement strand
GTGTTCTGGCCCTGCCCCTCGGAAGATCATCCAGGCACGCCGCGCCCATTTGCTGAGCGGTTCGGGACCGAGAACGGGCGGGCGAAGTTCCACCGGGTTGAGCATCGAGACACGGCGGAGGGGACCGACCGGCATTACCCGATGATCCTGACGACGGGCCGGGTGATGGCGCAGTATCAGACCGGGGTGCAGACGCGGCTGGTGGATCAGCTCAACGAGGCGGATCCGGAGGCGTTCTGCGAGTTGCACGCCGACATGGCGCGCACGCTGGGGATCAAGCAGGACGACCGGTTGCGGCTGAGTTCGCGGCGGGGCAGCGCGATCTTCCGGGCGCGGCTGAGCCGGACCATCCGGCTGGATACGGTGTTCATCCCGTTCCACTGGGGCGGGGAAGCCACGGCGAACCTGCTGACCAGCACGTATACGGACCCGATTTCCGGCATCCCCGAATATAAGGTTTGCGCGGTCCATGTCGCCCGAGCCGGCCCGGCGCGGCCTGGTGCTGCCGTTTCAGCGGGCGAAATCACGGCGGCATAGTTTTCGCATGTAGTTTCTTACTTTCTACAAAGGGCGATATGGAAACCACCCCACGTTTTCTCAACGGCGTTCATGCGTTCACCGGCACCGGGCTCGCATCACCGGCTCCGGTCTCGCCGCCGTTGGCCTACACCGTCTCGTCCGACAAGCGGTCGCAGATGATCTACATCCGGGCCGGTAACTCGGCCGACGAGATGATCGCCGTGCATCTGGTGCGCGGCGGCATGCCGTTCCGTAGCTTTCCGATCGGCGCCAAGGGCGCCATCCACGTATCACTCGCGGTGGTGGAGGATCTCGAGCCTGACAGCACGCTCGACGTCGTCGTGGCGGCGCCCGAGGGGGTGAGCGGGCACGTGGTGCTCGATATCGGCTTCATGGAGATTTGAGGATGAACGCCATGAGCAAGCAGAAATTGGTGGTGGTCGGCAATGGCATGGCCGGGGCCCGCGCCATCGAAGAGGTGCTTGCTCGTGGCGGCGCCGAGATGTTCGACATCGTCATGTTCGGCGACGAGCCGTACGGCAACTACAACCGTATCATGCTGTCCAACATCCTGAGCGGGCAGCAGAATTACGACGAGATCTTTCTCAACACGATCGAATGGTATGCGGAAAACGACATCGTTCTGCACACCGGTGCGCGGGTCAACGAGATCAACCGGTTCGGCAAGTACGTGGTGGCCGAGAACGGGGTGCGGGAGGATTACGACCTCCTGATGATCGCGACGGGTTCGCGGGCGTTCATGCCGCCGATCCCCGGGCTGCATATGGAAGACAAGTCGCTCAAGCCCGGCGTGTTCGGCTTCCGCACCATCGACGACACGACGGGGATGGTCGCGGCGGCGCCGGGCAAGAAGGCGGTGGTGATCGGCGGCGGGCTGCTCGGGCTCGAGGCGGCGCGCGGGCTGATGACGCATGGCTGCGAGGTCACGGTGGTGCATCTCGGCAAGCATCTGATGGACCAGCAGCTGGATACGACGGCCGGCGCGATGCTGCGGACGGCGATGCAGAAGATGGGCATCACCGTGCTGACGGAGACGTCGACGGTGCAGGTGCTGGGTGACGAGAAGGTCGAAGGGCTGGTGTTCAAAGACGGCACGTCGGTCGCCTGCGAGGTGCTGGTGGTGGCGGCGGGTATCCGGCCGAACTCGGAGATCGGCACGCGCGCCGGGCTGACGGTGGAGCGGGCGATCGTGGTGGACAACCACATGCGCTCGGTCGACGACCCCAACATCTATGTGGTCGGCGAGTGCGCGCAGCATCGGGGGATGGTTTACGGGCTGGTGGCGCCGCTGTGGGACCAGTGCAAGGTGCTGGCTGACCATATCACCGAGCGCGACCTGAACGCGCAGTATCATGGGTCGAAGCTGGCCACGAAGCTGAAGGTGATGGGCGTCGAGCTGGCCTCGATGGGGATCACGGAGCCGAAGGAAGAGCGCGATGAGGTCATCCAGTTCCAGGAGCCGATGAAGGGCACCTACAAGAAGCTGATCGTGCGCGACGGGCGGCTGGTCGGCGGCATCCTGCTGGGCGACATCTCGAAGGCGGCATTCCTGATGCAGGCGTTCGACCGGGATTCGCCGCTGCCAGACGAGCGGCTGAGCCTCATGTTCGACCTCGGCGCACCGTCGCAGAAAGTGACGATCGACGAGATGCCGGCGGAATCGCAGGTCTGCAACTGCAACGGCATCACCAAGGCGACGATCGGCATGGCGGTCGAGGCCGGGCATCGGACGCTGCCGGCGGTGATGAACGCCACGCGGGCGGGCAAGGGCTGTGGCTCGTGCAAGGGACTGATCGGCGAGGTGATCGCCTGGTTCGCGGGCGGGGCGGTCGAGGAAGATCCGTCGATCCATTACTACGTGCCGTGTATCCCGATGAAGAAGCAGGAGTTGATCGCGGCGATCCGGGCGCATGACCTGCATTCGGTGTCGTCGGTGTTCGCCGTGTTGGCCGGTGGGGTCGAGGACCCCGCGAGCAAGATCCCGCTGGCGTCGCTGCTGAACACGATCTGGCCGGGTCAATACGAGGATCAGCGCGATGCGCGGTTCATCAACGACCGGGTGCATGGGAATATCCAGAAGGACGGCACGTTCTCGGTGGTGCCGGAGATGGCCGGCGGGGTGTGCACGCCGGCCGAGCTGATGCGGATCGCCACGGCAGCGGTGAAATATAACGTCCCTCTGGTGAAGATGACGGGTGGGCAGCGCATCGACCTGGTAGGCGTCAAGAAAGAGGACTTGCCGGGGATCTGGGCCGATATCGGCATGCCGGCCGGGCATGCCTGGGGCAAGAGCTACCGGACGTGCAAGAGCTGCATCGGCACGGATCATTGCCGGTTCGGGCTAGGTGACAGCATGGGGCTGGCGATCCGGATCGAGAAGACGTTCCGGTCATTCTCCGACAGCCCGGGCAAGCTGAAGATGGCGACGGCCGGGTGCCCGCGGAACTGCTCGGAGGCGCTGGTCAAGGATATCGGCGTGGTCGCGATCGGCGACGACAAGTGGGAAATCCTCGTCGGCGGTGCCGCCGGGAGCAGCGTGCGCAAGGGCGATCTGCTCTGCACCGTGGTCGGTGAGGATGCCGTGATGCTGATGGCGGGCCGGTTCATCCAGTTCTACCGCGAGGACGCCAAGTACAAGGAGCGGACCCACACCTGGGTCGAACGGATCGGGCTCGAGCGCATCAAGGCCGTGGTGGTCGACGACAGCGAAGGGTGGGGCGAGCGCTTCGATGCCGAGGTTGAGGCGGCGGTGGCGGCGTATCGCGATCCGTGGACGGATGGCGTGGCGCCGGCGACCGAGAACCAGTTTCGTTCGCTCATTCCGGTGGAGGCGTAACGATGCCGAACGAGGTGTTCGCCCGGCATCAGGAATACGCCATCGGGCCTGTGGATCAGATCCCGTTCGGCGAAGGGCGGGAGTTCCAGGTAATGGGGCTGCGAGTCGCGGTGTTCCGCACGCGGGCGGACGCAGTCTATGCGACGCAGGCTGCGTGTCCGCACAAGGAAGGACCGTTGGCGGATGGGATGCTTGGGGGCAGCACGATCATGTGCCCTCTGCATGATCGGAGCTATGATCTCGTCAGCGGAACCGAGCTCGGTGGCACTTGTAGCCTGACGATCTATTTGATCCGTCGCGATCCGGACGGGACGCTGCTGCTGACGCTGCCGGCGCCGTACACGCCCGCCGTGGGGTGACGCCGCCGCTCGCGCGCGGCTCGCGGCTGGAGATTACGGCCGGGTTCGCGAGCGTGTGCGGGCGTCGGCCAGACAACCAGGATTACGCCGCCTGCTGGACG
>JBPBQE010000243.1:0-3848 GCA_050954595.1 Janthinobacterium lividum | reverse complement strand
ATTTCGATCACGGACGGGCAGATCTTCCTGGAGACGGAGCTGTTCTTCCGCGGCATCCGCCCGGCGGTGAACGTCGGTCTGTCGGTGAGCCGCGTGGGCTCGGCGGCGCAGATCAAGGCGATGAAGAAGGTGTCGGGCTCCATCAAGCTCGAGCTGGCGCAGTATCGTGAAATGGCGGCGTTCGCGCAGTTCGCGAGCGACTTGGACGCGAGCACGCAGAATTTGCTGGCGCGTGGGGCGCGGCTGACGGAGCTGCTGAAGCAGGCTCAGTATAGCCCGATGCCGGTCGAGGAGCAGGTGATCTCCATCTATGCCGGCACCAAGGGCTACCTGGACAAGCTGCCGGTCAGCAAGGTGACCGAGTTCGAGAAGCGCATGTTGGCCGAGCTGCGGACGCGGCACCCCGAGGTGCTGTCGGGCATTCGGGACACCCGCGAGATGAAGCCGGACGTGGAGAAGGCGCTGGTCGGCTTCCTGGACGGTTTCGCCAAGAACTTCAGCTGAGTTAGGCGGGACCGATGGCCAGCCTCAAGGCGCTTCGCGGGCGCATCAACAGCGTTAAGTCGACGCGCAAGATCACGTCGGCGATGAAGATGGTGGCCGCGAGCAAGCTCAAGCGGGCGCAGACGCAGGCGGAGGCCGCACGGCCGTATGCCGAGCGTATGCAGCGGATGCTGGCGGCCCTGGCGCAGAGCGCGCAGGGGTCGCCTTCGGCGCCGAAGATGCTGGTGGGCACCGGGCAGGACAAGGTTCAGTTGCTGGTCGTGGTGACCGCGGATCGTGGCTTGGCGGGGGCGTTCAACACCAACGTCGGCCGTGCGGCGCGGAACGCGATCCAGCGGCTCGAGGACGAGGGCAAGACCGTCAAGGTGATCACGGTGGGCCGCAAGGGCCGGGATTACCTGAAGCGCGAGTATGCCAGCCGGTTGGTCGGCGAATACAGCTTCGCGGGCAAGAAGCGGATCGAGTTCGCGGACGTCGACGCCGTGGCTGAGAAGATCCGGCAGATGCTCGAGGCCGGCGAGTTCGACGTTTGCACGATCGTCTATAACCGGTTCGTGTCGGTGATTAGCCAAATCCCGACGGAGAGCCGGCTCATTCCGCTGGCGATCGAGGCAGGCGAGACGGCCGACAAGAGCCAGATCGAGTATGAATTCGAGCCGGACGAAGAGACCATCCTGGCGGCGTTGCTGCCGCGGAACATGGCGATCCAGTTGTTCCGGGCGTTGATCGAGAGTGGCGCCGGCGAGCAGGGTGCTCGGATGGCGGCGATGGACAACGCGACGCGCAACGCGGGCGACATGATCAACAAGCTGACGCTGAACTACAACCGGACGCGCCAGGCGAATATTACGCGTGAGTTGATCGAGATCATCTCCGGCGCCGAGGCCGTCTAAGGTCGGTTGCTGCCGGGCGGTGAGGATCCTCCTTGCCGCCCCGGATTGCTGCGCTCTTCGCGACGAGGGTGGATTAAGCCAGCGAGCGGCGGAAAGCTGTCTGCTGGCGCGCTATTTTCGTCAGTCGCAAATCTAGGCGGGTTTCGCCTCTCGTGATCGGATGCAGCAGCGAGAAGCTGTTGCGGCGCCATTCCGGTTCTAACTCGGCTGCATTCATTTCCGCGATGCGCTTGATGTGCCAGCTCTGGTTGGGCTCGGGCGTGGTGACGTAGGAGCGTCGTCCGGCTTCGGCGCGGCGGTGCAGGCGGTCGAAGGCACGCAGCGGGGCGTGCAGGATCTCGGCGTCGGTGGTGGGGACCAGCGGGCCGGCGGTGCCGGCGGCGTCGGGACCGCCGAAGGCGATCGTCAGCGCGGGGGTGGCACGGAGCAGGAGCTTGGTGGGGTAGGTGATGCAGACGAAGGGCAGGGTGCCGGCGCCGACTCGGGCTGCATCGGTCGGAAGCGTGCCGGACGGAATCGCGGCGACCGCCATGAGGCCGAGGGCACCGGGCCAGTCGCGGCGGATCGGGCGGGCCTGGAGGAAATTGCACATCTCGAGACGGTAGCCGCCGATGCCGTCGCGTCGGCACAGGGTGGCGAGCGAGTGGCCGGGCTGGAACCAGAAAAATTCGTCGGCGTCGGTCGGGAGCAGCCAGGTGAAGCCGTCGGCGGCGGCGCGGCGGGCCAGGGCGGTGATGATCTCGCCCTGGCGGAAGTCGCCGGCGTCGGAAGCGAGGACGACGCGGTCGGTGCGGCTGGCGATGCGGCGGAGGATGTCCGGCGTGCCGTCAGTGGAGCCGTTATCGGTGACGTAGACCCGGTCCACGCGGAGGGTGTTCAGCAGGTGGCCGATGCAGGTTGCGACGATGTGTTCCTCGTTGCGGACCATGAGCAGGGCGGCGATGGAGGGGGGCGTCACGCGTGTCGGGTCCGTTCTGGAAGTGGTTCGACTCAAGGATGTGGCGACCGGTCCGCCAGAATTGTGCATTGTGTTACCCATGTGATTACGCAGATTCGGCCGTATGTGAATTAAGATTTAGGTAGCGCCCTAGAACCAGGTTTCCGGGCTGTTGACTGCGCAGAATGCGAGGATGAATGGATCAGTTGCCGTCGATGCCCGTCACGAATGACTATCGGACACAGGGGCGCGACTTACGCCGGGTCGGGGCGCATCCCGATCATTGGTATCCGGTGGCTTGGTCGCCGGAGTTGAAGGACAAGCCGCTGGCAGTGCGCTGGGCCGGGGAGCCGATCGTGCTGGTGCGGCCGAAGACCGGGCCGGTTTATGCGTTGGAAGACCGGTGCGCGCATCGGCAGGTGCCGTTGAGCCTGGGCGTGGTGGCGGAGGCGGGGATCCGCTGCGGGTATCATGGCTGGACGTATAATTCGGCCGGGGCGTGCGTCGACGTGCCGTATTTGGGCAAGGGCAAGCTGCCGAACGGGGTGCGGACGTATCCGTGCCGCGAAGTCGAAGGGCTGATCTTCGTGTTCCCAGGTGACCCGGCGTTGGCCGACACGGTGCCGTTTCCGGCGCTGGGCCGGGTCGCGGACCCCGCGTTCAAGACGCGGCGGTTCGGGCGCGAGGTGGGCTGCCATTACAGCTTCATGCACGAGAACCTGATGGACATGAACCACCAGTTCCTGCACCGCAAGCAGATGGGGCAGATCACGCCGCGCTTCGTGGGGCAGAAGCGAGGCGAGGACTGGATCCAGGCGCAGTATACGTTCGCGCGCACCGGCGGGCGGCAGTCGTTCGGCGAGGCGGCGATCTTCGGCGGGCGCAAGGGGCCGGGCAGCGCGGAGGGCGCGGGCCAGGACGTGATGACGATCCGGACGGAGTATCCGTATCAGACGCTGCGGATCAACGTGAAGGACCCGGTGACGCCGGCGATGGAGCTGTGGATCTGCTACGTGCCGCTGGACGGGGCGCAGCGGACGCATCGGACGTTCGGGCTGCTATCGGTCAAGAAGCCCAAGGTGCCGGGCGCGCTGCAGGCGGTGTGGCCGCTGCTGGTCATGTTCACGGAGCGGATCTTCACGGAAGACCGCGAGATCGTGGAGATGGAGCAGGCGGCGCATGACGCGCAGGGGATGGATCTCAACCAGGAGGTGTTTCCACTAATCCGCAGCCTGCGGGAGCTGCTGATCGAGCGGGGTACGGCCGAGGACATCGACGTGGCGCCGGGTCCGGCGCCGGTGTTGCGGGCGTGCGGCGTAGGGCCGTGCAGCATGAGTGCGCGGTTGTCAGAAGCGGCCGAATAAGGCGCTCTAATAGGGTCGCTTCTGGCGCGAAGCGGTTGGCGCGGGCGGGCAAGGATGCTAAGGGCGGCAGGATTGGCGGACGCAGCAATTTGCCGCCGCCCGGCGGCTGACTACGAAGGAATATAGGACACATGGCAAAGAACAACGTCG
>JBPBQE010000515.1:0-3867 GCA_050954595.1 Janthinobacterium lividum | reverse complement strand
GCGTGCGCGCCTTGCTGCGCCAAGGCATAGAAACGAAGGCAACTTCGGATTTCACGGTGGCGCAGGAGGCTGCCGCGACTATTCCGGCCGCCGCCCCATTGCACAATGCGGCCGCAGCGCTGGGCAACATGGCCCAACTGCGAGCCGATCCCGCTGCTGCCGTTGCCCGGCTCAGTGCGGCACTGACCGTGCCGGAGCTGACCGGGCAGGCCGCGTCGGACTTCAAGGACTTGCAGTCGGTGGGCACCGGAGCACCCACCCCCGAGTTCCTGGACTGGATCAACACCTTCAAGACCGGGGCTGCTGTTCCGCCCGTGTCCTCCGATGACTCTGGTACGCCGCTGGAGCGAGCGCGGGCGGTGGAAGCGCGCCGGGTCGCGGCGCTGGCGCATGCACATGACCGCGAGGCCGTGGCCCACGACCCGGCTTGGCTGCTGGCGGTCATGGCGCTGACCCAGCCGGACGACCCTGGTGCCGCCGCAGCCATCGAAGCCGGCGCCGCGTTGGAGCCCTCCGTGCCGGCCTACCTGACGGCGCTATACCATCGTATCCGCCTCACGGCCGCTACCGCGGACCCGGCAGCGACCCGCTCGTTGCTCGACACCATCCTGGCGCGCACGGACCTGTCCGGGACGACCCGCAACCTGTTCCTGGCGGAGCGGATGCTGGTGGCCGCGAACCAGGGTGAGATGGCCCGCATGTCCCTGCGCGCCCGCATCTGTGCGAAGCCGGTGGACGACTGCAAGACCCGGGACTGGGGCTACTACAGCCAGGGTTCAGGATTGTTCGACGGCCCGGAGGAGGTTGCGACGAGCGGGGTGGGCGACGACGCACTCTACCTGATCGACCGCATGGCGCTGGCCAGCCGAGTGTCGCTCGGCAGCGACCCGGCCCTGCCTGCGCCCATCCGGCTCGACTTGGCTCTGACCAGCTTCGCCCGGGCGGTCCTGTTGCGCGACGAAGCGACGGTGGATGCACTGTGCCGACAGCTGCAACTCCTGTTGCCGGTAATGACAGCGGAGTTTGCGGCGATCCCGCTGAGCCGGCCCGGCGTGGACCGGCAATTTGCGGAGTATCTGGTCTTCGCCAAGATCCCGGGCCTGCGCGTGGACCTGCTAGACTACACCAGGCCGACCGGGACCGTCACGGCGTTCAGCGGCACCTGGCCGAACTGGGTGGTGCTGGCAAAGCCGGACGCAGCCATCATCCCACCCGCACCGGTGCTGTACGACAATGCCAGCTATCAGACCGTGGACGTTCCCGCCGGAACGGATCTGGGCGAGGGGCACGTCCGCATCCCCGACGTGGTGTGCAAGGGGATATGCGGTGCCAGCGGCTTCGTGCCCCGACCGCCGGCCCTCCTGGCCGCGACGGAGCCCGCAGCCGCGGCGGAGCGGCACCTGCTGCCGCCGCCAGGCTTGTATGCCGACACCGGGGACAACACACCCGACCGCCGCAGCGCGTTTCCAGGTCCGGCCGCCGCAGGCTCGAAGCCCATCACGGCTCCGGCCGGTGCGACCTACGTGTGGGACTTCATTCTGGACTATGCCGCCAAGCACCCGCAGGACCCGCGTGTGCCGGAGGCGCTACATTGGATGATCCATGTCGGGCATTACGGCCAAGGCCACAATCATTCCGGCAAGCGGGCCTTCATGCTGCTGAAAAGCCGCTATCCCGCCAGCCACTGGGCAAGGGAAAACCCGTTCTACTATGACTGACGACCGGTTCTGACACCAGAACGATCCGTTCTGGGAGCGTGGTGCCGATCGGGCCTTCATGGCAGAGACTGACACCGCGACCCGTCGCGCACCACAGATCCTTCGTACCATGATCAGTGTCGGTGCAGGGGTATTCCGATTAGTGGGGCAGGTTACTCCCACAACAGCCTTCAGATACGTTGGCGCCCGCTGTCATGCTGATCGTAAGCCCAGTCGGACGTGAACGACACGACGGGAGCAACCAGTTGGTCGGGCGACAGACTGACGTAGGCCCATCGCAGGTGTCACTGCCAGGCAGATTTCCCGCGACAATCCTGCCGGTACCGGCATTCGTGCTGATGTGCAGCTTGCGCCAGGTTAGCCGCATCCTGGTGCCATGCTTCTCGAACAGCCACTCGCCTAGGCCGCACAACGTCGTCCCGTGCTGTCCATCAGCAGGTGCATCGGTCGATGCCGAACCACGATCGTGTCGCTCCCAGTCGACAGCACCCCAAGCCGTCGTCGAACTGGGGCGCCGCAGCGTGCCTGACGCCTGCATCAGCACGATCGGTTGGAAATGCGGGAGCCCCTGGTGCCAGATAGCCCATTCGATCCTCAAAACCGCCGTGCCTGGGTTATGTTCCGCTGGGCAGGCCAAAGCCTTCGACCAGCCTAATTCGTGGCAAAAACCTTGTGGTGGGCTATGTCAGTGTAGCAATCGGACGGAAGTAGCCATGGGACACGCGATCCGCGGGGCGCTGTTTGCAATCGCACTGTGTGTCGCTCAACCAGCCCGGGCGATGGATTTCCGTATCTCCGGCCACGTGCTCTACGGCACCGGCGAGATCGTCGCCGGTGACTCCGAACGGCTCGCCGGAGTTCTGAAAGAAAGCGCAACGTCTGGCTCCGACGACGATTATGTCTTGCAGCTCTCGAGCGTCGGTGGGGATGCCGTAGAAGCAATCCGGCTCGGCAAGGTGCTTCGAAAGGAGCAGGTCTCCACCTTGGTCGCTCACGACGCGGCCTGCTTCGGGTCTTGTGCGCTGGTCTTTCTTGGCGGCACGCAGTCCTACGCGACCGGCGTGGGTATCGGGCGCTTGCTGGAGTTCGGTGGAAAGCTGAACTTCCAAGGCGTGATCGCGTCTGAAGAGCCTGCCGTCAAGGGTGACGGGCGAGCCAGGATGAATGTCGTATCGATAGCCGCCTTGTTAGATTATGCCAAGGAACTCGGGGGTATCGATCTCGGTCGCGTGGTGCAAATGGCCACATCGCAGACCGCTCAACTTCGCGGCGTTACCCGGCCCCGAGACATCCTTGCCCTGTCCATCAACCTGCGCAGCTTCCCGTCCAAGACGCCGGTCGACTGGTCCATGAACGCATGCAAGACCACTGTCGCCAAGCACCTAACGGCATTGGACGACGCTGAGTCCCGAGTGACCGGCATCCCCACTGACATCCCGTCTGTAAAAGCGCTTCGGCTCGCAGTGATGTCCGGGCGGGATGACGGACAGGCAGTGGCCCGAGCGCTTGCGGTCCTGGAAGACTCGCAGGCCTTGGACCTTGCCCTTGGCGGCGCGTTCTACCTAGATCAACGCCGGCCCATCCTGGACGCAAGGAGCATCAGCTTGGAACGCGGCGGCGGGTTTTACTACGACACGTGCCTCGCGGTCCGATCCAAAGACATGCTGGCGGTTATCCTTCTCGATGGGGTCAGCCACAAAGGAGTGTTCGAGGACTTCGGAGATGACGGCGCCTTCCTCGCAATGGCCGATGCGCAGACCGGCCTTTGGTGATCCCGCGCCATTGGGCTCATTGTGCCGGTTGTGGCTTTGGCACAGCCATGTTGAAGTCAGTGCCGGAGGCGCAGCGGATGCCGTCCAGCAACCAGTTGCCGCGTTGCCGCACGAGGCGATAGAAGCCGTCAGCGGCTGTCGGGTTTGCGGTGCCAGGCCAACGCCGAGCAGTTAACACTGTGACAGGCGTCGCCTTGTCCGTCCGGTAAAGATAGGTCGAGCCACTGTCCTGTGCGCAGGTGATCGGCATGAAATCCAAGCCGCAGACCTCGCCGGCACGATACCGTCCGCCGCAGGTCCGCCGGACCGCCTGCCGCTCCGCCAATGTGATTGCCTCCAGCAGCGCTGTGGTCAGCATGGTCCGGTAGTCGGTCTTC
>JBPBQE010000372.1:0-3869 GCA_050954595.1 Janthinobacterium lividum | reverse complement strand
AAGTAGGGCTATCTTTCGCAGTTTGGAGCATTGCCCCCACATTGCCGCCGAAGACTTTGGCGATGCGCCCCATGGTCCGTATGGTGACGTTCACTTGGCCGGCTTCAATACGGGACACGTCGTCTTGGCGAACGCCGGAGCGGTCAGCCAACTCGGCTTGCGTCAAGCCAGCTTTCAGGCGCGCGGCTTTGATACTGCGCCCAAAAGCCTCCTGTAAGTCGGCTGCAATCTGCAGATCTTCTTCGCTCTCAGGGGGCTGAAGCGGTTTCCTTGCCATCTCTGCATCATCCAAGCTGTCCACACCGGCCCCGACGCTTACAACGGTTTCAACCAACGTCATTCAGCTTCCTTACCGGCGGGAACAAAATTCTGCACGCAATTGAATCGATCGGATGATAACTGTCTGAAAAGCTGGACGCCGCTTAAATGTCGCATAGGCCGTAAAAAGTTTGGCCACCCTGGTTTCCCAAGGTGGCCAGATGCTTCTGACACGGACTTAAGGCGGATCGCTAGAGCCGAATCGCTCGCGAGGTTGGTGATACGTTAGCAGCGGGCGGTGGCTGCAAGCGAGGATATGTCGATGGTGACGCTTTTGCCTGCGCGTAACTGCTCAACCGCCAACTCAACAGGCTTGCGTTCGCCCTCCTCTGCCAACTCCTTCGGAATGCCGAGCTTGACTGGATCACGGGCCGGCCCTCGCAGGATCTTGGGCGGCCTCTCCTTGGTGCAGGCGGTCTCGCAGATGACGAACGAATCAGTGAATGTCATCCGCATTTCCTTGAGACCGTCTTCTGTGACGAAGTATCCGGGGTTCTCCGGGTGATGCTTCCAAGTATCGCGAGATCTAGCCATTTCGGCTTCCGTTCCTCAGCTGGGATTGGTGATCTGGTTCCGCCAAGTTCCTCTGCGTCACCAGCAACCGCTTTGAACCTCCCCCACTAACGGCCGGGGAGGTATGGGGATTATGGGCTTAGCGTCGGGTGTATCGGTCTCTGCTATCAAGATCATTGAGAAGCGATCTCAACAGAGCGCGCGCAGCAGCCGTGGTATCGTCTCTGATGGTCGCGAGTATCCTGGCTTTCGCGGCGAAGCCGACAGATGACGTCGTATGGAGTTTGGCGGCTTCCTCCATCAAACACCGCGTGGACTGATGCACAAGCATAGAATCAGCTGCGAGATCGCCGGCATCCTGTCGACGGATGGCGGTATTGAGCTGACGCCCTTGCCCCTGCAACGCTTTCTCGATCCCAAGCAAGCGGGCATCGGCAGCACGATTTTTGAACGCCATGACCGTCACCCTTCCATCGCTGCAGGAGGAAGGGGCGGTTTTGCCCCTTGGCCGCGCTGGGGAGCACGACCGCGGCCATGATGTTTCCGGCGCGCATTGATTAACAAAGCATTAACCCAGAGCGCGCAAGGGCAGAGTTGATCACGCATGTGGGATGGTGCAGCGCACCTAAAAGCCTGCATCATCAGACCCGTGCCCCGACCAAATGGAGCGTATCTCCGAGGACATCCTTGGGCATCGTTCTGGGCAGCGGTGCGCCAATCGCTGCCGCGTCCCTCAGCAGGTAAGCCAGCATCCGGCCGGCGCCGTCGTCATCAGGATGATCGAAGCTGAACCCGAAGTGTCCGTTGAACGCTGCCAGCGCCCTTGCCCGTGCCAGCACGCCCACCGCGGTCGCGGCCTGAACGTCACCCAGCTCGGCGATAATCTGCTGCTGCCGTGCTTGCGTGGGCGCTGCGGTCAAACTCGCTACGCCCTCATTATGGGATGCATTGGGGCCGTCGTAGATGTCGTGGATGACACCTTCCAACTTGATGAACTCGCCGCAGAGCCGAACCAATACGGTATCGGAGATGATCGACATCGTTAGGCCCTCCAGCCAGAGGAAATGGCGCCAGCACGCATCGCTTCGATCAGCCCGCTGTGCTTGACGACTGCCGCCTCTATGCGGTCCTGCTCGGCTTGAAGGTCGGTCGGGGTTCGGCGATGTTGCTCGGCCAGCTGCAGGCCGCCTTCCAACCAGTCAAGATACACACCCTGCGGCACATGGGCGGCTACCTCGAGCAAAGCGTCCATCCGGCTTCGGTGCGCGGCCAGCAGTGGCCTGCCTGTCGGCAGAGTTGCCGAGGGCGGTAGGATCAGTAACGGGCGGCTCGCGCCGGTCGACTGCAACGCGGCACCGCTGAACACAGAGCTGCCAATGAGGGCGAGGAAGTTCCTGCGTAGGGGCATGATCAGACCCTCGCCGGTTCGCAGCTGGCGATGAGACGAGCCGGCAGCATCGGCGGAATATAGGCACTTCCTGCCAAGGCAGACAGAAGCTGCCAAGCCATATCCTCGCCGTCGCCATGCCACGTCCCATGGTTGTAGCTCTCTCGCAGCTGATACATGCTGGCCGCTGCTTTGAGCGCCAACCCGGCAGGCGTCTGCGCACGCGGGCCATCGACAATGGCCCAGCACGCGACGGAAAGCCGCTCACCGGAGCGGGTGAGTTCCTCGTCGTCCCAATCGGGCGCGTTCTCATCGTAAGCAATACCAGCGACAGCCGCCATAAGTTCGGCACGAAGCGCCAGCAACGCAGCGTCAGGGCTGACATCGGCAGGAACGTAGTCGGCAACGCTGGCAGCAACACCGGCCGTAATGCCACCACCAAGAACGACGGCAGCGGCACCGCCAAAGAGACTGCGCCGGCTGGACACAGCGCGCGTTGCGGGGAGGGTTGTGGTAGTAGCTGTTTTAGCTTGGGACATAAGCCGACCTTGTGTTTCGGGTCAGGGCTGGCAGGGGGCTTGGAATGACCTGCCAGTCCGTCCGCTTGTTGCCGGGAACCGCCCGGCGCGGATGGCGTCAGCCCGTCAGGGCTTCGGCAATGGGGGTAGGGCTCTTTCCGCCGTGGCAAAGAGCTCCGGCACCTTGGCCTCAAGTAGATATTTTATATCTATATAGATACCTGCTACGCTGAACGAACACAAGCAGAAACAGATAGAAAATATCTAAATGATGACGAAAGAGCAGTGCCGAGCCGGCCGAGGGTTGCTGGGCTGGTCAGCCAAAGTGCTGGCCGAGCAAAGTCGAATAGCCGTGATGACGGTTAGCCGGTTTGAAGCGGGACAAGGCACGACCCACGCGGCAACTCGCACTGTGCTGCAGCATGCCCTCGAAGCCGCTGGCGTCGAGCTCATCCCCGAGAACGGCGGCGGCGTCGGCGTTCGCCTGCGGGAGCGACGGGAAAACCCGTAATGATCCTGCTGCGCACCATCCACCTCGCCGGCTACCCGCTGCGCATCTACGCCTCGCCGCTAACCGTGCCCGACCATCCATGGGCATCGTTCCACGATTTGATGACGTTGGCAGAGATGGACGATGCCGATCAGCCCCGATGGCTCGATAAGCTGCGGGAAGAACTGCCCGACATGGTGCATGACCTACCGGACGGGACAGTGATCGTGGCGGAGCCAATGGTGGGCGGCATGTTCCTGGCGCTGGGCGCGATGGGCCTGGACGATATGCAGGACGCCCTCGACGACTGGACCGAGGCATGGATGGAGGTATTTGCAATCCAATTGGCCGGGCTGCCGGGTGACACGTGGCGACAGGCAGTATGCGAGGCCGAGCTGCGGAACGCCACGATCGTGCCGGGCGCGAGAACGCTGAACTAATAAGGCCCGTTGAGCGGCAGTGCTGAATATAGCTGAACGAACATGCCCAGCTAACGCCTCCGCCTTCCCAGACTACCCATCGCCGATCGTGCGCAATGGGCTGGACGGGCCCTCCGTGCCAATGATGATGAGACATCGACCCCCCGGAAGTTTACCCTTGAGGGTGTCAGGTGACACATCGAAATGGTTATGCCCCGCACGAC
>JBPBQE010000279.1:0-3873 GCA_050954595.1 Janthinobacterium lividum | reverse complement strand
GTGGTGCTGTTCGCGGTGCCGGGCGCCTTCACGCCGACCTGCAGCGCCAAGCACGTGCCGAGCTTTATGCAGAATGCTGACGCGTTGGCCGCCAAGGGCGTCGAGCAGATTGCCTGCATCGCGGTCAACGACCCGTTCGTCATGCGCGCCTGGGCCAAGGATCAGGCGGTGGGCGATCGCATCCTCATGCTGTCGGACGGGATGGCGAATTTCACCAAGTCGCTCGGGCTCGAGATCGACATGAGCAAGCGCGGCCTGGGCATCCGCAGCTCGCGGTACGCGATGGTGGTCGATGACGGGGTGGTCACGATGCTCAACGTCGAGGAGCCCGGCGGCTACGACGTCAGCAGCGCCGAGAAGGTGCTCGAAGGGCTTCAGCCCGCCACCTAGGCGGCCAGGGCAGCCTCGATCTCGGTGCGGAACGTGTCGGCGATGTAGCTTGCCAGCGTGTCCGTCACCGGCTGCCGGGCGTCGGCACCCTTGAGCAGCATGATGCCGTAATCCGGCAGCGGCGGCAGGCCCTCGTCCAGTCGTACCACGCGAAGACCCTCGGGTAACCAGGCCGTGGTCGCGACCGTGACGGCCAGGCCGGCGATAACCGGCGCCTGTGTGCCGATCTGTGTCGCCGAGCGGTAGGCGATGCGATATTTCCGCCCGGCGCCTTCCAACGCGCGAATGGCGGCCTCGCGCCAGTTGCAGTGCTCGCTCGCCAGCGCCAGCGGGATCGGATCCTGCCGGTGCTGTCCGTATCGGATCGACGTGATCCAACTCAGCGGCGCCCGCCACAGCCCGGCTGCCGGCCATCCCGGCGGCTCCATACCTTCCGAGCACAGCGTCAGGTCCAATTCGCCATTCTTGAGGCGCTCGACCAAATCGGTCGACGGTAGGCACAGCACGTCGACCTGAACCGACGGATGACTTTCGGCGAAGCGCTTGAGGATGGTGGGCAGGTAGCGCAGTGCGTAGTCGTCGGGCGTGCCGAGGCGAACCGTGCCCTCGACGGCCGGAGTGTGGAAGCTGGACCAGATCTGATCGTTGAGCGCCAGCAACGCGCGGGACCGCTCCAGCAGGAACTCGCCATGCGGCGTGAGATGGATGGCGCCGCCGCGGCCGCGAGCGATCAGCGTCTTGCCGAGCAGGCCCTCAAGGCGCTGCAGCTGCATCGAAATGGCCGACTGGGTGCGGCCGACGCGCTGGCCGGCCCGGGTGAAGCTGCCTTCCTCGGCGATGAAGACGAACGTGCGCAGCAGGTCGGGGTCGAGGGTGTTAGCGAACGCCATGGATCAATTTCCCTGATGTCGGGGATCATTCCAATTCGTTTCTCTTATACGACGTCGAAGCGCACAACGCCATCGTCCTCAAGACAAGGAGTTGGACATGTCTGATTTCACCGTCGGCCGTTTTAGCACGGCGCAGCGCCCCTCGTTCAGCACCGTCATCGGTAGCGCCGTTGCCGTATTCAGCGAGATGTTGAAGGCGCGCGCGACCCGGCGTCTGTTGCGCGACCTGGACGACCAGCAGCTGGCGGATATCGGCGTGGGCCGGGGCGACGCGCTGCACGAGTCGATGCGCCCGATGTGGGACCTGACGCCGCGCCAGCGCTGAACGCTCAGCTGCTCAAGGGGCCGCCGACACCTTCACCTTAACCGGTACCGGTCGCAGGCGGTCGGCGGCGACGGCGGCCAGCGCGCCGACGACCAGCAGCATCGCCAACGGCCGGGCCGTGCCGTCCGACAATAGGCCAACCAGCACGCCGGACACTGCGGCAAGGCTGAATTGCAGGGTGCCCATGATGGCCGATGCCGTGCCGGCCCGGGCAGCATGGCTCGAGAGCGCACCGACGGCAGCGTTGGGCATCATCAGGCCCATGCATCCCATGACCAGCATGGCCGGCGGCACGATGCCGTAAACACCGCCCACATCGAGCAGGGCACAGGCCAGCATGATGAGGGCGCCGAACAAATAAACGGTGCTGGCGATGCGTAGGACACGGGCCGCGCCGATGCGTCGGGTGAGGCTCGGGCCGGCCTGGCTGCAGGCGATAAACATGCAGGCGCTGACGCCGAACAGCATGCCGTATTGCGCCGGACTGAAATGGTAGCGCTCGATCAGCACCGGGGACGAGCCGCCGATATAGGCGAACATGCCGAACATGCCGAAGCCGCCAAGGAGGGCGTAGCACAGGAACAACCGGTCGGAGATCACGTCGGCATAGCGGTGCAACAGGCCGCCGAGCCCTAGGCGGACCCGGTGATGCGCCGCGATGGTGTCGGGCAGCTTGAGCGCCACGAGCACCGTGCACACCGCGCCGTAAATGGCCGCAAACCAGAAGATCAGCCGCCAGGACCCGACGGTGAGGACAAGGCCGCCCAAGGTGGGCGCCAGGATCGGGGCAGCGCCCATCACCAGGATCAACCGCGACATCAGGCGGGCGGCGTCGTGCCCATCGGTGAGGTCACGGACCACTGCGCGGGGAATGACCATGCTGGCCGAGCCGGAGAACCCGGCGACGAAGCGCATGATCGACAAGGTGAGCAGATTGGGCGAAAGGGCGCAGCCGACGCTGGCCAGGGTGTAGATGGCGGTGCCAACGATCAGCGGATTACGGCGGCCGAAGCGGTCGGACAGCGAGCCCTGGGTGAGCTGACCCACGGCGAGGCCGACAAACCAGGTGGCCAAGGTGAGCTGCGCCGAGCCCTCGGGCGAGTTGAGCGAAGCTTCCAGCGAGGGAAAGGCCGGGAGATACATGTCGGTCGAGATCGGACCGACGGCGGTGAGGAAGCCGAGCAGGATCGGCAACCAGGACGGGTAGGGACGGCTGGACATGGGTTAGCTCAATCGTCATCGTCGTCACGGGTGATGCGGGTGAGGACCTCGCGGCGGCCGACATGGTTGGCCGGGCTGACGATGCCTTCCTTCTCCATCTGCTCGATCAGCGTGGCGGCACGGTTGTAGCCGATGCGGAGGTGCCGCTGGATCAGGCTGGTGCTGGCCTTGCCCTCGCGCGAGACAAAGGCGACGGCCTGGTCGAACAGGCTCTTATCGGCATCGCCGGCGCCGGCGATGCCGGACAGGGCGCTATTGCTGCCGTCGCCGCCGCCAGAGCCGCCGCCACCGCCCTCGTCGGGGCCGTCGGTGATCTCGTCGTCATAGGCCGGGTCGGCCTGGCCGCGAAGGAACTCGACGATCTCCTCGACCTCGCGGTCGTCCACGAAGGGGCCGTGTACGCGGGAGATGCGGCCGCCACCGGCCATATGCAGAAGGTCGCCCATGCCTAGCAGCTGCTCGGCGCCCTGCTCGCCGAGGATGGTACGGCTGTCGAACTTGCTAATGACCTGGAAGGAGATGCGGGTCGGGAAGTTGGCCTTGATGGTTCCCGTGATCACGTCAACAGAAGGTCGCTGGGTGGCCATGATGACGTGGATTCCCGCGGCGCGAGCCATCTGAGCGAGCCGCTGCACGGCGGCCTCGACTTCCTTGCCGGCGACCATCATCAAATCGGCCATCTCGTCGATCACGACGACGATGTAAGGCAGTAGGTTCAGCGCCAGCGGCTGGCTCTCGTAGATCGCCTTGCCCGTCTCGCTGTCGAAGCCCACCTGAACCTGCCGCGTCGGCACCTTGCCGGTGGCCAGCGCCTCCGACACTTTCTCGTTGTAGCCGCCGACGTTGCGAACGCCGAGCTGGCTCATGGCGCGATAGCGGCGCTCCATCTCGCGGGTCGTCCACTTGAGCGCGGCCACGGCCTTGGCGGGCTCGGTCACCACCGGCGCGAGCAGATGCGGGATGCCCTGATAGACCGACAGCTCGAGCATCTTGGGGTCGATCATGATGAGGCGGCACTGGTCCGGGCTCATCTTGTAGAGGATCGAC
>JBPBQE010000170.1:0-3884 GCA_050954595.1 Janthinobacterium lividum | reverse complement strand
GCCCGTCTTGCTGCCGTTTGAACCCGGCGGCGACGAAGATCTGGACGATGGCGAGCAGGAGCGTCCAGGCGAGATAGGTCAGCGGCAAGGTCATGATGAGGGTCCTGTCAGAGTAAAGGGCTGATGAGCCGGGCGAGGTTCTCGGCGAAGCGACGCCCGACCCACCGGCGGCGCCAGGCAACCAGATCGAGCGGCACGCTGTCCGCGATGTAACCGTCCTGTATCGCCACCAACGCTTGGACCGCCTCGCCGCCATATAGCAGCAGGCTCACTTCTTCGTTGAGCTCGAACGACCTGAGGTCGACGTTGCTCGACCCGACGATGGCCAGGTTGCCGTCGATGCTGACGTTCTTGGCGTGCAGCAGATACTCCCGATACGCGTGGATACGGATGCCGCAGTCGAGCAGCTCGTCGTAGTAGGAGCACTGCGCGAGGTTGACGAGGCGCTGGTCCACGGTGGCGGAGATCACGACGTCGATCTGTACCCCGCGGGCGACGGCGGTGCGCATGGCGCCGACCAAGCCGTCATCGGGGATGAAGTAGGGCGTGACGAGAACGACGCGGCGGGTCGCGGAGTGGATCTGCCACACGAGCAGCGACTCAAAGCCCTCGAGCGGGTAGGCCGCGCCGCTGGGGAGCAGTTGCGCCTGGGTCTCGCCGGCATGCGGGACCGGTGCGGCATCGTCCTGCGGCAAGGCGCCGGTTTCCATGAACCAGTCTCCGCGGATCACCGCCTCCATCTCGGCGACCAGCGGCCCTTCGACGCGGGCAACCAGTTCGCGGTTGATCACGCCCTTGCGGAACTGCTTGTCGACGATGTTCTGCGACCCGGCGTAGCCGACCCGGCCATCGATCACGAACAGCTTGCGGTGATTGCGCATGTCGCGCCGGGTGCGGCCACGGATCAGGTGAAACGGCAGCGACCATTGGACCGAGACGCCGGCATCGGCGAGGCGGCGGCCGATCGCGCCGCGCCAGTGATGCGAGCCGACCGGGTCGATCATGACCCGGCAGTCCACCCCGCGGGCGACGGCCGCGCGCAACGCGTCGGCCACGCGGTGCCCGGCCGAGTCGTCGGCGAAGATGTAGATCAGGATCAGGACGTAGCGCCGGGCTGCCGCGATGTCGGTGGTCAGCTGGTCGAGCATGCCGTCATAATCGTCGATCAGGCGGACGGCATTGCCGGACACCGGCGGAAAGTGGCCGAGATGGTGCGCCAAGGCGAAGACGGGCGTGAACGGGGTTGGCCGGGGAGGCGGGTCCGCTGCGACCAGACGGCGGCCGACCGCGGTGAAATACGGGGCGAGGAGCTGGAAGCGGCGGACGCGAGAGGCCGGGAAGCGAGGGCTGCCGATGATGGCGAAGGCGATCATGCCGGGGATCGGCAGGAACATGATCAGCAGCAACCACCCGGCACTGGCCGCGGGCCGGCGGCGCATCGGCACCACGGCGAGCGCGGCGAGCCGGCAGGCCCAGTCGATGACGTCGTAGACCAGCGGGAGCGACAGCCATGAAGGGAGCATGTGCCTGCCTACCGAAGCCGCCGGACTCGCGGCAAGCGGCGGCGTGGGCTCAACAATCCGGGTGCTCTCGTTAAGGCATTGCGGCCCGGGCCGCTTCGGTGGACATGCGGCGCATTAAATTGTCCGAGGTCCCCATGCGCTTCGCCGTCGCCGCGCTGCTCACGATCATCACCACGTCAGCGCACGCACTCCCCACCTCCGTGACGGTCTGGACGGATCAGGCCGACCGCCTCAACGGAGGCAACGCGAACTGGCGCTCGCTGGCGATCATGCACCGCGCCATGCACGACGCGTTGAACGCTGCCGACCCGGTCTATGCACGGTGGGATGCGCCGGCCCGTGGCGAGCCGGCGAGCGAGGGTGCGTTGCCGGAAGCAGCGATGGAGACCGCGGCGGCCACCGCCCTGGTGCAACTGCATCCGGACCACCGCAGCGAGATCATGGGCCTCCTTGCCGAAGAACTGGCCCGCCTGCCGTCCGGCCCCGCGCTCGACCGGGGGCAGGTTTTGGGTGAGGCGATCGGCGCCGCGGCGGTGGCGCGCCGGGCCGATGACGGCTTCCAGAACCCGCGGCCGTTCGTCGGCAGCGACGTGCCCGGCGTGTGGCGCCCGACGCCGCCGGATCACCGCACCAGCGGCACCACCTCCACCCGCCCGTTCCTGTTCGCCCGCCGCGACGACGTGCCGGGCCGGCCGCCGCCGGAGCCCGGCAGCCCGGTCTATCTGAACGACGTCGAGCTGACCCGGCGCATCGGCGGCGCGGTCTCGCCCGCCCGCACGCCGCAGCAGACCGATGCCGCGATCTTCTGGGCCTATCAAAGCACCCAGCGCGGCTACATCCATTGGGCGGCGACGCTGATTGACCGCGACCACGAGCGCTATAGCCTGCCGCAACAGGCGCGGATCATGGCGCAGGTGAGCGCGGCGATGGCGGACTCCGCGATCCTGATCTGGGCCGCCAAGGAGCGCTGGGTGTACTGGCGCCCGGTCGATGCAATCCGCTCGGGGCAATTCGGCGTGTCGCAGGATACTAGCTGGCAGTCGTTCATCGAAACGCCGCCGCATCCCGAATATCCGTCCGGACACGCCTCTGACTGCTATGTCGGCGCCGGCATGCTGGCGGCGCTGTTGGCCCCGGCAACTGGCCCGGCCGACCGGCTCACCTACACCGCGCAGAGTGCGCCGATGACCGTCGATCGTCCTGCGGCGGTATGGAGCAGCGACATGGGCACGCCGCCCGCGCCGATCGAGCTGCGGCCGACGCCGCGGGATTTCCCCACCGTCACGGCGGCGGCGCAGGAATGTGCGGACTCGCGGATTTGGGCGGGGGCGCACTTTCCAAGCGCGAACGAGGAGTCGCGGCGGATCGCGGCGATCATCGTCACCCGTGCGCTCGAGCAGGTACCGCCGATCGCACGCTGAACCGCTTAGCCGCCGGCCCCGTCACTCAGGAGCTGGCGGCACGCCGCTTCGACGGCGTCCACCGTCAACGCCTCCATCGTCGCCTCGTCCGCCTCGGCCCACATCGCTCGCCGGCCGGCCGGCGCCATCTCGGCCGCCCGGTCCCGCGTGGTACCGCACAAACCCACCGTCGGGCGCCCCGTCGCAGCAGCCAGGTGCATCAGGCCGCTATCGTTGCCGACATACAGCGCGCATCGCTCGATCACCGCGGCGACCTCAGGCACCGTCAGCGTGCCCCGCAGGTCGATCGCATCCGGCAACAGGGCGATCACCGGCGCCGCCATCTCCCGCTCCGCTGCCCCGGGCCCAGCAAAGACCGCGACCGCCGCCCCCGGCAGCAACCCGGTCGACAGTTGTTCGAACAGCGCCGCGAACCGCTCCGCCGGCCAAACTTTCGGCGCCCAGTTCGCCGTCACCCCGAACCCGATCACCGGGCGATCCCCTGGCACCAGCGCCGCCGCCCGCGCCCGGTCGTCCGGCGCCGTCCAGACCACCGGCAGCGGGGCCGGGTCGATCCCGAGCATGGCCGCGTGCTGCTCGAACATCCGCCCCGGCCGTTTCCGCCGCACGACCCGGCGCCGCGCCGGAATCAGGAAACCCAGCGCCGAGCCGCGGAAGTCCACCACCAGGTCCCACCAGGTGAACGCAACTGCGCGCCACAGCTTCGGCCAGTGCGAGTCGTTCTTCCTTTTGTTGAAGACGATGACCCGCTCGAGCTGCGGCATCCGCTCATAAACGCCCACCGCCGCCGGGCCACACGCGATGGTGAACCGGGCGGTTGGATGCGCGCGGAGGAGGTGATTGAGCACACCGGTGGTGATGACGGCATCGCCAAGGCGATTGGCGGAGATGATCAGGATTCGCACGTGTCCGCCGTGCCACAGCGACTCCGCCGCGGCAA
>JBPBQE010000571.1:0-3898 GCA_050954595.1 Janthinobacterium lividum | reverse complement strand
AAAATCTGGTCGCCTCGGCGCTACTGATCCCGATCATCGGGCAGAACCGCAAGGCGGCGGAAACACGGTTGATGAAGCTTTCCAACGGCATGCTGGTAGTGATCCCGCGGCTCATGGCCGTCGCCGCCCAGGCCGTGGTCCAAGTCGACATCCGCCGGGCCGCCCAGGAGAGCGAGAAGCTGGACGATGCGGCCCGCCAGCTCACCCTGCTGGCCAGCAAAGGCGCGCATGACGCGGCGACATCGGCCGCACGCAGCCTCGGCGGCGACCAGCGCAACATCGACGTGCTGGCCAAAGTGGCGGACGAGGCGATCCAGACGATGCACGAAGTCATCGAGATCGAGCGCGAGGTCGCGGCCGCCGACCGCGATCGGGAGGCCAAGCTCGCCGCCGTGCGGGGCCGGCTGGCGGCCGGCATGCGCGGCGTCACCCAGGCATCGTTGCGGAGCTGAGGCGAAATGAGCGAGAGCGGCGATTTCGATCTGCAGGCCGCGTGGCTCCGCCGCTTCCATGCCGACGCCGAGGGCAATATGAACGCCTTCGCGCTGCGGCTGAAGGAAGCGCTGCCGAACTTCGTGACCGTCCACGAGACCAAGGGCTTCCTCTCGCGCAGCCGCCGCGTCACCGGGATCTCGATCGATCTGGGCAACCAACAATTCACGCTGGACTCGACCGGCGGACGTCTCAGAGCCACCATCAAAATGATCGTGCGGGGCATCACGTTGAACACGAAGGAAATGGACCCGGCGGAGTGGTTCGCCCGTCTCGCGCAGGAGACCAAGGCGACCACCGCGCAAGCCCGAGCGCTCAGCCTGTCGCTGCAATCATTCATGGCGAGCTGAGATGAGCGACGGGTCGACAGCCGCCGGGATCGAAGCGGCGTTGCGGGCCGGCCGGGTTCCGCCGGCGGTGCGCGCCCGGTTGGAGGCGGTGCGAGGCGGCCGCGCGCCGTGGGTCGCGACGCTGACGCCGGCCGAACTCCTTTGCGTGCGCTCGCACGGGCTAAGGCCGATTGCCGCCATCGCAGCGACGTGCTGGATGCATTACGGCTGGTCGTGGACCGAAGGACACGCGCAAGGTTGGAACACCGCGTTGAAGCGCCTCAAGGCGGAAGCCCGGGCGGCGGGCGCCAACGTCGTGCTCGACGTGAAGATGCGAACGATCCCGCTCGCCGTCGAGAACAGCATGGATTTCACGCTGATTGGCACCGCCGCCCGGGTCGAGGGCCTCGCGCCCAGCGACGACCCGGTGGTCGCATCCGTGCCCGCGCTGGAATTCGTCAAGTTGCTGGAGGCCGACATCGTGCCGACCGGCATCGCCGTCGGCGCACAGTACGAGTGGCTCGACGACTGGTCCGGCCGCACCAATCAGACATTCTCCGGCAACGTCGAGACGACGGTGCTGAGCCAGTTCTGGGAACGCGTCCGCCAGCGTGCGCATGCCGAGCTCCGCAAGAACGCGGCCGGGCAAGGCAACGGAGTACTGGCCAACGTCAATTTCGGTCAGCTCTTCAAGATCGAGGCCGACAAGAGGAGTCGCTTCCTCGGCCGGCAGATCGTGGTCGCCACCATCGTCGATGCGCCGAGGCCGACCAAGCCGCGGCACATGCCGTGGGGGCCGCCACCCTGGGGTGAGGTGACGGCCTCGCCAGCGATACCGCACGCCATCGACATGGTGGTCGATCTGCATGCGGGCCGCACGCCCCTGACTGGTCGTACGACGCATCACCAATCCTACGACCTCACCGAACGCGACGGAGCGATCTGACATGGCCATCGAGATGCCGGCACACGCGCGCGAACGGCTCAAAGGATTGCGGACCGACGCGCACCCGACCGGGGTGTTCACCTCAGACTTCTCGGTCAACGAGTTCCTGCTGGTGCGCAAGGCTGGCTTCGAGCCCGTCGGCCTCTGCATGGGCACCTGCGTCTACCATGTCGGCTACCAATTCGGCACCTGGAGCAAGAACCAGGAGATGGAGGTCTTGTCGAAGGCGATGTACCACGCCCGCGAACTGGCCATGACGCGGATGCGCGCCGAAGCGACGGCGATGCAGGCGGACGGTATCGTCGGCGTGAAGCTCACGATCAAGCGCCTGGAGTGGGACGAACAATTGCTGGAATTCATCGCCATTGGTACGGGCGTCGTACATGGCGAGGGTCATAAAGGCTTTCGGGCCCATGACGGGGGACCGTTCACCTCCGATCTATCCGGCCAGGATTTTTGGTCCTTGCTGCATGCGGGTTATCGGCCGGTCGAAATGGTGATGGGCAGCTGCGTCTATCACGTTGCGCACCGTGGCATGCTGGCCGGGCTATCGACGGTCGGCCGCAACGTGGAGATGGAGAACTTCACCTCGGCGATGTACGAGGCCCGCGAGATCGCGGTCGTGCGCATGCAGGCGGAAGCGTCGGCAGCGCAGGCGGAAGGCGTCGTGGGGGTCAACATCCATGAGGGCAGCCATGTGTGGAAATCGCATGTGATCGAATTTTTTGCGATCGGCACGGCAGTGCTGCCGCTCGATCAGGAGATCGCACCTGAACGCATTGCTGATCCTATACTGGTTTTGAGCGTTAATGACTGAGGTATACTGAGGATATTTGTAATTTGCTTGACGGTTGGTCTAGCCGATACCGCGAATGCGGAAGCCTATATCATCTACACGACGACGGTTTGGGCACCAAAGTTTGAATTTGTAGTCGCATCACTCCGTAGCACCCTGGCAGCCAAGAGTTTAAGAGATAGGTCAGTCGATGCATCTTTCCCGCTTTCCGCGGCTCCGCCACGCTCACCTGCCAACGGCGTTGGAGAAGATGGATCGGCTTTCCGCCGAGCTCGGCGGGCCAGAATTGTGGATCAAGCGCGACGATTGCACCGGCTTGTCGACGGGCGGCAACAAGACCCGCAAGCTCGAATTCCTGATGGCCGAAGCGCAAGCCCAGGGTGCCGACCTGGTGATGACCTAAGGCGCCACACAGTCGAACCACGCTCGCCAGACGGCAGCGTATGCGGCCAAGCTTGGGATTGCATGTCACATCCTGCTCGAGGATCGCACTGGCTCCAACGATCCCAACTACATCCACAACGGCAACGTGTTTCTCGACTTGCTCCACGGCGCGACCACCGAGATGCGACCCGGCGGTGTCGACATGCAAGCGGAAATGGATGCCGTCGCCGAGCAGCGCCGTGCCGAAGGACGCCGGGTCTACGTCATTCCCGGCGACGGCTCCAACCCGACCGGCGCGCTCGGCTACGTCAATTGTGCGCTCGAACTCGTCAACGACGCCAATGACCGGGGCATGGTGATCGACCACGTGGTTCACGCGACGGGCAGCGCCGGCACGCAGGCCGGGCTGATCGTCGGCTTGAAGGCCCTCAACTCCGGCATTCCGTTGCTTGGGATCGGCGTGCGTGCACCGAAGGCCAAGCAGGAGGAGAACGTCTTCAAACTCGCGGTCGCGACGGCGGAGAAGCTGGGGTGCCCGGGCGTCGTCAAGCGTGAGGACGTGGTGGCGAACACCGATTACGTCGGTGATGGATATGGCATTCCGACGGCGGGTGGCATCGAGGCGATCGAGATGTTTGCCCGGTTGGAGGGCATCTTGTTGGACCCGGTATACACCGGCAAGGGCGCCGCCGGGTTGATCGACCTGATCAGGAAAGGGACGTTCGACAAGAAACAGCGCCTGGTCTTCGTGCACACGGGCGGATCGGCGGCTCTGTTCGGCTACACCAACGCCTTCGCGTTCGGCGGCAACGCGTAGGCTACCCAATGCTCGGCGTATTGGGCGGCATGGGCCCGCTCGCCACGGTCGACTTCCTCGAGAAGCTCGTGTTGCAGACCGAGGCCACGCGCGACCAGGATCACATTCCGTTCCTGGTGGCGTGCTTACCGCAA
>JBPBQE010000517.1:0-3904 GCA_050954595.1 Janthinobacterium lividum | reverse complement strand
GCGATCCCGGACCGACGCATCGCAGCCATTCTCGCGGGCAACCTCGTTTATCTCAACTTCCAGCGGAGCCTTGCCTCCGAGGCCCTGACCGCCAGTCCCGGTGCCAGCCGGATCGGCACAGAACGCCGTGGTCTCGTCCGCCTCCTCCCCAGCCGGGGCCTCTCCGCGCTACGGCAGCTCGATGATAAGAGCCGTCGGTTCGTGCCGCGCCGCCTCCGCGTAGCGCTGCGCGGCTTCGGCACCGACCCGCGCGAGACCCGGCAGCACGTCAAGGCGCTCATCGCGCGCGGCTGCGCAGTCAGCTTGGTTATGGCGAATGATGATCACGGGCACGTCCGACTCCGTCGGGCGTTCGGCGAGCGCCCGCGCCTGCCCGCCGGAGTCGAACTGACCGTGATCGACGACGCAGACCATCAGTTCAGCGACCCGCGCCATCGCGCCCGCTTCCTCGACCTGGCAGCCTCCTTTGTCCTGCGCGACCAAGCACCGGCTCGGGTCAAAACACTGTCCCAAGATCCTTCACGCTATCTGGAGTCCGCATGATGTCCGATCAAACCGATGTGCACACGATCGAAGACGAAATTTTTGAGATACTCGACTCAATTGTCCGGCTGCGCGCCCGGCCTATGGCGCCTTCCGACGATCTGTATGCCGCCGGGCTGTCGTCGCTCGCGACGGTGGATCTGATGCTGGCGATCGAGGACCGGTTCGGCATCGAGTTTACGACCGAGTGGCTGAACCGACGCACCTTCGGCTCGGTCGCGATGTTGCGGCAGGCCGTCGTCGCGCTGAAGGAGAATGCGCCATAGCCCCCGACGGTCTCGCGCTCGGTCTCGAGGAGAGCGTCCCGGCCGCGGCACGCCGCATTGCCCAGACCGTCGCCCTGACCGCCGCGGATGCGGTCGATCGGGAGGCGCGCTTTCCGAATGAGGCAGTCACGGCGATGCGCCGGGCCGGGCTTCTCGGCGCAGCCATTCCCCGAGCCTTCGGCGGGCGTGGCGCGCCTTTTGCGGACATCGTCGCTGCGTGCCATGAGCTCGGGCAGGGCTGCGCCAACGCCGCGATGGTGTTTGCGATGCACCAGATCCAGATCGCCAGCCTCGTCCGTCACACGACCGGCTCGGCATGGCATCGCGACTTCCTCGCGCGGATCGCAGTCGAGCAACTCCTGATCGCATCGGTCACGACGGAAGCCGGGAGTGGCGGCGATGTTCGGCGCAGCGAGTGCGCGGTACAGACGACGAGCGGGCAGATGTCGGTGGCCAAATCCGGTTGCGTGATCTCCTATGCCGAGCAGGCCGACGCTTTCTTAATCACAGCGCGGCGCGCGCCGGAAAGCGATGCCGGCGATCAGGTCGCCGTGCTGGCTCGACGCGAACAATGCGTGCTCGACCCGGTCGCCCAGTGGGACACGCTGGGCATGCGCGGGACCTGTAGCCGGAGCTACTCGCTCAGCGTCGCGGCCGATCCTGCGCAGGTAATTCCCGACTCATACGCGACGATCTCGGCGCAGACGATGTTGCCGGTGTCGCACATCACCTGGTCCGCGGCATGGCTCGGGATCGCGTCTGCGGCTTGTCAACGAGCGCGGAGGACCGTGCGGCGCCGGGCCGTGCCGGGCGGTGCTGCCCCGGCCGGCTCGCTGCGCCTCACGCAGGCGCTGGCCCAGCTGCAGGCGCTCCGGTCGCAAGTGGCCGACGCGACACGACGGTTCGAGGCCGCCGACGGCGATGTCGATGCGATGCACTCGATCGCATTCGCGCTCGGCATGAACCAGCTCAAGCTGACGGTGAGCATGGGTGTCGTGCAGGTGATCGGGGAAGCCATGCTGGCGTCAGGCCTTGCCGGGTACCGCAACGACGGCGCCGGCAGCTTGGGCCGGCATCTCCGGGACGCCCACTCTGCGGCGCTGATGATCGGCAACGATCGCATCATCGCCAATTGTGCCGCGCTCGTCAGCGGCTACCGGGGAGAAGAGGAGTTGTTCCCTTGAACCACATCGCCACGCCATCGCCGACCTTCGCGAATAGGCTGTTCGACGCCGGCCTGCTGATCCCAACCGAGGTCGCCGGGCTGACGGCTCGGAGCGGAGCCTTCGAGGCGGTGGTCGACGGGCTGGATCGGCTGATCTCCGCGTTAGGTCGCGAGCCCGCGGCGGAAGTCATTCGGTTTCCGCCGGCCATGACCCGGGGTGCCTTCGAGAAGAGCGGTTACATGCGTGGCTTTCCGCAGCTTGCCGGGTCGATCCATTGCTTCTGCGGCAACGAGCGCGAACACCGTGCCTTGCTCGCCTGCATTGCTGAAGGACAAGACTGGAGCGGCGGATTGGCACCTGCGGAGGCGGTGCTGACTCCGGCAGCCTGCTACCCACTCTATCCGCTCGTCGCGCAACGCGGCCCCTTGTCGGAGGGTGGCGCGACCTTCGACGTCGCGTCCTGGTGCTTCCGTCACGAGCCCTCGATCGACCCGGCGCGCATGCAGATGTTCAGGATGCGTGAGTATGTCCGGATCGGCTCGCCCGCCGAGGTGCTGACGTTCCGGCAGAGCTGGCTGGACCGAGTTCCGGAGATCGGTGACCGGTTGGCCCTCAAGGTCGCGACCGACCTCGCGAACGATCCCTTCTTCGGCCGGGCGGGGCAGCTCAAGGCTGATAGCCAGCGCGAGCAGACCCTTAAATTCGAAATGCTGGCGCAAGCCGGCGATCAACCGAAACCGACCGCCTGCATGAGCTTCAACTATCATCAAGACCTGTTCGGCACGACTTGCGGGATCGAGCAATGGGACGGGTCGGTCGCCCATACCGGATGCGTAGGCTTCGGGATGGAGCGGTTGACCTTGGCACTGTTCTACGAGCACGGGCTGAGGATCGCAGACTGGCCCGACACGGTCCGCAGTGCGCTCCAGCTATGATCCAATGAGGATCAGTCGATGAGCCACGATTACAGCCCGCACCGGCTACACGCGGCCGATCGGGTCTGGCCGGAGACGAACTGTTACTTCGATCTCTGGATCGAGTTGCTGCACGGTCTGGGGCGCGACCCGCTGCCACTGCTCGGGGCGGCGGTGGCGCTCGATTGGGAAGTGGATCATTTCACCTTTCTGAAGCCAGCAAGCACCGACATCCTGGCCGCCTCCGGCATCGTCGTGCACGAGATGGCCTTGTGGCGCGAGACTGCGGCGCAGGTCGTCGCCCAGGTCGACGCGGGCGCGGTGCCGATCTTGGAAGTGGACGCGTTTTTCTTGCCCGACACGCAGGCCAACGCCTACGGCCATACCCACACGAAGACGACAATCGCGATCGTCGCCATCCAGCCCGAGCGTCAGTCGTTCGATTATCTGCACAATGCAGGCCGGTATCACCTTACCGGTGATGACTACGCTGGCGTGCTCGGCCTCGGTGACCACCGGCCGATGCTGTTTCCGTTCGCAGAGCTGGCGCGGTCCGTCCGCGACCCGGCGCCGGACGAGGAAGCACGGGCACTGGCGCTGCAATGGCTCGGCCGGCACGCCTCGACGCGCAGATGCAGCAACCCTGTCGCGGAGTTCGCGGGGGCTTTGCCCGGCCTACTCGCCGAAGCAGGGCCCGATCCCCACCGCATCAACGCCCTCTGCTTCAATACGACCCGGCAATTCGGCGGCGCCTTCGGGCTCCTGGCGGATCATCTTGCCTGGCTGGGCGAGGACAAGTCGGATGCCGACGCTTTGGCGCACTCGGCCAAGACGCTGCAATTCCAGCTCGCGCGTGCGGCCCGGCGCAACGTCGTCGACCCGGGGATTGACGTAGCTCTTAGGTCGATGAGCGCACGGTGGGAGCGCTGCATGGGACAGCTCGGTCTTCTGTGAGGTGTCAATCAGCGTTGAATAGTTTCCAGGGAACAGCGTCCAAAAGTTTCCAGGTAATTAG
>JBPBQE010000502.1:0-3904 GCA_050954595.1 Janthinobacterium lividum | reverse complement strand
GCCGGCCAGATCACCCTGTTCGGTCGTCAGATCGACTTTTCGCAGCCGCACCGTACCCGCCGCTGGTATCGATACCTGTCCCGCGAACTGCACCCCCGTAAGCGCCGGCAATCCGGCGCCCAAGGTCGGCCGTAACCCGGCCAGCGCGTCCGCCGTCAGCACCGCCGCCGCCTCCAACCCGGCGAACTGCAGCGTGTCCAACGCCAGCGTGCCCTTCAGCGCCACGCTGGCGTCACCCTTCTTGGTCGTCGCCACCGTCACATCTAGCGGAACGCTGACCTTTCCATCCGGATGCGTCGGCACGCCCACGCCTCCGGTCAGCCGAAAGCCGGTACCGTTATACTGCCCCACGCTGTCCACGCTCGCCGTCCCGCCCACCCTGGGAAGCGTGACGCTCGTCGCCCCGAGCACCAGCCCCGGCATCCGATCACGCAGGTCGGCCGACGCGAACCGCAGCGTCGTCGCGCCCAGCACGGGCAGGTCGCCGGGCCGGGCGCCGTTGCCGATCCGCGCCGACAGCGACACCTGCTTGACCCCCGGCAGCTTCATCTCCGGCAGCAGGGCGTTCAACTTGTCCAGCGACCCGGCCGTCCCCTCGACCAACAGGTCGTACGCCCCGGCCACCGTCAGGGTTCCATGCGCCGTCGCTGCCGTGTCGAACGCCGCGAACCGCAGCTGCGTCTGCCAGGGTTCCATCACGCCGCCGCTCGGCTGCGCCGTGACGTCCAGCGCGAACGGCTTGTTGTCGCCATAGACCAGCGTCGATCGCGCTTCGATCGGCCCGTCCGCCGTGTCGCGCGCGAAATCCAGTACCCGGATGCCGACCACCTTGGTTCGCGCCGGCAGCTTCCAGGTCACCATGCCGTCGCGCACATGGGCTTCCCGCACGCGTAGCTGGAAGCGCTCGCCGGGCTCCGTCGGCGTGGCCGGGGCGGGGGAGGGCGCTCCACCGGTGAACACCCAGTTCGGCGCACCATTGGCCTGCTCGAACAGGATGTTCGGCCCGATCAGCGTCAGGGTCGTGATGTCGATCTCCCGCCGCAGCAGGGACAGCAGCGATAACTGCCCCTCAAGCCGCTCGACATGAACCATCTGCGGCCGCGACCCGCCGGGCAAGTTGGAGAGCGAGATGTCGCTGGCCGTGAGTGTCGGCCACAAGGAACGCGTCAGCCGCAACTCGCCGCCGAGCGTCAGCGTCCGTCCGGTCGCGTCCTGCACCGCGTCGATCAGCCGATCCTTGTAGTCGTTCGGGTCCACAAACAGGGCGGCCGCCACCACTCCGGCGACCCCGACTCCGGCGACGGCGAACACCCAACCGGTGACCCGCGCGACGATCCTCAAACCCCGGTTCACTTGACCTCCGGCACCCGCAGCCAAACCCAGACCAAATTGAGCGTCAGCAACACCGCCACTACGAGGAAGACCCATCGCACGCCCGCGAAGGCTGCGATCGCACCGCCCGATAACGGCCCCAACGATCCGCCGAGGAACATCGCCGAGGCCGTCGCCCCGTAAACCGCACCGCGATCCGATGCCGGCGCCAACCGTCCCACCAACGCATTGGCCGTCGGCAGGATCCCGCCCACGAACAACCCCAAGCCGAACCGGGCCGCCACGAACGCCCAGTAACTCGTCACGAAAAACTGCGGCGCACTGGCCAGCGCCGCTCCGCCCAGGCTGATCAGCAGCACCCGCCGATACCCGATCGTGTCGCTGCGCCGACCCAGGAACGGCGACGCGATTAGGTCCGCCAAGCCGGTGATGGAGAACGCGATCCCGCCCAGCGTCGCGATGTTGGCGGGTTCACCGCCAACCAGTTGCTCGACGAACAGCGTCACCACCGGCTGCACGGCCTGCACCGCGAATTGCGCCAGCAGCAACACCACGAATAGCGGCACCAGCCCCGGCGCCCGCCCGAGCACGGCGAAGCTTTGCAGGAACGTCGTCTTGCCGACCGCGATCTTTGGCGGCGTGAACCGCTCCTGCACCAACCACAGCACCACGCCGGCGCACAGGAAGCAGATGATCGACGTCAGCACGAAGGGTGCCCGGTTGCTGCCGGTGACGTCGGCGATGGCGCCGCCCGCCAGCGGGCCCACCAGCGTGCCGACCAGCTGGCCCGTGCTCAGCCATCCCAGCGCATAACCGAGCTTCTGCGCCGGCACCTGTGTCGCCACCATCGCGATCGACGCCGCGTTGAACCCGGCGAAGATACCCATTCCCGCTCGTAGCCCGAGCAATTGCCACTCGTTTTGCACCAGGCTCATCAGCCCGATGAACGCCCCGATCGCCAGGCAGGACCGCAGCACCATCAGCCGCCGCCCGCGCCGGTCCGCGACCCGGCCCCAAATCGGCGACATTGCCGCCGCGAACAAGGGCGTGATGCAGGCCAGCACGCCGGCCCAGAGGCTGACGGCGGCCGGGTCGCTGACGCCGATCTGCGGGAGAAAGAGGGGGATGATGGGCGCCAGCACCGTGAAGCCGGCATTCATCCCGATCTGCAGCCCGATCATCACCGCCAGCGTGCGCCGCCAGTTCGCCGAGCCTTCGTCAGCAACAGATCGGTCGGCAGGCGGCTCGGGCGGTGATGGAACGGACATGCCGTCATTCTACCCCCATCGACCCGGGCCACTACCCCTTAAACCCCTCTCCCGCTGCCAGGAGAGGGGTGGGCGATCAACGAAGCTCTGAACTCACATGCGGTGAAGCGCACACAGCTTGTTGCCATCGGGGTCGCGCAGATAGGCGAGATAGAGCTGGCCCGACCCGCCCTGACGCGGACCCGGCGGGTCTTCGCAGGTGGTGCCGCCATTCTCGACGCCAGCCTTGTGCCAGGCATCGACCTCTTCCGCGCTACCGGCCTTGAAGCCGATCGTGCCGCCATTGGCGCCCGTCGCTTCCGCGCCGTTGAGCGGCTTGCTGAGCATCAGCCGCCCGCCATCATGCGCGTAGATCATCCGTCCTTGCTTGTCCTGCTCTCCCGCCTTGGCGCCGAGCTTGCCCAGGGTCGCGTCGTAGAACTTCTTCGACCGCTCGATGTCGCTGCTGCCGATCATGATGTGACTG
Organism: Janthinobacterium lividum; assembly: GCA_050954595.1. Taxonomy (GTDB): domain Bacteria; phylum Pseudomonadota; class Alphaproteobacteria; order Acetobacterales; family Acetobacteraceae; genus JAVVHH01. Next base: position 838 of record JBPBQE010000502.1, on the reverse strand, counting down.
AACACTGGTCGTCTCCCTATCGTCCCCCGGGGTTCGTTCCCGGGCTGCTCCGGGCTACCCTGGCGCTCTCCGATCCACAACCCGTCTTGGCCGCAGCGTCGCCCGATCCTAAACCGGCGACCTGAACCCGCTTGGCACGGAGCAACCCATGGACGACTCCACCTTACGCCGCGACATCGTCGCCCAGGCCCGCGCCATGAACGCCCTCGGCATCAACCAAGGTACTTCGGGCAACATCTCCGCCCGCCTCGGCGACACCATGCTGATCACCCCGTCGGCCACCCCCTATGACGACATGCAGCCCGGCGATCTCGCCAGCATGCCCTTGCATGGTGGCCTCGCCAGCATGAAGCTGGCCGCCGACGGCGACTGGTCCGGCCCGCTCAAGCCTTCCACCGAATGGCGCTTCCACCGTGATATCCTCCGCGCCCGCCCCGAAGCCGGCGCCGTGATCCATACGCATGCCCCGTATTGCACCGCGTTGGCCATCGCCCGCCGCGAGATCCCCGCCATCCACTATATGATCGCGGCCTTTGGCGGCCCAACCATCCGCTGCGCGCCGTACGCGCTGTACGGCACCGCCGAGCTTGCCGCCCTCGCGCTGACCGCGCTGGAGGACCGCTCCGCCTGTCTCCTGGCCAATCACGGCATGATCGTGGTCGGCCCCAACCTGGCCAAGGCCATGTGGCTCGCCGTCGAACTCGAGACGCTCGCCAAGCAATATTGCCTGGCCCTTCAACTCGGCACGCCGCACATTCTCTCCAACGCCGAGATCGCCGAGACCCTGCGCGGCTTCGCCAGCTACGGCCTCCAGACGACGGACCAGGCTTGAGGAGCG
>JBPBQE010000270.1:0-3910 GCA_050954595.1 Janthinobacterium lividum | reverse complement strand
CCAGCCGGCCGAGCCGCCCGGATCGCTCGCCCGATGCTGAACCATTTGGTAGAGCCACTCGACATATTGTACGTTGCTCAGCTGGCTCTCCGCCGACGAAAGCCCGTAGTTCGTGAGGGTTATAGTCGAGGCCGCAATCGCGTGACGGCTTCCGTCCGACCATATGGCGAAGCAGGCACCGCTGGCTGCTAAGGTAAGCGTCGCGACGCCAGCCGAATCGCTCGCTATTGCCCCAATTGTCAGTGTGTCGCCGTTGGTGAAGATAACTTCAGATACGCCGGTCGCATCAATGTTCTGGTCGAGCCCCGAGCTTTCGCGAAGTTCGAAGGATTGAAGAGAAACTGCATCAAAGCTATATTGAGAAGCTGAACCAAGAACGTAAAGCTCGTCAGCACCGCCATTTCCAGAAACTTGGATGGGATCTGCTGCCGTGCCGACTGTCGAGTTAGCCAAGGCCCGATTCCACGGGCTCGCATCAAATGTGGAAATGCCTTGGTCCCACTGGCTCGAAGACCCACCTTGCGTGGCATCGGGTAGCTGCTGCTGCTGTGAGTAGCCGTTTGCTGCGGTATAACTGAGGTTCGTCAGCGCCGTCCCGTTGATAACGACGCCCTGGAAGAAGGTTGTGAAGTCGCTGCCGGCAGCAGCAACCGGCCCATCGTTAACGATCTGAAGCGACTGGATCGATTGGAGGCTTGGAAGCGTCACCGTGAAAGTCTGGGTCGTGACGAAATGGACGCCCTGTGCGTTCACATAGCCGCTGTCGATCGGTTGGATCTGAAAGGTGCCATAGTCCTTGCCGTTGACGACGATATCGATCGCCGGCGCCAGCCCGTTTAACAGCGACGCAGTGACCGCGACTGAGACAGTCGTGTCGAGCGACGCCCTGAGCGAGGTGGCGCCCGCCGTCGCCGGATCTATGCCGAACGCATAAAGGTGGTCGTTCGCCTGCGATCCAGCTAGTACGTCCGAACCCGGCATGATCGCCAGCTTTCCGCCATACCATGCGCTGACGACTGAGGCCGCCGGCTTGCCGATCAGATTGTAGCTGTTGGCGGCGCTAGCCCCGAGGTCCTCGGGATCGTTGTTCCAGACGAAGACGCCGGACAGCCAGGATGGCTTGTTAACCGCCCAAGTGTCAAAGAAGGACTGCCACCAGTCGGCTTGTTCGGTGTAATCGGAGACGGCGACCGTATTGGTGTCGTTGTTCGATCCGATATTTCCGTCCGACGTTGTCTGACGATCGCTTGCGCCCGCGAAGCTTGGAAGCCCGGTTTCAGTAAAAATGACAGGCTTGCCGGCCTTTGCGGCCATATCGGCTACAAATTGCTGATAGTTCTGAGGATTACCATAGACGGTCTGCGAGGTCCATCCGGCGTTCAGTGTCGCGACCGTCGGATCAGCGGAAGTTGCAAGGCTGGGATAGACGTCGAACCCCGCAAAATCGAGCTTGTCCCAGAAACCGATCTGCGCCACCTCGTTGCTGTTCGAATTCGTCATAACCGGCAGAAGCGCTGAATAGGTTAGTTTTCCGCTGTAAACCGAACGTATCGAAGAAATGATGTCGTCCCAATAAGCGGTGTATTGCGGCTTAGTCGCCGCAACCATTTCATTTCCAATGCTCAGTATCGCGACATCGTCCTTCTGAGCAAGTACCGCCCATTTCATGATGTAGGTCTTATAGGCCGCAAAGAACGCGTCGGGATTGCTGATGACTAGATTCGGGTTGACGAGATTGATCCAGGACCCGCTCGTATATTGCGAGAACTCGGGGTCGTTGGTAACCAATTGCGGCTTCAGCATCACCGACAGGCCCTTGGCCTCCGCCGCTTGCGCCGCTGCGTCGATGTCGCTCATTCGCGCGGTCTGGTCGAAGCTTCCTGAATAGGCGTCCGAAACTATGTTACTGTTCAAGTCGATATAGGCGGCACTACTAAGTTCTACGTAGTTGGCGCCGCTTGTCTGAGCATCGTCTTCATAGTTCGTTATTGTTGAGCCGGTGTAACCGGCCTGGCTGTATGTAGAGAGGCTGATTCCCTGAATAGCGAACGCAGGGGAGAGGTTAACGGTCTCAGCCACGCTTCATACCCCAAAACTCGACAAGTTCAGATTATCGAACGGATATTATCTTCTTATGACCATACAGGGTTAATAGCCGCGGCGGTGGTTGCACTCAAACCTGAGGCGGTATCAAGGGGTCGGATTCGAAACTATGAAGCGCTGTCAGAACAGCAGTGTCATGTCGGATGATCGAGTTTCGATGTGATTCCGGGCCGCTGCGAAGCCCAACCTAGAAAGACATCATGTGGACCCCGACCGCCCGTGCGCTGCATAGCTGCGCAGGGTTGCGTTGGAAGCGATCTGACCGAACCGAGTTGACGATCGTCGCTCCGCTCCTACCCATACACTGCGATCGCGGACATCGCGCTGGCGCTGGCGTGAGATGCTCGACGCGAGCTTCTATGTTGTGCGCGGGTCACCTCGTACGTTAAAAGTCACGCGCACTTTGCCGTTAATCGTAATCGGTCGGCAAGCTCGGCAGACGACGATGATCAAACATGCGCTTGATTTGCCTTGGAAGCACACGCATCAGCGACAGATTGGTTGGTATATCTGCCTCGGCAAACCACCCGATTTCGGACGTTTCTAAGCTCGTCGATGCCTCGCCGCCTATCAGTTCGCAGATGAAAAACATGTGGTACAGGGAGTAAACACCGCCTGGATGTTTTTGCCGGGTTCTGTCCCACACTGCCGCCAGCTTTGTGGCAGATACAATATAGCCACTTTCTTCTCGCACCTCCTTCACGGCGTTTCCGGCCGGCGTAAAATTCACGTCGGCCCACCCGCCTGGAAGTGTCCATCTTCCATTATCCTCGATCTCACGGACCAATAAGATCCGGTCCTCTTGGTCAAAAACCGCGGCGCGTACGCCGGCTTTAGGTGTTGCGTACCCGGCTTCGCTCGCAAACCGGTCCATGATGCGTTCCACCGGAACACCGGTGTACGTCGCAAATATCTCGGCTGAGAGGTCACGTAGCCGCTCGAAACGATCACGATCGTAAGGGTCGCGTGTGAAGGCGAGGCCCGTTTGAGCGAGAGCTTGCAGTTCACGAGCCCATGGTAGCCATTTCGGTTCGCCGTGTTCCATACCGTCGCGCGATACACGACGTCAGTAGAAGGTCCTGCACGAAATTCATTCGCCCTTCCTTTCGGGAAGGCCCGGATCGGTTTCCGCGAAATAAGTGTTATGCGATCCTGTCGTTCTGCATAGCGTTAATCTAACGATAATGAAGGTGTGCACACGTGCAGATAATCACAATTGCAGCGCAGAAGGGTGGTGTTGGTAAGGCAACGAAAGCGTAGAGGCGCCGATCTGACAAACGGGAATGCGCAGCTCGAAATCGGCGCCAATCTCTTACTCCGCCTTACGAAGCTGCGCGCCTGTCAGCTTAATGGGACGACCGAGGTGACGCCCTCGGGCACGGGCAGACGCCATGCCGGCGCGGGTTCGCTCCACGATTAAGGCCCGCTCGAGTTCGGCCAGCGCCCCCATAATGTGGAAGATGAGCTTGCCCCCGGCCGAGGTGCTGTCGATCGCTTCGCTCAGCTTCCTACCGTGAATCTGTGTCCGGATAATGCACAGCGGCCTGATAGGGTCGTGGTGGGGTCAATCGCCGATCTCGACGTGCAGCCACCCGTGCAATCCGTGTAGGAGCAAACGATGCATCGTTGGCTCCATTGCTGACAAATCCGTCATCAGCATCTCAGATTTGAGCCGCCGAGGCTCCGGCAGTCATAGGGTCTAAGCCGAGCTAGTGGAGTTTCACTGCCGAGCAATATGCCGCCTATTGCGAGGGCGAGCGGATCGGGGCCATCATCTCCAGCTGCGTTTCAATCGTCGAAACCGCAT
>JBPBQE010000237.1:0-3914 GCA_050954595.1 Janthinobacterium lividum | reverse complement strand
TCCGGGTAGAGCCAGCCGCGATGAAAGAACTGCGCTTCGAAGGGAAGGCCGGCACCGCGCCAAAGGGACTGGGCCGGATCGAAGCGGATGGTGCGATAATCGTCGTAGCCGATCTTGGACAGCGCATCGGGCAAGGAGCGATCAGCAGATTTGAAGGCCGTTGCCGCGCGATCGCGGGCAAGCTTCTTGACGGTGCTGCCGTCAAAGGGAGTGCCATCGGCAGCATCGGCCCGGGTGGCCCAAGCAGCCGACACAGCAAGCGACGCCGCCATCAGCTCACGACGGTGCATCACACCACCACAAGCGTGGTCAGGCAGAACTCGCGGTGGAATCGGGCTTCGGTGCAGTGCATTTTGCCCTCATACCGGCTTGGACTTCAGTGAACAATTCGGGGTTTTAGGTCATTCGGCAGGCGGATGTCAGGCGGGTCGTACGACGCGAAAGGCGGAGCCGGTGTTGGCTGCGACGGAGCCAGGATTGGACCATGGAATTGTTCGAATTGCGGCGCTGCTTCCAGCCCACTGGTCCATGACGAGCATGCCGCGCTGATCCTGCCCGAGATAGATGGCGGCATGACTGCTACCATCGGTGGCGTTGGCATAACGGTTCGCGCCGTCGAAGGTCGCGATGGGGGTGCCAGGCGCAAGCGAGGTATTACCCTGGACGGAAGCGCCGGCAGCCCAGCCGGAAGCCGGGCCGAGCGTAGGGTTGGCCGCTTTGACGAGCGCCACGCACTGACCAGTGCCGACGGAGCGGCCGAGGTAACTGCTCAGGTCGACGTTGGCCGCGCTCGGAGCGGCTGACGGCGCAGATTCGGCGACGCAGGTGGGGGCACTCGGGAGCGAGACGGACGTGATGTCGCCCAGCTCGGGCATCATGGGGATGCTGAACGCCGGCCCGGCAGCGGCCGAGCGGGACCTCTGGCGTTGACGCTCCTGCTCCTGCACTGCCGAAATCATGATGCCTCCAAGCTTCCGGGCCAGCTTAGCGGCTAAATGTTACTCGCATCTTAACGAATCGAGAGTGATGGGCCTACGCCTGCTCTCTCCCCGCCCGGCAGGGAGAGAGGGTGACGATTACCGCTTGCGGCGGCGAAGGGCGACGGCGGCTAGGCCGGTGCCGAGTAGCAGCATGGAGGCGGGCTCCGGCACCGGGGCAAAGGCGACGCCGCGGACGTTGGTGCCAGGCGCGGCGGTATAAAGGGTGGTGAACGTGTCGCTGCCGGCTGCAGCGCCGCGGGTGGTCTGGGCGAGCGGGTCGGTGACGCTGAACAGGTAGGTCTGGTCGAGGTCGGCGAGGGTGGAGTTGGTGGCGTAGAAATACGCCTGGCCGTTGATGAGCATGCCGGTCAGGCCGATCAAACCGGTGGTGCCGGTGGTCGCGCTGGTCGTGCCGCTGAAGTTCGCGACGAGCGGCAGGCCGGAATAGATGTCGTATTGGAACACCCAGCTGCCGTTGATCAGCGCCCATTTTTGGAGGCCGCCGACGCCGACGGCGGCCTTGCCGACGTTGCCGTTCTTCGGGTTGCCGGTGTCGGCGATGTAGGCGTACTGGATGCCGGTCGCCGGGTCGGTGAGGAAGACGTAGTCCTGCGGGCTGAGATAGGCCGAGTTGCCGAGGCCGCGGCTGTTATTGACGCCGTTGAACGAGGCATTGTTCAGGTTGATGGACGGGCCGATGCCGATGGAGGTGGGCGCGCTGGTGCCGGTCGGTTGGGCCGCCGCAAAACGGTCGATCTCGGTGTATTGGACGCTGTTCGGGGCATTGACGTCGCGCGAGGCGTAAACGGTGCCGTTCTGGATGGTCACGCTGCGGAAGTCGCTCTGGCCGGTGAGTTGCGCCGGCGCGGTCGCGGTCGTGCCGTCCTTGACGTAGAACACGCCCTGGGTAGCGGTGTCGGTTTTGGATGCGCCCTGGCCGACGACGTAGAAGCTGGTGCCGTCGACGGTGGCGACGCTGCGGGGATTGTTCTTGTCAAAGGCGTTGAACAGCGCGGTGCTGGTGTCGACTTGGCTGCGGGCGTTGATGTCGGCGACCACGCGGGCGACGGCAGGCACCGTGCCGCCAGGGACGCTGGTGGTCTGCGCGAGACGGGCATCGCCATAGACGGCGGCGGCGCCGGCATTGAAGGTCGTCGCGTTGATGCCGTAACCGGCGATGACGAGCGAGTGGCCATCGGCCGAGCGATGTAGCAGGCCCTCGGAGGAGGAGCCGTATTCGCCGGAGATCGCGTAGTTGGCGCCGGAGGCGGTCTGCGGCAGCAGCATCGAGCCGACGATTGTGCCGGACGTGGTGAGCTCGATCAGCTGGATCGGCGAGGCCTGGTTGTCGGTCGGCCTGGAGCCGTCGGTGTTGCCGACCACGCTGACGACGAGATCACCAGGGTTAAACGGCAGGGCGTCGGCGCGGCTCGCGGCGAGAAGCCCGCCGAGAGCGCACGCAGTCGCCAGGATGGTGCGACGGCTAAGAAACAAGACGAGTCTCCGGACGGAATGTACCGCTCTCGATTAAAGAAACTCACGAAAAGATGACAGGCTCGGCCGCGTTACGGTTCAATGACAACAACTCAGCCGCGACCGCCGGCCAGGCGGAGCGCCTCCGGTGTGCGTCCAAGCGTCAGCATCGCCCAGATCCCAAGCAGCGGGCCTATGGCGAGGAACGCGAAAGCGCCGCCCCAGCCGGCAACGGCGATGAACCAGGGCATCAACTGGATGGCCACCAGGGTCAACGAGAAGCCCAGGCAGACTTGGACGGTCAGCAACGTGCCAGTGAGCCCCGATGGTGCGAGCTCGGCGATGCAGGCGGAGAACTGGGCCGAGTCGGCGACAACGGCGACACCCCAGATCAGGCCAAGGGCGACCGTCACCGCCGGCGGTGCGCCGAAGCACGGGCCAGCGAGAAGGCAGCACAGGGCCGAAACCAGCATCGCCGCGCAGGTGACGCGCACGCGGCCGATCCGGTCGGCCAGCAGCCCGGCGCCGACCGACCCGACCGCACCGGCGCCGATCACCGCGAACGTCGCCAGCGAGGCAAGACCCGGCGCGGACGAGGCGCTGTTGCGGGCAACGGCGAAGCTGGCGCCGAGATAGGCGCCGATCCACGCCCACATGGCGTAAAGCTCCCACATGTGGCCCAGGTAGCCGAGCGTCGCCAAGCGGGTGCCGCGGTCGCGCAGGAGCAATAGCGCCTGGGCGGGCCGGAACCGCGGAGCGGCCGCGTGATTCGGGCCGAGCGGGACGCGGAGAATCAAGATCGCGGCGGCGATGGCACAGATGGAGGCGGCGGTGATGGTCGGGCGCCAGCCGAGGCCGCCGAGGGCGTTGACGAGATGCGGCAGGGCCGAGCCAAGGGTAAGGCCGCCCACGAGTAGGCCGACGACGAGCCCGGTGTCGTTCCGGCCGGACCAGCCGACGGCGAGCTTCATGCCGACGGGGTAGATGCCGGCCAGGGCGATGCCGGTGGCAAAGCGGCAAACGAGGTCAGCCAGGCTGCCCGGTGGCAGGAGAAGGATCACGGCGTTGGCGCCGGCACCGATCACTGCCGCGGCACTGAATACACGGCGCGGATCGAACCGATCGGGCAGAGCCAAGACGGCACTGACCAAGGTGCCGAGGACGAAGCCGGCCTGAACGGCCGAGGTGAGCCAAGGTTGAAATCCGGCTACCGGCGCGGAAGCTTCCGCGATCAATCCAGGACCCGCTGCGGTTCCAGAGAACCACAGCGCGAGGGCCAGGACTTCAGCAAGGGTTATCAGGAGGAGACTGGAGCGCTTTTGCACGAGCTATCAGTCTCCCGAGATCGAGGCCGGGCTGACCCGGCCGCCGATTACATGTCCTTTTCGTCGCTCTCCGGCTCGACTTCGATGTCGGTGCCGATCGGGTCGGCGTCGTCCTCGAGGTCGGAGGTGTCCTCCA
>JBPBQE010000145.1:0-3923 GCA_050954595.1 Janthinobacterium lividum | reverse complement strand
TGGAATGCTGAGGCTCACCGTTGACGATCTTGGAGCAGGCGGGAACGCCGACGATGATGGGCAACTGCAGTAACTCCGAGGGGCGCACCTCCTATACAGGCGCGCCTTTACCGGGTCAGCGTCAATCCATCGTCGGGACGGCTTCGTAGCCCTCGGCGGCGATGGCTTCGAGGAACACGTCCTCCGGCGCGGTGTCGTTGTTGATGACCAGCTTGCCGGAGGCGAGATCAATCTCGGCGCTGGCGCCGGGATCGACCTTGGTGACGGCGGCGGACACGGCACTGACGCAGTGCTGGCAGGTCATGCCGGTGACATCGAAAGTCTGCATCGATAGCTCCTTTAGTAGACGACGACGCTGCGGATGCTCGTGCCGGCATGCATGAGGTCGAAACCCTCGTTGATACGCTCGAGCGGCAGGATATGGGTGATCAGGTCGTCGATGTTAATCTTGCCGTCCATATACCAGTCGACGATTTTCGGCACGTCGGTGCGGCCGCGGGCGCCGCCAAAGGCGCTGCCCTGCCACGTGCGCCCGGTGACGAGTTGGAACGGGCGGGTGCTGATTTCCTTGCCGGCACCGGCGACGCCGATGATGGTGCTCTTGCCCCAGCCCTTATGGGCGCATTCCAGCGCCTGACGCATCAGCGTGGTGTTGCCGACGCATTCGAAGCTGTGATCCGCGCCGCCCTTGGTGAGATCGACTAGGTAGGGGACGATGTCGCCCTCGATCTCCTTCGGGTTGACGAAGTCGGTCATGCCGAACTTGGTGGCCAACTCGCGGCGCGCCGGATTGATGTCGACGCCGACGATCTGGTCGGCCCCGGCGAGCTTGGCGCCTTGGACGACGTTGAGGCCGATGCCGCCGAGGCCGAACACGACCACACGGTCACCGGGCTGCACCTTGGCGGTGAACAGCACCGCGCCGACGCCGGTGGTGACGCCGCAACCGATGTAGCAGATCTTGTCGAATGGTGCGTCCTCGCGGACCTTGGCCAGCGCGATCTCGGGCATGACGGTAAAGTTGGCGAAAGTCGAGCAGCCCATGTAGTGCAGCACCGGCTTGCCCTTGAAGCTGAACCGGCTGGTGCCGTCGGGCATGACGCCGCGACCCTGCGTGGTGCGGATTGCCTGGCACAGATTGGTCTTGCGGCTGAGGCAGTATTCACACTCCCGGCACTCCGGCGTGTAGAGCGGAATGACGTGATCGCCCTTTTTCAGCGAGCGCACGCCGGGACCGACGTCGCGGACGATGCCGGCGCCCTCATGGCCGAGGATGGCGGGGAACATGCCCTCTGGGTCGTCGCCGGAGCGGGTGAACTCATCGGTGTGGCAAATGCCGGTTGCCATGATCTCGACCAGCACCTCGCCCTCCTTGGGGCCATCGAGCTGAACGGTTTCGATTTGCAGAGGTTGGCCGGCCTCGAAGGCGACGGCAGCGCGGACGTCCACGGCTGTTCTCCGGTTAAAATACAGTGCGCCTAGGTATATCGCCGCCCGTAAGGGCGCCATCCCTTAGGCAGGGACGAGACCGGCAATGGCGTTGGCCGATGCCGAATAGCTGACGCTGCCATCGGCGCCGGCAGACAGGCGGCCGTGCACGCGCTGCTTGAAGCTGTCCCGTTGGTCGGGTGCGAGCTTGTCGATGGCGGCGCCCATCGAGCCGGTGCCAAGGGCGGCCGTCCAGAACGCTTCGAAATCGGGGAAAGTGCGGGTGACGGAGATAGCGCGCTGGCGCAGGTCGACCAGCCCGGCGGATGCGAACGCGGCCCAGAGATTGTCCGCGCTGGCAATGGCGGCGTTCGGTGGCAGCACGGGTGTTTGGCCCAGGGCACGAAGCTCGGCCTGGATGGGCTCGAGCGGAAAGGAGCGAGCAGGAATGTCCCACGCATAGGCGGCGACGGTGCCGCCGGGTCGGACGACGCGGCGCATCTCGGCCAGACCGGCGGCGGGGTCATCGAGGAAGAAGATCACCAGCGCCATGACCGCAATGTCGGCGCTGGATTCCGCGAAGGGGAGGGCGTGTGCGTCGCCGAGATGGAAGGTCGCTGCCTCGACCCCCGGCCGGGTGCGGGCGAAGGCGAGTTGGCCGGATGATGGATCGAGCCCGTCGATAGCAGCGGGCGCGCAATGCCGGATGACCAGTTCGGTAAACGCGCCGTTGCCACAGCCGATATCGATCCACCGCAAGCCGGGTTCGGGCGCGAGCCAGTCCAGAAAGGTGTCGCCGACGAGTTGGCTCCATTGGCCCATGCCGCGCTCGTAGGCGGCGCCGTCGTCGAAGCGGATCGGCGGGGTCACGCGGCCTCGGCCTGGGCGGAGATCGCCTTGGTGTAGGCGAGCAGTTCACCGATTGAGAGGATGATGTGTGCCGAGAGGCCACCCTGCCGCAGCTCGGCCAGCAGCGACGAACCGCCGACGGCGCCCCAGAGGCAAACCACGATCTCGCTGTTCGGAAGCTTGTGCTGCATGCGGAGCACGAAGAAACGGATCGTCGCGAAACTGGCGGCTTCCGCCATGACCGACAGGCAGCACAGACGCGGGCGGGCGGCGGTGTCATCGGCCGGTGAATTGTCCAGCACGGAACCCGGTGCAACGACAGCGCCGAAGCCGACCTCGCGCAGAGACTGCACCGCCATGACCGCGGCGAGGTCGTCGAAATCGCCACGGGCGGGAATGCACAGGATGGCACCGTCCCGCTGCCACGCGCCGGCGCCGGAGACGGGCTCGGGGGCAAGCTCCTCGAGAAACTTCTCGAATTGCAGATGGATGGGGTCGATCAGGTCCGGATCGTCACCACGGTCCTGTTGAGCGAGCACCAGGCCGGGCAGGGCGATATGATCGAAATACTCGGCGCGCGAACCCGTCTGGATCTGCAGCTTGGCCGCCTTGAGCAGCGCCAGGGAGCGCCCCTCGAGCGCCCGTTGATAGAACGTTTCCGCCGGAAGCAGCGGCGATTCGCTCCCGAACAGGACGTCGAGGAACGACAAGGCGGTGACGTTGCGACCGATGACGACCAGGCAGACGGTCAGCGGTGTCGCGATGAGCAGGCCGACAAAACCCCATAGCAGGGTCCAGAACGAGGTGGCGACCAGGACGGCCACGGGTGAAATGCCCGTGCTGTGACCGTAGAGCAGGGGCTCGACGACCTGGCTGACGGCGATCTCGCTCACGGCGAAGATGGCCAGCACGATCAGCGCCAGCGACCAGTCGGGCGACACGGCGACGGCGAGGGCCAGCGGCGCACCGACGCCGATAAAGGTGCCCACAAACGGCACGAAGCGCATCAGGGTGGCGATGAGGCCGAGCAGCACCGGGCTCGGCATTCCGGCCAAGGCCAGGGCACCGCCGATCCAGACGCCGAACACCGCATTGATGGTGAGCTGCGACAGAAAGTAGCGTGACAGCCGATGCCCGGCATCGTTCAGCGCGAAGATGGTGCGGTGCAGGTCGTGACGGCCCACCAGGCGCACGAAGCGGTCGCGCAAATCCTCGCTGTAGAGCAGGATGACCAAGGTGAAGACGAGCACGACCGCGGCCGTCGTGACCGGGCCGAGGAGCGGGCGGGCAAAGCGTTCGGCAAGCGCCAGCGGGGAGGCGGCTTCGCCGAAGCCGTTCGCGAACGGTCCCGCCAGGCGGGCGACCAAGGGCGTGGTCTCCACCAGCCGCTGCCATTTGGCGACGATGTTGGCTTCGTAGAGCGGTGCCTTGGCAATGAGCGCAGAGACCTGGCCGCCGACGACGAGGCTGAGCAGCCCGAGGATCACGAACGCGATCACGACCGCCAGCAGCGAGGCGACGACATGCGGCAGGTAGGCGCGCTGCAGAAGGCGCGCGAGCGGCGCCAGCACAAAGGCGAGCAACCCGGCGAGCACCAAGGGCACCAGCAGCTCCTGGCCGAAATACAGGGCTGCCACGACGACGGC
>JBPBQE010000053.1:0-3929 GCA_050954595.1 Janthinobacterium lividum | reverse complement strand
CGCTATGGGCTCTGGTGTCTCTATTAATAAGCAGCATTTTATCTTGGAAATCAGCAATATACTTGCTTTGTTTTGGGTTAATTGTATCAGCAGTTTGGTTAGCGGGCCGCTTCCGACCAGTGGAGAGCATCATAGCCGAAACAGTGATTACTGATTGAATACTCTTCTACCACCGACGATATCGAGCGTGATGCCGCCTGTGACGGGTCAGTGAAGTTCGCCCACGGTCGGCGTTTGTGAGTTGGATCCGACCCGCGTTTTGAATTGATACCAGCGGTCAGCCACCTGCCCGGCGTTACTCAGTATCGTTCCGCCCGCCGACAAGATGCCCGCAGTCGAGGCATTGCCCGCCGTGGTAGTTTCCATCGCGCCCTGGTTGGTAAAGTTCTGTTGCTGCGTCCGGTAGGCGTAGCCGGTCAGATCGCCCTGATACTGCGATGCGCTGGCCGCCCGCGTCGTGTCGTCCTCAATCGCGTCGAGTACGTCCAGGGAAGATCCGCTCGCCGCATCCACGCCGCCGGCCGCCAGCGCCGCCCGCTGCGCACCGAGCCGCAGGGAACCCTGCCGCTGGATCGCCTGCGCCTTGGCAACCTGGCTCTGCTCCGCGATATCGGCGTTGTAGCCGGCCATCTACGAACCGGCTCCGTTCCAACTGTCGCGCAGGCTATCTAGGCGGCTGCATTAGCCGCGGGCACCCCGGCCGGCGCGAGCGGCGGCCACAGCGTCGTACCGATCATGAATCGCCCGCGCATTCAGCATCGGGCCCGCGCTGGTGTGAATCATAGCCGGCGGCGGTGCGGCGTCGGCGATGACTTTCTGCCCGGTCGACCGGCTGTTCAGTCGTGCATAAATTGCCGAGGCACCGATCGTCGTGGACACCGGCGCGATGGCGGATGCCGCAGCCGGTGCGGCCTGAGCGCCGGTGTCGACGGCGGGCGGCGGCGAGCGCTGCTCAAGGCCAGCGATACGCGCCTCGTGATCGGCCAGATGCGTTTCCTGCGCGTCCAGGCGGGCGGCGGTGTCGGCCGGGGTGCTCGGCGCAGCTGGCGAGGGATCGGCCGGGCTGGGCGAGATGTCGCCCGCCGACGCTGTCATGCGTCCGCCGCCGCCGCCGAATGCCGCCGCGCGGGCGAGCAAGGTGTCGACAGCAGCGAGATGGCCAGCGGACGGGCGGCTGAACCTGGCGCCCTGCGGCGCGGTGCGGGTGGTCATGACGGTCATGCCGCTTTCCTTTCGGTCTGTTTCCGGAGTGCGCGCGCTGCGACCCGGCACTCGTGGCGTTCGGCGGACTGGCGAAGGTAGGCCCGGTAAGCCAACTCATCGGCCAGCCGGATCGCCTGCGCCGTCGACAACACCACGCCGCCGGTCGACAGCGTGAGGCGGAGGTCGGGCGAAATGGTGACTGGTGGCAGCTTCATGGAGGCATTATCCGCTATGCGGTTAGCCACCCGATGACGGACTTTTGGGACGGGGGGTCAAAAGGCCAGCGGCCAGGATCCGCCGCAGATGTCGAGGACCAGGCATGCCCTGCCCGGTGGCCAGCACGGCGGCCATCATCGCGGACGGACTATCTGCCGGGCCGGGTGCCGGGCGACCTGCTCGAGCCGAGGCCCGGGCGGCCAATGACGCGATTGCGCCCGCCGCTTCCATGTTCCCCAAGTGTGCGAAGTGCCTGGCCCGCAGATCAAGCAGCAGACGATTGCGCTGGTCCCGCGCCTCGGTATTCCACCAAGCATGCTGGCCGCGGCGGCCGAGGCCGAGGGCCTGCTCGAGGCTGACAGCACCATCGGCGAGACACGCCGCCTCATAGCGCTGGACCCCGGCAAGAAACCACGCCCGGCCTTCCGGTGCCGGAGGGCGGGCGGCCCGCACTGCGTCGACGAACCTGCGCAGACGCGCGATCGGGCGGAGGTCGGACACCACCGTTGGTGATGAGCGCCGAGACACTGCGCCCTTCGCATCAGCCTCAGCGTCAATCATGCGGCGGGTGCGCGCGTGGTCGGCTAGATGGCATCGCCGGCCTCGGCCAGCTGCAGCGCCTCGACCCACTCATCTTCAGTCGGAACCGTCGAGGAGAAGGCCGGATGCTCTGCCCAGCTCGTCAGTCCCTGCGATGGCTCGATACCGTCGTCATTGAGGATTTCGATTGCTCCGCGCCTTGCACTGGCTAGCAGCTCGGCAACTAACGGCCGGACCTTCGCGAGCGAAAGATGCCGTAGCAGAAGGATCGAAGCGTCGGACGCGAAGGTGTCGACCATCGCCGACAGGGTGCATGCCACGTCAGGTACCGGGAGTGCACTGGATGGTGCAGGCTTTGACTTAACGGGTGGGGAGTTTCCTCGCTTTAGTGGGAACACTCCCCACCTTGCTGGGAATTTTTCCCACCCTCTCCCCACCTCGACGGTTGGTCTTTCGCCACCCGGTCCCCACCAGTGCGGCATCCAGGCCACCGCCAGGTAAGGCCTCAAGATGCCCGTCTTCTATGGCGGTCCGCACGAGTTTCGGGTCGCAGCCGTCGCGCCGGGCAAACTCGCGCTGGCTGATCTTCTCTATTTTGCCGGCCATCGGTGGTCGTTCTCCTGATTGGGTGGGGAGACTTTTTGCTACCCTGCGGCTAGGCAGCGTTTGCGCCATGGCCACCCGTATTGGTGCGTCCGGCCCAGGGGCCACCGGACGCATGGCTTGACGTATTGCCATGCGTTTCCATAGGGCTGGGCCGAGACGGGGTGGTGACATTCCACCTCATCCCACCGTCCAACCGCAGGCGCGTCGAGAAACGATCAATACGTTTCGGGCGGGCGGGGGGCGCCGGAGCGCAGCAGGGTGTCGAGGGCGTCAGGCATGATGTCCAACAACCCGATCGTGCGACCCGCGTCATACGACCACGAATGCCCGTCGATTGCCGCCGGGATTGGCGCCTGGAAAACCTGATGCGGGTACTTCTGCGCTGCAGCCTCGGTGGCCCGGTCGTATTCCCACCGAGTATCGGACGCCACCTTCCGCAGATCGATGCCGGTCGACAACTCGTCGACCAATTTCCTGCGCTGCGCAGTCCACCAGGTCGATAAGGCTTTCTCGCTTGTCTGAGCAACGTTCCGCAGGTTGGCAACCTTAGCAACGGTCTCGGTTTCCTCGGCCGCGGCGAGGCGCTGCTCGAGCTGCTGTCGCATGGTCGTGATCTGCTCCGCCGGCTCGACCGCGGCAGTGACGACGACCTGCGCCTTGGCTAGCGCGGCTGGTGTGCCATCGAGCAGCAGGCGGTCACGCTCTTCCCGGGCTTGCCGGAGTTGCGTCGCCTGCTCGACCTCGGCCGCCGCCACCTTGTCGAGTGCGGCGCGGATCGCTTCGGACGTTTTTGGACTTCCCTCCAAGATCACGCCTCAGGACATGTGGGCAGCGCGATTGCTGTTGGGCTGGTCCTGAGATCGTCTGGCCGCACAGGCGGACACGACACGTGCTTTCGTCTGGACTTACGAAAACGAGGGACGGATCATGACTATGTTTTCGCGCGAGCGATCGCTTGACGGTCTTGCCGCCATCCGTGCCACCTTGGAAGCCGCTGGCGTCGAGTTCACCAACGGCGGCGAGACCGGTGTGAAGCTGAAGCGCAAGGACGAGTGACGTCGGGCGACTGGCCGCCGCCAATAACGCCCGAACAGGTATGGCTCGGATCGAGCTCGACAACCCTGAAGCCTTTTCGCCCAACTACCCGTAAGACTGCTTTATGGTTCCAGAGCAGGCTGATCGAATGACACTCGGATGGTCACGCGAAGATCTCGCGCAATATAGCGGCGTGAGTATCGCGTCCGTCTACCTCATGGAGCGTTCCGGGAGTTCGACTGAAGGCGACGATGCACGGATCCACGATGCACTCGCCCGAGGCCTTGCCGAGAAATCTCGAAAAAACACGCTCGCGAAACCAAACCCAG
>JBPBQE010000007.1:0-3938 GCA_050954595.1 Janthinobacterium lividum | reverse complement strand
GTGACCTTTCTCAAGTCACCAGAGGCGACGGAGGCCTTCACCAATGGCGGCTTGAGCATCCCGCCGGCTCGCTGAACGGAGGGAACCCAAGCACGTGCGACGCCTTCCGTAACCGTATCGGTTCGGCGGCTCGGATGGCGTTTCGCACCCGTCAGGGTAAAACGGATCGAAACATAGGAGTGAAGCTGCCGTGGACCCAATCGTCATCGCCTGCGCCATCACCGGGTCGGTGCCGCGCAAGAAAGACAACCCGGCGGTGCCGACGACCCCGGCCGAGCAGATCGAAAGCACGCATGCGGCGTTCGAGGCAGGGTGCTCGCTGGTGCATATCCATGTGCGAAACGACGATGAGAGTTCGTCGAGTGATCCGGCGCGGTTTGCCGAGGTGCAGGCCGGGATTCGGAAGCATTGTCCGGGCATGATCATCCAGTTCTCCACCGGCGGTCGCGGGCGCGATCCCGCCGCGCGGGGCAACGCGCTGGAACATCGGCCGGATATGGCGTCGCTGAGCACCGGGTCGGTCAATTTTCCGACCATCATCTATGAGAACTCGGCATCGTTGGTGACCGACTTGGCCACCAAGATGAAGCAGTTCGGCGTCCGGCCGGAGATCGAGCTGTTCGACCTCAGCCACATCCATGGTGCACGGCGCTTGGTGGAGGCCGGGCTGATGGATGAGCGGCCGCATGTGCAGGTGGTCATGGGCGTCAAGAACGCGCTGCCGGCCGAGGAGCACCTGCTGGACCTGATGCTTGGCGAGATCCGCAGGCAGTTGCCGCACGCGACGTGGACCGCCGCCGGGATCGGGGCGAACCAGGCCCGCGTCATGGAATGGGTGCTGGCGCGCGGGGGTGACGGCGTGCGGACCGGGCTGGAGGACAACGTGCGGATCAGCAAGGATCGGCTGGCCGGCAGCAACGCCGAGCTGGTGTCGTTGGCGGCCGAGGCTTGCGCCAAGCATGGGCGTCGGCCGGCGACGACGGAGGAAGCACGGGCGGCACTCGGTATTGCCCGCGTTCAGGAAGCCTGACGCCGAAATCCGGCAGTAACGTCTATGGGTCGGAGCCGCTCGCAATGCGCTGCCGGGGCAACTCGGCAGGCAGGAAACCTCAACGGCTAGGGTCGAGGGCGGTGAGTAGGAATTCGGTCACGGTCCAGTGCCCGGGATGGAGCAGACGAGACGGGCGAGTGCTACTGCGCAGTTGGGTCAGGAACTCGTCCGGCCCGGATCTCGCCGTCACCGGGTAGCATAGAGGCATCCCAATAGGTCTTCGGCGCCCGCGGGTGCAAACTGCAAGCGCGATGCCGCGCCGCTCCCTCGCGTGCTCGCCTTTGCAGTCATTTCAAATTCTTTGCATGCGGAGTCGTGGGCAGGTCTGCCTACGTCGCCGACGGACACCGCACGCTAATCGTCGGTGATCTGCCAGCATCTGCGCGGCAGGCGACCTCTCAAGCCGAACGTCGCGGAACCGCAACCATCAAATGATTCAGCAAGCAACGACCGCTGCCGTTGTTTACCAGCGATAAGAATATTCTCTAGATCACAAATTTGTGCAGAGTAGCATAGGTTAATTTACCGACTAGAGGCTCATGAGATTGGAGACTTACAGTAATACGAATTGCCTAGACAGCTTCCTAATATAACTCCGATATTTAAGATTCGGAGTGTATAGTTACAATATACGAACTTTGTATTTGTTTATGACAATTCAGTCTTTTACTCACAAAAAACCACTCTTATCAGACGGATAGAAGCTTTGACCTCAAGGATCCTGATTCATGTTCATGCTAAAAATGACCTGTGAGCCTTTGTTCGATTCAACAAGCCGGCTCTATGTTCACCCATACTTTGCAGTAAGCAAAACTTCTATGCTGGCCCTAATGCGCTCGGGCGGCTTTTCCCAAGACGGGCTTAGGTCGTTTGATCCTACACACGCCGGACAGACGTTTGCGGACCACCAAGGAACCCGGTTGTCTTCTGGCGTTGCAGGAGCGCTCTGATTCCGATGTCGACAGCTTTTGCGACAACTTCAGCGCCACCGCCATTGCTGGTGTGCCTGTCTCATCTTCGCTGGGATTGGGTTTATCAACGCCCTCAACATCTGATGACGCGGGCAGCGGCCCAGTATCGCGTCGTGTTCTGGGAGGAGCCGCTGCCGGCGCCCGACGGCGCGAGGGAAGCCGAGCTTCGGACCCGCCTGATCTCGCCGAACCTCCTGGTCGCCACGCCGCTGCTGCCATCGGAGTTGGATCCGATCGAAGCCGACGCCGCTCAGCGGACGCTCTTGGACGGCTTGCTGACGGAATTGGGACAGATTCCTTCGGTGACTTGGTTCTACACGCCGATGGCGCTGGGCTTTGCCGGACACCTTCGATCCGAAGTCACGGTGTTCGACAGCATGGACGAGTTGTCCGCCTTCAGCGCCGCTTCACCGCGATTGCTGCTCCTCGAACGCCGGTTGATGCGTGCCGTGGATCTGGTCTTTACCGGCGGGCGTAGCCTGTACGGGGCCAAGCAGGGACGCCACCACAGCGTGCACCTGTTCCCGAGCAGCGTCGACGTTGCCCATTTCGGCCGGGCCCGTGTTCTGGACAATGACCCTCTGGACCAGGCCGGCATCGCCCGGCCGCGCATCGGCTATTTCGGGGTGATCGACGAGCGGATGGATCTGGCATTGCTGGACGCCATCGCCCGGCAGCGGCCAGATTGGCAGTTCGTCATGGTCGGCCCGGTCACCAAGATCGACCCGGCATCGCTGCCCGGTCATGCCAACATACACTGGCTCGGGCTCCGACAGTATCAGGATCTGCCGTTGTATCTCTCCGGCTGGGATGCCGGGTTGATGCCGTTTGCGATGAACGAGGCGACCAGGTTCATCAGCCCGACCAAGACACCGGAATTTCTAGCCGCGGGCGTGCCGGTGGTGTCCACGCCGGTGATTGACGTTATACGGGATTGGGGCCGCGACGGACTGGTCGGCATTGCGTCCGACGCCGATGCCACGGTTGCGGCGCTGGAAAGAGCGATGCTGCGGGCGCGCGAACCGTGGCTGGCCCAGGTGGACCAGCGTCTGGCGCGGATAAGCTGGGATGTCAGCTGGAAAGCCATGCAGGACCTGATCGACGGCGTGAGGGCAGGCGGCGTCAAGACGACGCTGGCCGGGGAGAGCAGCCATGTATGATTGGCTCGTCGTCGGTGCCGGCTTTGCCGGCGCGACGCTGGCGCACAAGCTGGCGAGTGACCGTGGCGATCGCGTGCTGGTCATCGACCGCCGGCCTCATATCGCGGGCAATGCGTACGATCATCTCGACGAGGCCGGGCTGTTGGTCCACCGCTACGGCCCGCATATCTTTCACACCAATTCCGACGCGGTCTCCGGCTTCCTGTCGCAGTTCACCGAGTGGCACCCCTACGAACACCGGGTCCGCGCCTGGGTGGATGGTAAACTGGTGCCGCTGCCGATCAATCTCGATACCGTCAACGAGCTTTACGGGCTCGATCTGGACTCCGACGGGCTGGTCGCCTGGTTCGCGGCGGCAGCCGAAACGGTGACGGACGTTCGCACCTCCGAGGACGTCGTGGTGTCCCAGGTCGGGCGCGAACTCTACGAGAAGTTCTTCCGGGGCTATACCCGCAAGCAGTGGGGGCTGGACCCGTCCGAGCTCGACCGATCGGTGACCGCGCGTGTGCCGGTGCGCACTAATCGCGACGACCGGTATTTCACCGATAGCTTTCAGGCCATGCCGCGGGATGGTTACACGGCGATGTTCGCCCGCATGCTGGACCATCCCAATATCGACGTGCAGTTGAGTACCGATTGGCGAGATGTGCAGGAGACGATGGCGTTCGATCGCGTCATCTGGACTGGTCCGGTGGACGAATTCTTCGGCTACCGGTTCGGCAAGCTGCCCTATCGGAGCATCCGCTTCGATCACCA
>JBPBQE010000329.1:0-3956 GCA_050954595.1 Janthinobacterium lividum | reverse complement strand
CCGGCAATGGTCCGTGCCGATGCAGCTCTTGCAGGTCCGGTAGCTCTTGCCCCAGGCATGACCGGCCGGCATCCCAATATCGGCCCAGATCCCCGGCAGATCCTCTTTCTTGACGCCGACCAGGTCGATCCGCTGCCCGCCCGTCATCTTCACCAGCGGCACGTTGTATTTCACCGCCGCCGTGGCGATCCGCATCAGCTCGGCTGGCGTGCACACCCCGCCCGCCATTTCCGGCACCACGGAGAACGTGCCGTCCTTCTGGATGTTCCCATGCACCCGGTCGTTGATGAACCGCGCATCGCGCTGATCCTCGTATTGACCCGGCCAGATCGTGTTCAGCAGCGACGCCAGCGGAATCTTGCTCGCGGGGTCCTCGACCCCACCGGCCAACACTTCGAACACCGACGACACCGAATGCAGGTCATGCGCCCGGATCGCCGCAATCAGCTCCTGCTTCTTCATCGGGATGCACGGCACGTAGTAATGGATCGACGGGTCTTCCTCGACCGCCCCGCCCGCGAACCAGGCGATCACCTCGCCGATCAGCCCCTTGCAGGAGCCACAGCCCTTGCCCGCCCGCGTCGCGTTCATCACCGCCGGCAGCGTCCGGTGCCCGGCCTCGACAGCCATCCCGATCGTCGCCTTGGTGATGCCGTTACAGTTGCACACCTGCGATTCCGCCGGCATCTCGTCGATCGTCACCTTCTGCGACGGTGCGCCGAGATCGAACATGAGGCTCAGCCGCTCGTCCGGCAGCGGCGAATCCCGGTCGAACGCCTGCATCAGGAATGCCGCCTTCGAGATGTCGCCCAGCAGGATGCCCCCCACCAGCCGCCCATCGCGCACGATCAGCTTCTTGTAGGTGCCCTTCATCGGCTCCTGAAACTGGATGACTTCGTCGCGCTCTTCCTTCGGCTCCGTGATCCCCATGGAGGCCAACTCGACGCCCATCACCTTGAGCTTCGTCGCCAGTTTGGAGCCGTGATACTGCGCGTTGCTGTTGCGCTCGGTGATGTGGTCCGCCAGCACCTTGGCCTGGTCCCATAGCGGTGCCACCAGCCCGTACACCATCCCCCTATGCTGCGCGCACTCGCCCACGACATAGATGTTGGGGTCGTCGACCGAGCGCATGTGGTTGTCCACCACGATCGCCCGCTCCACCGTCAGCCCGGCGCGCGTGCCGATCTCCGCATTAGGCCGAATGCCAGCGGCGACCACCAGCACCTCGCATGCCACCGACGTGCCGTCCTTGAACACTAGGCCCTCAACCTTCTCGTCGCCCAGTACCTGCACCGTCGACGTCTCGGTCATCACGGTGATGCCCATCTTCTCCATCGCCGTCCGCAGCATCTTGCCGGACGTCGTGTCGAGCTGCTGGTCCATGAGATGCTTGCCGAGATGCACCACCGTCACTTCGCAACCGTGCGTCATCAGCCCGCGCGCCGCCTCGAGCCCGAGCAGCCCGCCACCGATCACCACCGCCTTCTTGCCCGGTGCCGCCGCAACCATGCCGGTCGTGTCGTCGATGGTGCGGAAACCGAACACGCCGGGCTTGAGCGACTTGTCTTCCATGTGCAACCCGGGGATCGGCGGCATGAACGCCCGCGACCCCGTGGCGATCATCAGGTAGTCGTAATCCTCCCGCACGCCGTTCTCGGCCACCACGTATTTGCCGAAGCGGTTGATCTCGTTGACCCGCGCGCCGGTGTGCAGGACGATGTCGTTCTCCGCATACCATTCGATCGTGTTGAGAAAGATCTCGTCGTAATTCTGCTGCCCGCTCAGGATGTTGGACAGCATGATCCGGTTGTAGTTGCCGTACGGCTCATCGCCGAACATGACGATGTCGAACATTGCGGCGCCGCCACGAGCAAGCACCTCTTCGACGGCGCGAGCCCCGGCCATGCCATTGCCGACCACCACCAGTTTTTGCTTGCTCATGGCGTTCATCCTCAAATCTCCATGAAGCCGATATCGAGCACCACGTGCCCACTCACCCCCTCGGGCGCTGCAACGACCACGTCGAGCGTGCTGTCCGGCTCGAGATCCTCCACCACCGCGAGCGACACGTGGATGCTGCCCTTGGCGCCGATGGGAAAGCTGCGGAACGGCGTGCCGCTGCGCACTAGATGCACCGCGATCATCTCGTTGGCCGAGTTGCCGGCCCGGATGTAGATCATCTGCGACCGCTTGTCGGACGAGACGGTGTAGGCCAACGGCGGTGAAACCGGGGCCGGTGCTGCAAGCCCGGTGCCGGTGAACGCATGAACGCCGTTGAGGAAGCGTGGGGTGGTTTCCATTATCGCCCTTTGTAGAAAGTCGGAAACCACATGCGAAAACTATGCCGCCGTAATTTCGCCCGCTGAAACCGCCGGGTCGGGCCGCGCCGGGCCGGCTCGGGCGACATGGACCGCACAAACCTTGTATTCGGGGATGCCGGAAACCGGGTCCGTGTAGGTGCTGGTCAGCAGGTTCGCGGTCGCTTCCCCGCCCCAGTGGAACGGGATGAACACCGTATCCAGCCGGATCGTCCGACTCAGCCGCGCCCGGAAGATCGCGCTGCCCCGCCGCGAACTCAGCCGCAGCCGGTCGTCCTGCTTGATCCCCAGCGTGCGCGCCATGTCGACGTGCACCTCGCAGAACGCCTCCGGGTCCGCCTCGTTGAGCTGATCCACCAGCCGCGTCTGCACCCCGGTCTGATACTGCGCCATCACCCGGCCCGTCGTCAGGATCATCGGGTAATGCCGATCGGTTCCCTCCGCGGTGTCACGATGCTCGACCCGGTGGAACTTCGCCCGCCCGTTCTCGGTCCCGAACCGCTCAGCAAATGGGCGCGGCGTGCCTGGATGATCTTCCGAGGGGCAAGGCCAGAACACGCCCTCCTCGGCAACGATACGATCCCAGCTCACGCCCGAATAATCCGCCACCCCGCCGGCGCTGGTCCGCCGCAGCTCGGCGAACACCTCCCGCGCCTCCGTGCTGAAATACTGCCCCCGCCCGAGCCGCTCCGCGATCCCACCGATGATCTGCAGGTCGGTCCACACGCCGTCGGCCGGCTCCACCATCCGCTGCCGCAGGATCACCCGGCCCTCGAGATTGGTCATGGTGCCGTCCTCCTCGGCCCATTGCGTCGCCGGCAGCACCACGTCCGCGATCGCCGCGGTTTCCGACATGAACGGATCCGCCACGACGAGCATGTCCAACGCCTCGAGCCGCCGCTGCACTTTCCCGGAATCCGGCGCCGACAGCACCAGGTTCGACCCGAACACCAGCAGCGCCGAGATCGCCCCGCCACACTGCGCCAGCAGCTTGACCGCCGGGGGCCCCGGCTGTGGCAGGCTTTCCGGCGTCACGCCCCAGATGTCGGCCACGAACGCCCGGTCCGCCGGGTTGGCCAACGAGCGGTAGCCCGGCAGCTGATCCGATTTCTGCCCGTGCTCGCGCCCGCCCTGCCCGTTGCCCTGGCCGGTGAGCGTGCCCCACCCTGCATGCGGCCGACCCGGCAGTCCCAAGGCCAAGGCCAGGTTGATGAACGCCAGCACGTTGTCCACGCCATGACTCTGCTGTTCCGGCCCGCGCCCGGTCAGGATCAGGCTGCGGCGTGAACTGCCCAACCACTGCGCTGCCTCCGTCAACTTCGCCGACGGGACGCCCGTCACCCGCTCCGTCCGATCCGGCCACCAGGCCGCAGCAATCTTCCGTGCCGCCTCGAACCCCTCGGTCCGCGCGGCGATGAAGCCCTCGTCGATCATCCGGTCGCGAATGACGATATGCAGCAAGCCCAACGCCAGCGCCGCATCCGTCCCCGGCGCCGGCTGCAGGAACAGCGAGGCGCCCGCCGCAGTCTTCGTCAGCCGCGGGTCGGCGACGATCAGCCGTCCGCCCCGGGCCCGCTGCGCATCGAAATACTGCATGATCGGCGGCATCGTCTCGGCCGGGTTGCTGCCGACGATGAG
>JBPBQE010000176.1:0-3967 GCA_050954595.1 Janthinobacterium lividum | reverse complement strand
TTTGGCGTCGTGCCATGGAGGCAGCTTTTGCCCCCGTGGCTGACTGGCTGCCGTGACAACCAAGCGGATCAACGACTGGCTGAAGCGGAGCAGCGCTACCGCGCCGGCTGCCCCCGTCAGCGCGGCGCCTGCTCCAGCCATCCTGCCGGCTCCGGTGCCCAAGCCATCGCAACCGGACCCAGGTGACGCTGAGGTCGAGAAGCTGCTGGTCGAGATGCGTGAGGCAGTTCGTCGGGCTGGCATCCAGCGCGATGACCCGATGATGCCGCTGCTGACGGCTCTGGCGCGCTCCATCCGCTTCATGGGGGAACGAACCTCCCGCAGCGACACGGTGGCCCAGGAGACCAGCACACAGATCATGCAGGCGCTTCTGCAGAGCCGGCAGAACGCCAATGCCGAGATCGCTCGTTTCCAGGCGGGGATCGCCAGCACCGAAGCGGACACCATCCAGCGTGTCGGCAGCGCGATCGCCCGAAGCGCCGATACCGCCCTCACCCGACGGATCAAGGTCTTCGACCGGAACACCGCCCTGTCTGCCGCCGCTGCCCTGTTCATCGTCGCGGCGAGCTGCCTTGGCGGCGGCTACTGGTGGGGACGCATGTCGGTGACAGGAGAGATCGATGCGACCGTGAACGGAGCGCAGATCGCACTGGGTGATCGTCTCGTGGATGCCCAGGCGCTCGCGAACCTCGTGAAGTGGAACCCGATGGGGCAAGTGCTGCACGGGTGCCGCAACGGCACCAACAGCGTCTGGCTGTCGGACAAGCGGTTGGCCTGCAGCCTGCCGGTCTATATCCAGCCGCCTCTCGCAGCGGCGTTGCCATAGGGACCGGGCTTCATTGTTGGCAAATACCGATCCGGGCCGCCATAGACGCAGATCGATAACGGCATGCCCTGCCGCCGCCGAACATCAGCCGGTGGCGCAGGAAGTAAGATCCAGCCCTCATGCACACCGAACTGCACCAGCCCTTAATGCCAGCGATACGTGGATCCGACACGTTGTAGGCGACATGCTGGGTGAGGATCGTTCGGAGATGTTGCCGGTCGCCCTCCACCCTACAGTTGAACACCCAGCATATCGACCTGCCACTTATCGTCCAGCAGCAGCCCGAAGCAGGTGTTTTTGCAAGGCGTCGGTCTGGTTGATAGCTTTTATATTACCTATTTCGTCAAACCAGACCTCTCCATCGCCAATCATTGCCTGGTCGTTCCGCATGAACATCTCATGCGGAATGGCGTCGCTGAGCGCCTTCATGACGGAAGGAGTGAAGACGTGGTTCCAACGCGCTAGTAGTTCTGCTTTTGATCTCACGAAGAACGACGTCGAGCTGTTCACCCGAAGCGGGTAGGATACGAGTGTGGCTGCAGCGTTCTTGTCGCCTTTCAGTACGCTGCTGATGCACTGGCGAACGCGAGCTTCATAAACGCTTGCGTTGATTGCTCCATAAGATTCGGTTGAATCAGATCCGGAAGTTCGGTAATCAAAATGGATCTTAACCGGGAAGGTGCTTCCATTCCCAGTCCACGTTCCCTCAAAACCAATAGAATTGTGGAAGGTCAGCGTCTGTCCTGCCGCTGATTTATCGCCGATGAGATGCAGATGAAATGATCCACCGCCAGGTTCGTTCAGCTTGAGCTCTTCCCCCTGCATTGAACCGGTCAGGGGAATATCGGTGAGGTACTTGGCATAGAAGTAATGGCCTTCAACGAATGTCCGGTAGTCTTGGATCGTAAAAGCGCCACCGATCCTGTTGGACCCAAGGGTTCCGCGCACCTCCATCGTCCACACCCTCTCGTCCAGTTGAGCAAAAGCCGGCGTTGTCCACATCGCCAGCAAAATCAGGAGCCATCGTCTCGTCATCATCGTGATGTCCTTGTTAGCTGGGGCTTATTCAGGACCAACCTCCTTTTTAGTGGTACAGAACCCGATTCCTCCTGTCGATCAAGCCACACCGCTTCTGCGGTGGTCACTGTCAATTCGAGAGGATCGATAATGGAGGTGCAATCGGATTCATGCGCGAGCAGAGCGCCGGGACGCAGGCATCGACGTCTTACGAAGGGACCGAGCTCGCCAACCTGATCCTGTGGAAGGATCGGTTCGAGGCGTAGCGGCGGCTGGTGCTGTCAGCGGGCATGATCGCCTGTCACACGGCCGGGTATAGCGAGAGGGGACGGTGATCCACGTCGTGACCGACCAGCTGGCGGATCTGACGGAGCTGCTGCGCAGTGTGGGCGAGCGGGACTAGGCGTTCCCGATCCAGCACGGCCGCGGTGATGGTGTGACGCATCCGGTAGCGCAGGATCCGCGACATGGGCCCGGCGCGGGGCCGAGTAGACAGTCGTTGCGCGACACTTACGTGCCGGACCTTAGAATCGACTAGGGCATCAAGATGCGGACGCGAAACTTCCGTTAATCTCTTCATCGCGACCTAGTTCGCGAAGTCATTATAGGTCAAGTTAGTAGAGCTATGAGTTCCTCTATCGAGAGCCAAGGCTTTTGAGCGTGAATCATTCGATGGCAGTTCGCACAAATCAAGGCTAGGTCCTCTATACGAGTGATACCCCTATCACCGAGCTCTGATACTGGGCGCGTGTGATGGCACTCGATAAACCCATGACCTCTTGGTCCATAACGCTTCGAAAAATCGAAGTTGCAGACTTCGCATGCAAGCCGCCCAGCCTGACTCAATGCTCGGGACTTTTTCGTCTTAGCTAAGGCTGTGGAGCGCTCGTAGCGCAAATGGCGTACTGTCAGGAGCCGGCCTTCAGGTGCCTCCATGACTCCATCCATCTCGCCGGTTGCTATTGCGAATGGGTCATGTTGCCCTTCTGTTTGAAGGGCCAAACGTATTAGGGCCGCCATTTCAGCCAGATATTCAGTTTTGCCCTCGAAGTTGCGCCAGATTTCCCCCTCCTCGCGTGATGGAATCACATAGTCCGGTTTGTTAGGGAACTTTGGATCAAAAAAACGAAAGTTGTTGATCTTGATATTAATAGCTTGAACCGACCGCCAAGTGGCTTCTAGATTTACGCTAAGAACTTGGTCAAGTTGATGCAGTTCTTCAACCAAGGCCAATGAAATAGGATCCATTTCTTTAAGTCGTAGACCACCATTTTTATGGTAAAAATCTAGTAGTAGAATTAGACACTCAGTTGGCCAACGTGGCTTAACTGCTGGAACTACCTGACGATCTGGATCAAGCTGGACTATTTCAAAACCCAACGAACGTAATTTCGTTGCGACTGTATTATCACCGCCGACGAAGTCTGCGCCACGCAGAGCGGTGCCCGTTTGATAGCCTAGGGCAACTCCAGTGATGGCTTTGCTGTCGTAGCAACGCCCATTATAGAGAATGAAATAAGATCTAGCTCTTCGGAACCCATACTTTTGCAGAAAAGCGGAGCGCTCCAAGGAGTCGAACTCGGCAATTGCATTGAGGACGGCTGTTCGGCTGGTCAAGTCTCGGAGTGTCGGCATCATGATGTAGCGATTATCCCACCCACTCCAACGCCTGCTGGTCATGCCGTAGCCTAAGCCGTTGCAGCAGCAACGCCCCAAACACATCCTCGCCTACAACTTTTGCCTTCCACAACCCCGGCAGGCTAGCCCTAGCTTCGTCTACGAAACGCTGCGGCAGTAAGATGCTGTCCTGCAGGTAGGCACGCTGCCACCAGTCCTGAATCCTATCTTGCGCAGTCTGCAGCAGACTCTCAGCCGTTAGCTTATCTTTCTTCTGATGCTGGTTGACGCTGCGATGAGCCGGCATGAGGTTCCATAAGTCCGAGCATGACCACGCTGCCCACGGCAAACAATGGTCGATGTCAAGAGTGCCCACGTCAAGCCGCTTGCCGCTCCAGATGCAGTATAACCCTCTGTCCTCCGCCAAATGACGCAGCGCAAGGCCACGCGGCAACGCCACGTCGCGCCGCGGCTCCGCCCATGTCATGGCAACCGCCAGCACGCCCT
>JBPBQE010000116.1:0-3967 GCA_050954595.1 Janthinobacterium lividum | reverse complement strand
TCCTATTGTATCCTGTTGGATACAGATGTCGATCAGGCGTCGTCCAGTGTCAAGTGTCGGAGCTCGACCCGGGTGCGGAACGCCTGCACGATATGCTCGCGGGCTGCACACTCGGCACCGGCCGGGTCGCGGGCAGCGATGCGGGCCACGATGGCGGCGTGCTCCGCAACCGATGCATCGGCCCGACCCGGCGCGTGCAATGTGGTGCCGGTCAAAAGGGCCAGTGAAAGCCGAAGATTCTCGAGCGCGTTACCGAGATACCGGTTGCGCGAGCTGTCGCGGATCTGCTGGTGGAATTGGCGGTTACTGCGGGCAAGCAGAGTGGGCTGATCGATCAGGCGCTGGTCCGTTGTGACCATTCGCTGCAACACGCCAATTTCGACTGCAGTGGCGTGCTGCGCCGCAAGTCGTGCGGCGGTGCCCTCCAGCACCTCGCGCAGCACATAGAGTTCGGTTACCTGCCCGTATCGAAGCGATGCCACGACGGCGCCATGATGTGGCTCGTGGACGACGAGACCCTGCAACTCCAGCCGCTTGAGCGCCTCGCGGACCGGTGTTCGGCTGATGGCGAGCTGATCGGCGAGTTCGCTCTCGCGCAGCCGCGTGCCGGACGGTAGGCTGCCCTCCTCGATGGCGGCGAGCAGCTTGTCGTAGGCGTCAGACGCGCTCGATTGGGCGGGCTTCATGAAACAGATGCTCCTATATTGGTCAAGAGCTGGTTGCGGGCGCATTGAGCAGGGCTGGCTTGGCGCAGAGATATCCGAAGATCTCACGAGCGACGTAGCGTTTGAGGCAGCGAATGATCTCGGGTTTGGACATGCCCCTCTGCGGTGCGTCGGCTGACGTAGTCCGGTGTCGGTTGGTGGCCGCGCATACGGACGATCACTACTCGGTAGAGGGCGGCATTGGCCTGCCGGCTGCCTCCACGGTTGAGGCGGTGCCGGACGGTCTTGCCGCTTCATGCCGGGATCGGGCAGACGCCGCACAGGTTGGCGAAGGCTGCCTCCGAGTGGATGCGCTCTGGGTTGTCGCCAACGAGCAGCAACATCTCGGCCGCTGTGCCCGTTGCCATTCCGTGCGCCTCCAGTCGAGCGGGTATACAGGCGGCTGTCAGGATTTCGAGTTGGGCATCGTGCAGCTTGATCTCGGTATCCAGCAGCTGCCAGCGCTGGGCGATGGCGCGCAGGCTCACCTTGGCCGATGCCAGCGTGGAAGTGAGCGGACCCGGTCGCAAGGCTGCTAGCCGCCGCAGCAGGGTCATTTTGCCACGAACTTTGTCGAGCTTCTCGCGCAGGGCTTCCGGAGAGCAGACGATGATGGCCTTGATCGTCTGCATGGCCTGTGTCCTGGCCTTGACCGCGATGTCGCGAGCGATCTTGAGATGGCGGATCATCTCGACCGTGCCCGTGCATGCCTGACCTCGAAGTCCTGAAAAGCGCCACGCTGGTGCTGGCGGCGATCGTGGAAGCAGCGGCCGCCCTGATCATCGGGCTGGCAGCGATGTAGGCGGTCGGCCGGGCGCTGTTGCTGTTCTACAACTAGCGACGGATTCGGTTCCCGAGAACGAAGCCGAACAGCCCGATCAGCACCACCCCGACCACATACTGCAAGCTGCTCACGACATAGACTGCCTTGCTGGCGAGCTTGAGGCCGAGATCGGGCGTGGTCGACGTGATTTGGTTGAGAAAGCTGAACGACAGCAGGTCGACGAAATCGTGGGTCACATGCAGCGAAGTCGTGCCGCCGCTCTCGACCGGGCGGACCAGGCTGCCGGAAAGCCAGTAGAATACGGCAAAGGCGAGCAGAGTGACCCCGTAGGCACGAACAACGCGCGGAATGCTGTCGCCGTAATCGCACAGCCATTCGACGAAGTTGTCGCTGATCCAACTGAACGCATGACCGATCGCCGCCCGCCACTGCCGTGCCCCGGCCGCCAGACGGGCATTCTGGCCATTCGCCCGCTTGCCCATCCGCCGCGCCCGCCGATAACACCAGCTCGCCCCCTCCGCATCGCCCAGACCGCGGAAATTCTGCTCCAGATCAAGATAACCCTGGCGCGCGCTCGC
Source organism: Janthinobacterium lividum (assembly GCA_050954595.1). Lineage (GTDB taxonomy): Bacteria > Pseudomonadota > Alphaproteobacteria > Acetobacterales > Acetobacteraceae > JAVVHH01. The sequence continues at coordinate 1,901 of JBPBQE010000116.1, read as the reverse complement.
CCATTCGCCCGCGACATCCTCGCCGATCGCCCCGCCAAGCTGATCGATGCGCAAGCGGGTGCGCTCCATCCAGGCGCCAGCGAGGCGGACATGACGCAACTGGCAGGTCAACAAATTGACTTGGACCAGCTCGGCATCCGCGAGGTCGGCACCGTCCAGCTTGGCCCGACCGAGATCAGCGCCGCGCAGATTGGCACCTCGCAGCCGGGCGCCCTCAAGATTAGAATTCTGCAACTGGGCTCCGCGCAGATCCGCACTCTGCAGGTCCGCACCCTCGAGCGAGGCCTCCCGCAGCGTCGCGCCGTTGAACTTGGCCCCCCGAGCTTCGGCCCGGATGAACTGCGCCCCCCAGAGGTCGGCCTCGGCGAAATCGGCGCCCTCGAGCAGCGCCTCGTCGAATTTGGCGAACCGCAGGATCGCACCACCGAATCGCGCATCCTCGAGCAGAGCCTCGGTGAAATCGGCCTGACTGGCCGCAGCCGCCACGAAGCTCGTCGCCGTCAGGTCGGCACCGGTGAAATCAGCCTGCTCGAGCCCGGCATGGTCGAGCGTGGCGGCGCGCATCAGCGTGCCGGAGAAATCAGCGCCGGTTAGATCGACTCGCTCCAACTGGCTCTTCTCGAGATTGGCGCCGCGGAAACTGGCTTGGCGGAGCAGCAGCCGACCATCCGCATGCCACCATGACGGCGTGCGGCCCTCGGTCTGGGCGAGATCGATCTCAGTGCGGAGCATGTCCGCATCGAAATGCAAATCGTGCAGCGCGAGACGGATGCCCTCGCGTTCTGGCAGACGCAGGCAGGCATCCTCGGTCGCTTCCACCATCCGCAGAAGATGGCGCGCGCGTTCGAGCGGGCTGGCATTCGTCAGAGTGTCGTGGTGGACGCTATCGTTCACGATTGGTGGTTAGCATACGGACGGAGGGGGCGGGATGTATTTGCTGTTAAGCGATATGCGGGTGGTCGAGGCGGAGTCGTTCATCGCACCCCCATCCTGCGCTATGCGCCGGGGCCACCGCCGAAAGCGTGCCGCTGCCTGTGGTAGTCATCAACGTTTGCGTCCGGACGACAGCAGGGCGGTGCGCTGGGCCAGGATAAGACGAATGGCGTCGGCGCTGAGGGCGGCGTGCTCGAACTGGCCCCACCGGTCCATCTTCGGAATACCGGGCCATAGCGCGTGGCCGACGCACGCAGTCAATCCTCAACCGCGCGCACAGGGCATCCAACGGGACAGACGGACGGGGCGATGTTCAGGCTCTTCAGGATCTCGTCGTTCCCGTTTAAGGTGCCGGTGAGCCTGGGCTCCGTAAACCACAGTTGCTCGGTCTGAAGCGCCACGATCGCGGTGCGACCAATCCGGCCATTAGCACCAGCAGCAACGCACGATCTCATAAGGCGGTCAGATCGCCGCGACAGGTCTCTGCCACTCGAGTGCGGATTGCGGCGTCGGGCGCGGTCGCCCGGGTCCGGCGCGGCGCGCGTTGCGCGGGGCCGTCCGCACGTTGGGCTCGACACCGAGCGGTGCATGGCGACGCCGGCGGTGCTGATGGTCGATCACAGCCAGTCGTCGGGCCGGGGCGGCACGTCCGCTGCCGGAGGCGGCGAGGAAGGCGCTGACCAGCTCCGGGCTGGCCGGCAGCGCTACCTCCCCGTGCTTGGCGCAGTAGTTTTGGAAGTGCGCCCAATCTCCGGCGTAGAGATACAGCGGTTCGGCCGTGAGCTGGCGTGGACGGTGCCGGGTCGATGAGCCGGTGACGTCTGAGGGCTGTCGCCAGTAGCCGCGTATTTCGATCGGTCGGAAGCCGACCCATGTTCGGCCGTCCCGTCTATCGCTGCCTGCATCTCCGGCAGTCCACAACTTGCCGATGCAACCCCGACGATTTCGATTGTCTAATTAAAGTGTGG
>JBPBQE010000032.1:0-4016 GCA_050954595.1 Janthinobacterium lividum | reverse complement strand
AACCCGTCGGCGACCCCCATCAACGCCTTGTTCGACGCCCGAACCTCGTCCAATGCCGTCAGGAACACTGGCACGTCCGCCGGTTTCTCCATTGCATCGTACCGGCGCAGCAACACTCGCGTCTTCAGGCTCGCCCCTAGCAATCCATGCGCCAACGACCCGGTCTTCAACCCGGCCAGCCGCGCCTCGTCGATGCCCATCCGCCGCTCGAACAGCGCGGTGCTGAACGCATCGCTCGCCGCCATCGCGCCCCGCATCCCGTCCTCGAGCGGCTTCTCCCGCGCCATTGCCAGCTTGAACCCGTCCTCCTTGAAGTCGCGCGTTTTTTGGTAGCGGTACAGCTCCTTGATCACCGGGTTCACGGCTTCCATCGCCGACAACAGCGCAGCCGCGGCCGGGTCCACCTCCGGCACGCTTCCCGGCATCGCCATCGCTTCCTTGAGGTCGGAAATCTGCCGGTCGAAATCGTCGATCCCGAACAGATACCAGGCATTGGCACCCAACTTCGTCCCCAGCTTCAACACGCGCTCGTTGTTGCGCATGTGCTCGGTCAGTTGCTTGCCCATCGGGTGCGTCTCGACGATGTCGTTCTGCACCTTGGTATAGGCATTCACCTTTTTGGCGACCGCCAGCGCCGGGTCATCGGCAACGGCAGCCGCTTTGGCCACGGGGGCCGCCGCCGCCATCGGCGCATCCGCCACCACCGGCATCGCCGAGGCGGCCGGGAACTCGCATTTGAACGCTTCGATCATCCGCGTCCGCACCATCTCGTGGCTGCTGACGCATTGCTGCCGGATCGATTCCCGTGCCGCCGCGCTCTGTCCCGCCGCCGACCGAAAGCTGGTGCGCATCCCGTCGATCCCCTGCTGGATCGCGCTCCGCGCTGACTCCGGCACCGCCGAACTCGCCGCGCACTGCGAATAGGCGGCCAGGAAGTTGTCGCACACCCCGATCCCAACCGGTTGCGCCGCCCCGACACTCATCGAGCCACAAAAAATCGCGCCCGAAAGCGCCGTCATCATCGAACGATGTGTCACGAAGTCAGTGATCCCAGCTATGTGCCGGCATACTCCCCAATTCCACCGTTATCGCTACCACCTCGATACGAAAAAAGGGCGCTAACCTCGCGATCAGCGCCCTTTTCGATCGATGCTGAACCTGAGCTTACGCCGCGGTGGCAGCAGCCTTCTCGTGCTTGGCTGCCAGCTTGGCCAGCTTCTCGCCCATCTGGCTCGTCAGTTCGTCCGAGCCATAGATGTCCGCCACGATGCCATCCAGCTTCGTCACGTGATCCTTCATGCCCAGCGACTTAGCGATCGCCTTGACCGACCCAAAACCGGTGATCCCGTAATGGCACATCCGCTGATACTGCCCGATGATCACGATGTCGCGCAGATCTTCGTTCTCGGGAGCCTCTTCCTTGCCGTGCTTGAGTGCCTCTTTGACGAGACCCTCCATGCCCTTGCAATGCTCCTTCTGGACTTCGGCGCCGGCGCTCTCGAGCAGTTCCTTCAGCACTTCGTTGTGCTTCTTGATCCCGTCGATCGACCCGGTGAGGTGCTTCTTCAGCTTGGCGTCATGCGCGCCCTCGGTGAGCGTGGTAACGGCCCGGATCATCTGGTCGTTGGCGGACCAAAGATCCTTGATCTCGTCGGTATAGACTTCCTTGAGGCTCTCGGGAGCTGACATCTAATAGTTCCTTGTTGGCGTGATACGACCCAAACGCCCCCGCACCGTTTCGTTCCCAGACCCGGTGCTGAACTACCCGTGTGTCACAACATCGGTGCCCCGCCCGTCACCGGGATCAGCGCGCCCGTCATGTAGCTCCCGTCCTGCGAGGCCAGCAGCACATACGCTCCCGCCAGCTCCGCCGGCTGCCCCACCCGTCCCAGCGGCGTATCCTCGCCCAGCGTCGCCAACTCCTCGCCGTCCTTCACGATTGGCTGGATCGGCGTCCAGATTGGCCCCGGCGCCACGCAGTTCACCCGGATTCCCTTCGGCGCCAGTAAGTTCGACAGCGCAACCGTGAACGTCGCGATCGCCCCCTTGGTCGCCGCATAGATCAGCATCGACTTCGTGCCCATCTTGGCCTGTTGGCTCGTCGTGTTGATAATCGACGCGCCCGGCCTCATCTGTCGCACCGCCGCCTGCGCCAGGTAGTACATCGCGAACACGTTGGTGCGGAACGAGGTATCGATGTCCGCCGCCGTCACGTCGTCCAGTGTCTTGTTAACGAATTGCGCCGCCGCATTGTTCACCAACACGTCGATCCCGCCCAGTTCGGACACCACGCGCTCGACCATGCCATGGCAATGCGCCTCGTCCTGGATGTCGCCCGGGAGTAGCAGCGCCCGCCGCCCAGCCTTCTCGATCCAGCGCTGGGTCTCCTCCGCGTCCCCCTGCTCGACCGGCAGATATGAGATCGCCACGTCCGCCCCTTCGCGCGCATAGGCGATCGCCACTGCCCGCCCGATCCCGGAATCGCCCCCGGTGATCAGCGCTACCTTGCCGAGCAGCGCGCCTTTGCCGACGTAGCTCTGCTCGCCATGATCCGGCGCCGGGTCCATCTTGGACACCAACCCGGGCGACGGCTGCTTCTGATCGCCTGGAAACGGCGGCGTCGGATACAGGTCCCGTGGATCGCTCACGCCTTCTTACCCGGTGCCACGAACGCCAGCAGCGCCGCGGCCAGCAACAGCGCCCGCGGCCCCGCCAGCGCGCTTTCGTGATGCTTCACCTCGCTCGCCAGTACCGCCGCGCTCGCGCCCGCCAACAGCGCCGCCCCGATCCGCCGCGTTCCCCGCAGCCCCAGCATCAGCCCGCCCGCGACCTCGGCCGCCGCCACCGCGTTCATCCCCTCCGGCGACCACCCGAGATCGTCGAACATGTCTTCGTAACGCTCGTTGCCCATCAACTTATCAGCACCTGCAACGGCAAACGCAGCACCCAACAGCGCATAGATCATGATCTGACTCTCCGGTTGATTGTCCCCCAACGCGCCCTCTGCAATAAAGTCGCCATGGGCCCTCCCGCCAAACCGCTTCCTTTCTGGCAAACCAAGTCCCTCGACGAGATGTCCCCCGCCGAATGGGAATCCGTTTGCGACGGCTGCGGCCGTTGCTGCCTGCACAAATTGCGCGACGACGACACGGAGGAACTCGCCTTCACCAACGTCGCCTGTCGCCTGCTCGACCTCGGCACCTGCCAGTGCAGCAACTATCCGAACCGGCGCACCTACGTGCCCGATTGCGTCTCGCTCACCCCCGCCATGGTCCGCGAGATCGACTGGCTCCCGCCCTCCTGCGCCTACCGCCTGCTCGCCGAAGGCCGCGATCTCTTCCCCTGGCATCACCTCCGCTCCGGCGACCCGGCCACCGTTCACACCGCCGGCGCCTCCGTCCAGGGCCGCGCCATCGACGAACGCGAGGCCGGCCAGATCGAGGACTACGTCGTCGACTGGCCCGGCCGCATGCCCCCCAAGACCAAGAAAAGGAAAACCTGATGCAGAACGCGCTCTACGGCGGCGTCAACGTCGCCGTCCTCACCGCAATGCGCCCCGACCTCTCGATCGATCTCGACCGCATGGCCGCCCACTCGCGCTGGCTGCTCGAGCAGGGTGCGGACGGCCTCGGCGTCCTCGGCACCACCGGCGAGGCCAACTCGCTCGGCCTCAACGAGCGCATCGGCCTCATGGAAGGCCTGGTCGAGCGCGGCCTCCCCGCCGCCCAGATGCTCCCTGGCGTCGGCGTCCCCGCCCTCACCGACACGGTCGCCATGGCCAAGCGTGCCGCCGAACTCGGCTGCCGCGGCTGCCTCGTCCTGCCGCCCTTCTTCTACAAGAACCCCAGCGAGGACGGCCTGTTCGCCTATTACAGCGAGGTCGCCCAGCGCGTCGGCGGCGCCATCGCCCTGTATTTCTACCACTTCCCCGCCCAATCCGCCGTCCCCGTCACCGTCTCCCTGATCGAGCGCCTGCTCCGCGCCCACCCCGGCGCCTTCCGCGGCATCAAGGACAG
>JBPBQE010000512.1:0-4018 GCA_050954595.1 Janthinobacterium lividum | reverse complement strand
GCTTCGGGTTCTCGCGATCGTAGGTTCGTTGCGTGTCGATCCATCGACGCATCAGGACGTCGCGGATCGATCGCGCCGCCGCCTCGTAGCGTTGCCGACCGTTGGATTGCGGCAGGTCGATGCCGCAATCCAAGATCAGGTGCCGCACGAACGCGGTAGCGAGCGGCTCCAGGGTCGGCACCGTTAGGACTCCGCTTGGAACGGCCACTTCCAATCCGTGATCTCCGGCTGGTCGATCCCCTCGGCGTAGGCATACTGGCGGCACTTGATCTGCCGATCCAGCAACGCCTCGCGGGCATGGGCCCCGCGGGCGCGGAGCGCGGGCATGCGGTCAATCGCGTCCATCGCCAAAGTGAAGCGGTCGACCTGGTTCTGGATGGCAAGCTCCATCGGCGTGTTGATGTTGCCCTTCTCCTTGTAGCCGCGGACGTGGAAGTTCTGGTGATTGGTCCGGCGATACGTCAGGCGATGGATCAGCCACGGATAGGCGTGGAAGTTGAACACGACGGGCGTCTGCGTCGTGAACAGCGCGTCGAAGGCTTGCTCCGAGAGGCCATGCGGATGCTCGGTCTCGGGGACCAGCCGGAACAGGTCGACCACGTTGACGAAGCGGATCTTGAGGTCGGGGAAATGCTCCCGCAGCAGGGCCGTCGCAGCCAAGGATTCTTGGGTCGCGACATCGCCGCAGCAGGCCATGACGATGTCCGGCTCGCTATCCTTGTCGGTGCTTGCCCAACTCCAGATGCCGGCCCCCTTGATGCAGTGGGTCACCGCCGCGTCCATGCTCAAATATGAGAGGTGCGGCTGCTTATCGGCGACGATGACGTTGACGTAGTTGACGCTGCGCAAGCAATGGTCGGCGACCGACAGCAGGCAGTTCGCGTCCGGCGGCAAATAGATGCGCGTCACCGATGGGCTCTTATTGGCGACGACGTCGAGGAAGCCAGGGTCCTGATGGGTAAAGCCGTTGTGGTCCTGGCGCCAGACCGTCGAGGTGATCAGGAGGTTGAGCGACGAGATCGCCGCACGCCACGGCAGCTCGGAGGATTTCTCGAGCCATTTGGCGTGCTGATTGAACATGGAATCGATGACGTGGACGAAGGCCTCGTAGGTCGAGAAGAAGCCGTGCCGTCCGGTCAGGAGATAGCCTTCGAGCCAACCCTCGAGCGTGTGCTCGCTCAGCATCTCCATGACCCGGCCATCCCGCGTAAGCTCGCCGCCATCCGCGTCCTCGGGGAAATATTCCCCCATCCAGACTTTCTTGGTCACTTCGTAGATCGCGGTCAGCCGGTTCGAGGCGTTCTCGTCGGGGCTGAAGACACGGAAGTTGGCCGGGTTGGCTTGGGCGATGTCACGCAGAAACTGCGCCAGGATCGTGGTCGGGCCGACCTCGGTGGTGCCCGGGTTCGGCACAGGCACCGCATAGCTGCGGAAATCCGGCATGTGGAGCGCCTTGCGGACCAGGCCGCCATTCGCGTGAGGATTGGAGCCCATGCGCCGGGTGCCGGTGGGGGGCAGGGCGCGCAGCTCCGGCATCAGGCAGCCGGCCTCGTCGAACAGCGTGTGCGGGTCATAGCTGCGGAGCCAGGTATCGAGCGCCGCCAGATGCTCGGGCTTGTCGAGCACAGCGGCCAGCGGTACCTGGTGCGCGCGCCAGAAGCCCTCGACCTTGTGCCCGTCGACCTCCTGCGGGCCGGTCCAGCCTTTCGGGCTGCGCAGCACGATCATCGGCCAGCGCGGCCGGGTCACGGCGCCGGGCGCGCCCGATCGGGCCGCCTGTTGGATCGCCCGGATCAGCGAGACGCAGTGATCGAGCGTCGCAGCCATCGCCTGATGCATGGTTTCCGGGTCGGAGCCTTCGACGAAATACGGATCGTAGCCGTAGCCTCGCATCAGCTGCTCAAGCTCCTCGTGCGTAATGCGCGCAAGGATGGTCGGGTTGGCGATCTTGTAGCCGTTGAGGTGCAGGATGGGCAGGACGGCACCATCGCGGGCCGGGTTGAGGAATTTGTTGGAGTGCCAGGCAGTGGCCAGCGGACCGGTTTCGGCTTCGCCATCGCCGACCATGACGGTTACGAGGAGGTCGGGATTGTCGAACGCGGCCCCGTAGGCATGCGAGAGCGAGTAGCCGAGTTCGCCGCCCTCATGGATCGAGCCGGGGGTCTCGGGCGTGCAATGGCTGCCGATGCCGCCCGGGAACGAGAAGCTCTTGAACAGGCGCCCGAGGCCGGCTTCGTCTTGTGAGACGTCACTGTAGATCTCGGAGTAGGAGCCCTCGAGATACACGTTCGAGATGACCGCCGGTGCGCCATGGCCGGGCCCGGCCAGAAAGATGGCGTCGAGGTCGCGCGCCTTGATGAGCCGGTTCAGGTGGACGTAGGCCAAGCTTAAGCCGGGATCGGAGCCCCAATGACCGAGCAGGCGCTTCTTGATGTGCTCCGGCTTGAGTTCGTCGCGCAACAGGGGGTTGTCGCGCAGGTAGATCATGCTGGCCGACATGTAGAGCGTCGCCTGCCAGTATCTGTGCATCGCCTGTAGTTCATCGGCCGCGAGTGGCGTTCCGCTGCAGGTTGCGCGGGCTTTGCCATACGCGCTGATGGATCGAAGGCTGTGTTCGCTCTGGTCCATCACGTTCTCCGGGGTGTGCACGCGACGAGACGCATGCCCCCGGAGCTGCCGGAGCCACCGTGGTCAGCGTGCCGGCGGGGGCACAAAGCGCCTGAAAAATACTAAACACAAGTTGCGATGTTATGACGTTCAGTCCGGCAGCCTGAGCGGTTCCTTAGAACGCGAGATGACCGCGAGCGTATGACGGGCGATCATGCGTTCCTCGTTGGCGGGCACGACCATCACTTGAACGGCGCCAGTGCCAATACTGCTGTCGCCCCGGTCGTTGGCGGCCGGGTCTAACCCGACCCCCAACCAGGACAGCCGCTCGCAGATCAACGCTCGAATGCGCGGTGTATGCTCGCCAATGCCGCCGGTGAAGACCAGGCCGTCCAGCCCGCCCAGGCATGGGATCATGGCCGCGATCTCCTGGGCGGCTCGATACACGAAAGACTCGATGGCCTCAGCGGCGGCTTCCGAGGGATCGGCGAGGAGCACCCGCATGTCGCTGCTGATCCCGGAGAGGCCGAGCAGGCCCGATTGCTTGTAGAGCAGATCCTGCAACTGGGCCGTGTCCATGCCGTAGCAGGTTTGTAGATAGAGGAGGGCGCCTGGGTCGATCGTGCCGGTCCGGGTTCCCATGATGAGACCGTCGAGCGCAGTGAAGCCCATCGTGGTGTCTTGGCTCTCGCCGGCCCGCAGTGCGCATAGGCTGGCGCCCGAGCCGAGATGCGCGGCGATTACCCGGCCGGCGGCCAAGGACGGTGTGGTACGTCGGAGATGATAGGCGATGAACTCGTAGGACAGGCCGTGAAACCCGTATCGCCGCATTCCGTCCGACGTGAGATGTCGTGGCAGTGCCATACGGATAGCGACCGGCGGCATGGTTTGATGAAAGGCGGTGTCGAAGCAGGCGACCTGCGGCAACGATGGGCGGAGGCGTATCATCGCATAGATCGGCTCGAGGCTGTGCTGCTGGTGCAGTGGTGCAAGCGGGGTCAGCGCCTCGAGCTTGGAAAGCAGATCGGGTGTGACGCGTTCCGGGGCGGTATGGTCGGGTCCGCCGTGAACGACGCGATGGCCGACTGCGATGAGGCGTCCTCGGGGCAGATGGGCCTCTATCCAGTCGAGGAGAGCGCCGAGCAGCGTCTCGTGAGAGTGCGCCTCGGCTGGCCAGGTTTGCTCGGCTAGCTTACTGCCGTCGCCGGCTCGCACAGTAAATTGCGGCGCGGCATCGATGCCATCAATTTGGCCATTGAACATCAACGCGAGATCGGCCGCATCGAAAATGGTGAACTTGATGCTGGAGGAGCCGGCATTTATCGCGAGCAACGTATCGGTCATGCATCACCCTATTACAAACGATATTGGCTCTTTACGTTAACGCAGGCTTGAGCGTCTGTGTCGGCCG
>JBPBQE010000494.1:0-4018 GCA_050954595.1 Janthinobacterium lividum | reverse complement strand
TTCCGGCGCTGTTCAGCATCGTCAATCCACTCGCAGGCTCGCTGATCTTTCGGGCCGCGACGGCGGAGCGGACGCATGCCGAGCGTGTGGCACTGGCCCGCCGGGTCGGCGTTTACTCGCTGCTGGTGATGCTGATCGCGCTGTGGACCGGCTCCTACATCCTGGCCTTCTTCGGGATCAGCATCGGCGCGCTGCGGATCGCCGGCGGGTCGATGGTGATCGGGTTCGCGTGGGAGATGATCAGAGCGCCGCAGAAGCGGGAGGACCGTAAGCAGCAGCAAGCGTCCGACGGCGGAACGGACGATGTCGCGCTCTTTCCGCTTACACTGCCGTTCACCACCGGGCCGGGCACGATCGCGGTGTCGGTCGCTCTTGGGGCCGGGCACCCGATGGGCGGCGCCGGGCTGAGCGGCTTTTTCGTCGGCGTGTCGCTGGCAGCCCTGGTGGTCGCCGTGCTGATCGCGCTGTTTTACAGCATCGCCGACCGGGTGGGCGACTGGCTGGGACGGAGTGCGACGGAAACGATCAGCCGGCTTTCCGCTTTCATCCTGCTGTGCATCGGTGTGCAGGTGTTCCTGGCCGGTGTCGCGGATGCGCTGGTGCCGATTCTCGCGGGGCGATAGGGAAACTTTCAGCGGCACGCGGACGTTGCGCGACCGATGTCTAGCACACAACCCCGCGCCGATCTTGTCCGTCTGGCTGCCCTGGTAGCCACCACCGGATACGACTTCATCACCCCGACTCCGGCCACGATCGCCCGCGTTAACGCGCGACCCGGTGCCGAGTGGGCGCGCGACCTGCGTGACGTGTTCGGCTGGAGCCGGCCGTTCCGCCGCGGCACGGTGCCCGCCGAGATTGCCGACGCGGCGGAGCAAGCCGGCGTGCTCGTGCCGGCTGGGGAGGGACTGCGCAGCACGGTCCGCCTGTCATCGCTGGACGGGTCGCTGTTCATGCACTCGGCCTACCCGACCAGCGCCGCCGATGCCGTGTTCTTCGGGCCGGATACCTATCGGTTCGCCCGCGCGATCCGTCAGGCGATGCCGCCGACCGTGCGCCGGGCGGTCGACATCGGCTGCGGCTCGGGGCCGGGTGCCATCGTGGTCGCCCGGGCACGGCCGGAGGCCGAGGTGCTCGCAGTCGACATCAACGAGGCCGCCCTGGCCCTGACCCGGGTCAATGCCGTCACCGCCGGCGTGACGGTCGATGCGCGGCATAGCGACCTGCTGGATGCCGTGGACGGCGACCTCGATCTCGTCGTCGCCAATCCGCCCTATCTGGTCGACCCCGGTGAGCGCGCATACCGCCATGGTGGCGGACCGTTGGGCGCCGGGCTGTCGCTGAAAATTCTCGATGCGGCCATTCGGCGATTATCGCCGGGTGGAACGTTGCTGCTCTACACGGGGGCCGCGATCATCGGGGGGGTCGATCCGTTCCGTGTCGCCGCCGAGGAGAGATTGGGCGGCTCTGGCATGCGCTGGACGTATGACGAGATCGACCCAGATGTCTTTGGAGAAGAGCTGGATGGTGGCGCCTATGCCACCTCCGACCGAATTGCGGCGATCCTACTCGCCGCCCATAAAGATTGAGGAGCACGCCATGCCCGACGGAAGTTTTCATTCGCTCGACGAACAGGACGTATTTCACCGCCGCCTATCCGCCTTCAACGAACACCGCTTCGCACCTGGCCTACCGCATGCTGCGTGGGAGGCCGAAATCGAGGATCACGCACAATTGTTGCTCGAGGAAGGCCGCTGGATGGAGGCGTTCCGCGCTTCTGTCGCCGAGCGTGCCGCCGAGGCACCGCGGACGCCCGACGGCTTCATCGCGTGGTTCGAAGCGCTAGAGCATAACGGCCCTGGTCAGAACGATCCGCTGTTCCCCTGGCTTGCCGAAGAGGCGACCATGGAGGAAATGCGCTGGTTCCTGACGCAGGAAGTGGCTGGTGAGGCGGGCTTCGAGGATCTGACGGCGATCACGCAGGTGCGTCTGCCGGTGCAGCCGAAGCTCGAACTGGCGCGCAACTACTGGGACGAGATGGGCCGTGGCAACCCAAAGGGGATGCATGGCCCGATGCTGGAGAAAGTGGCAATCTCGCTCAAGCTGACCCCCAGCTTGGAGACTACGATCTGGGAGTCGCTAGCGCTGGCCAACACGATGGCCGCGTTGGCGTGTAACCGCCGCTATGCGTTTCACTCGGTCGGTGCCTTGGGCGTCATCGAGCAGACAGCACCGAGCCGGGCCAAGTTGGTGGGCGACGGCCTGAAGCGGCTCGGCGTCGACGCCGGCGACCGGCACTATTTCGATCTGCACGCCATCCTTGACGTCAAGCACTCCGAGGCGTGGAACGCCGAGGCGGGGATGCCGCTGGTTGCGTGGCGCCCCGAGTTGGCGCCGGCATTGGCCGAGGGTGCGCTGATGCGGCTCGAGTGCGGTGCCGCTTGTTTCCGGCGTTACCGACAGGCACTCGGCCGAGCTTAACGCTCGGGGGTCTCGAGGCGGCGCTCCAGGATGGAGCCCGCCACCGAGATCAACAGGCAGCAGGCAAAGAACACCAGCGCGGCGAAGGCATAGCCCTCGGTGGCATGCCCTAGCCAGGCCTGGTCCTTTAACGACTGGTTCACCACCCCCATTAAGTCAAACAGGCCGACGATGCTGACCAACGTCGTGTCCTTGAATAGGTCGATCACCAGATTGACGATTCCAGGCGTTGCGACCCGCATCGCCTGCGGCAGGATCACCGTCAGATGGGCTTGCACCGGATGCAGGCCGAGTGCCTTCGCCGCTTCGTATTGGCCCTTGCCGACGCCTTGCAACCCACCGCGAATGACCTCGGCCATGTAGGCGGAGATGAAGAACACCAGCACGGCCGCCGCCCGTAGTAGCGTGTCCAGCGTCCAGCCCGGCGGCAGCGTCATCGGCAGCAGCACCAGGCCCATGAACAGCACGGCCAGGATCGGCACGCCACGCCAGAACTCGACCAATGTCGTGCAGAGCGCGCGGATGAAGGGCAGTTGCGTCCGCCGCCCTAGCGCCAATAGCGTGCCGAGCGGGATCGCCGCTGCAACCGCGATGAAACACAGCACCACGTTCAACAGCAGCCCACCCCAGTCCGCCGTCGGCACCGCCACTAGCCCCAGCACCCCGCCAGCCAGCAGCACCCCCGCCACGATCGGCACGCCCACGGTCAACGCCAGCAGCGCCCAGCCCCGGCCGCGGGGCAGGAACGTGCCGAGCAGCGCGGCGATGAGCACGACGCCCGCCAGATCGACGCGCCACCGCTCCGCCGGGGGATACGGCCCATAGAAGAACAATGCCCAACGCGCCCGGATGAACGCCCAACAGGCACCCTCGGGCCCGCATCCCTTGCGGTCCAGCGCTGACCAAGTTGCGTCGGCGAAACTCCACCGGAACAACGGCGGTAGCACCCAGGCCAGAAACAGGACCAGCAGACTGGTGATCGCCACGTTCGCCGGCGTGCTCACGCAAGCCCGCGCGAAATCTCGCAACCGCTTCATCGTGCATCCCGCTGCAACTGGCGATCCCAGCGCCCGATCAGCGTCGAAACCACGAGGTTGATGGCGAGGAACACACCCAGCACCAGCGTCATCGTTTCCACCGCGCGGCCGGACTGGTTGAGCACGGTGCGCGCGAAGATCTGCAGCACCTCCGGATAGGCGATCGCCGCGCCCAGCGTCGTCGACTTGATGATGTTGAGGTAATGGCTCGCCAGCGGTGGCAGCAGCGTCCGCAACGCCTGCGGCAGCACCACCAACCGCATGGTCCGGCCCGGCGAAAGCCCCAGGCTTCGCGCCGCCTCCCGTTGACCCGGCGGCACCGCCCGGATCGAGGCGCGAATGTTCTCGGCGATGAACGCCGACGTATAGATGCCGATCCCGACCACCAGCGCCAGCAGCTCCGGCGGCAGACGCCAGCCGCCCTGGAAGTTGAACCCCCGCAGCGCCGGCACCTCCCACGGTGACAGCATCGCACCTGCCGTCACCAGCACCACCAGCGACCC
>JBPBQE010000432.1:0-4028 GCA_050954595.1 Janthinobacterium lividum | reverse complement strand
ACGAGGAGACGCTGTCCTGTCCGTTGTGGATCTATAACAATCGAAACCAGGTCGAGCGCTTGTGGGCCAGATTAAAAGAATGGCGCGCAATCGCCACGGGCTACGAGAAGACCGCACGCTCTTTTATGGGCATCCTCTGCCTCGCCGCCGCGTGCGACTGGATCAAGTGCTAACAGGCCCTAAGCCCGGCAATGACCTCGACCAGGCGGCTGATCTCGTCTTCGGTATTATAATAATGCGGCGAGGCACGGACGACAGTCGATAGGCCCCGCGCGGTGGCATCCAGCAGGGTGCTGGACGGATCGGAAGTGCTCACGTTGATGTGGGCTTCGGACAGCTTTGCCTTAATCGCGACCGGATCGTGTCCGGCGACTGAGAACGATACGATGGCGGCAGGCTGTGGGCCGAGGTCATGCAACGTGACACCCGGAAGAGATGCCAGCGCACGCCGCAATGAGCCTGCAAGCATGCGGTTGCGCTCTTGAATCGCGTCCAGGCCGATGGTCAACGCGTAGTCGATCGCCACACCTAGCCCGAGGCGGGCGGCGTAGTTGTTCTCCCAGGTTTCAAACCGCCGTGCGTCCGGGCGCAGCACGTAGCGATCGGCCGCGACCCACGGAGCCGCGAAATGATCAATCACCGGCGGTTCCAGCCGCTGCATTAGGCTGCGGCGGACGTAGAGGAAGCCAGTGCCGCGCGGACCACGCAAGAACTTGCGGCCGGTGGCCGAAAGCATGTCGCAGCCGATCGCAGCGACGTCGACCGGCATTTGTCCTACGGCTTGGCAGGCGTCCAGCAGATAGGGGACTTGATGCAGGCGAGCGATGCGGCCGACCTCCGCAGCGGGGTTCACTAAGCCGCCATTAGTCGGCACCCAGGTGACGGCGATGAGCTTCACCCGGTCGTCGATCATGCGGGCGAGGGCGTCTGGGTCGAGCACCCCGTCCGCGTCGTCGGGGATCACCTCGACACCGACACCCGTACGTTTCGCCATTTGAAGGAAGGCGACGTAGTTGGCGGCGTATTCGGCCCGTGCCGTCAAGATGCGGTCGCCGGGGCGAAACCGCAGGCTGTAGAAAGCCATTTGCCAGGCAACAGTGGCGTTCTCGACGAGGGCGATTTCATCACGCGCCGCGCCCACCAGCCGGGCGGCACTGTCATAGACTGCGTCCGTTCGTGCAGCAGCTTCGTTGGCGGCCTCATAGCCGCCGATGGTAGCCTCGCGCCGGAGATGCTCCGTCATCGCCTCAAGCACCGGCCGGGCCATCAGCCCAGCACCCGCATTGTTCAGGTGCACACGATGGTCAACTCCAGGCGTATCGGCCCGGATCCTGTCGAGATCTAGGGTGGCGGTATGTGGCGTCATGGCGAGACCTCTCATTCCTCCTTGTTGAGACAAGATCTTCGTAGCCTGGAGACTGATCGTCTGAAACTACCACAGCGCACTAGCTGGAGGCGCGGGGCTAAGGGCTGACCATGCCTGGGACGGCTTGTCCCGCAAAGCAGCCGCTCTGACCTACCCAGATCATGAAGCCTTTGTCCGTCGCGCAACCTCCTGCCCGGCACACCAGACGGCGTCCTGGTCCATGTCAGTCTGCCGCATCATCCATTGCAGGTAGTCGAGCGGCGCTTCCGCCCAGGTAAGACCCCGGTGCTTGCTGAACGGTAACTTGGGCAATTGCTTGGGCAAGGCGGTCCAGGCGATCATCTGGTCCACCGTGGCGTGGTGTAATAGCTCGACCAGCAGGTGAGCAGTCACATAGGCATCCGGACCGGCCCGATGCGGTGGCATGGCCAACGCCGGATCGAGCACCAGGCTTCGCCAGTAGCGAAGCACCTGGTTGGAGTGCCGCGGCGCGTCGGGCCAAACGTGAAGAGCCACCTTGTAAGTGCAGATCCAGGGTAGGGCGTCCGTCACGTCCTCGGCGATGAACATCTGCTCGAAGCTGAAATTGTGCGCAACGAGGCCATCTGGGGCATCACCGCTCCATATAGCGCGCCGCAGACGGTCGGCGGTGCAGACCGGGGTGTCGGGCGTCATGTCCATCTCGGTGATGTGGTGCACCGCCATGGTTTCCGGCGGTATTCCGTCGAGCGGCCGGTACAAGCGAGCCATCGGGCGTCCAACCTGCCATTCACCGTCAGCGCGGCGGACGTCGACGCGGCCAAACTCGATGACTTCAGCCGGCGGAGCCTGACCTGTGGTTTCGATATCGACGACCCGCAGAAGCATAATACGGTTCCATGGCGAGCAATGGTTTCGGGCCAGGACTATACCAAGCCCTGGCCCGAAGCACCTGCAAGGAGCGACTTGGACGCGGGGATCAGCTCAGCCGGTTAGAACGGCCAGCGTGAGTTGGCGCCTTCGTCCCGAGCTGCCAGCAGCAGCTTGGCCATGGCCCGGTTGGGTCCTTCTGTCCCGGCAGTCTGCTCAATAGCAGGCCAGTCGAAGCTGATAGTGCCCGTGGCAGCGTTCCATTTAGCCGCAGATGGTATGGCAGCTGGTGCCTCAGCATCGGTCTCACCGGCCAAGCTGGCATCGGTCTCGGCTGCATCGTCAGTCGGATCTGCCTGGACTGCGGCTTCCGGCAGACTAGGCTGGCCATCGATCTTACGCTTGCGACGGGCCTTCACCGGGGTCGCCTCCGGAGTGAGGTCAATGTCCTCCACGACCGTCGTTTTTGGGTGATCGCTCAAGGTCATGCCGGTGACGCTGACATCGGCTTCAGCCGTCTCCGGCGCGGACGATGCCTTCGGCTTGCGACCACGACGAACTTTGGCTGGCAGTGCTTCTTCGAGGTCGACATGTTCAGGTTCCGGCGCCTCGTTGTCTGCGAAGACGGCATCAATGGGGAAAAGTTCAGTCGGATGCACGTCATCCAGTTGCGGCAGCTGCTTCCGACCACCGCGTTTACCATCCAGGATGCGATGGTCGGAGGAAGAAACGGACGACAGGGCCTGTTCAGGATTTCGTGCTTTGGTCGACGAAATTGCTTTGCGAGCCATTGGTGTAACCTTCCTAAATTGGGAGGCGTGCAGATACGCGACCTTTGATCTGCTGCAAACCGGCTCTGTTGCATTAACTCGGGCGGTGCGCTTCCTCGGCCGGGTGTGAGGAGGCTTGCCCTGTGTCCGTGTTCAAGCGCCGCCGGTTTCCGACCGAGGTAATCCTCGTGTGCGTGCGCTGATATTGCAAATACGGCATTAGCTACCGCGAGCTGGCCGAGATGATGCAGGAGCGCGGCGTCGTGGTGGACCACACCACCATCTTTCGATGGGTGCAGCGCTATGCGCCGGAAGTCGAGAAGCGGGTCCGCTGGTATCAAGGCTACCGCTCGCCATCCTGGCGGGTCGATGAAACTTATGTTCGCGTCGGTGGTGCGTGGAAAGGTTCTGTTGCAAACTTTGGATGGAGCTACTCGGGGTGACGGTGGCGGCTCGGTCAGGCAGCTACCCGGAACAGGCTGGTAACGAAGGTGGCCTGCGCCTTCATGTCCCGCCCACCCACGTTGTGCACCTGCCCTTTCCTGGTCATCGCCATTGCCTCGTAGCCCGCCAGCGTCCGCCTTGCTGTCCGTAGGCTGCCAAAGCCCAGCCCGGGCCGCACCAGGCGTTTGATCCGCCGGTGGTCCTGCTCCACGATGTTGTTCAGGTATTTGCGCTGTCGCAGCCGCGAGAAGCGCCATAGCTGGCCCGCTCGCTTCAGGTCGCGCACCGCCCGCGGATAAGCAGGATTCTTGTCCACCGTGATCGTGCGCGGGTTCACCGTGTGTGGCTGGCGCAGCGCCTTGCGGAAGAAGCGCTGGGCCGCTGCCGCGTCCCGCCGGGTCGAGAGCAGAAAGTCGATCGTCTGGCCCAGGCTGTCCACGGCGCGATACAGATAAGTCCATGTGCCTTTGATCTTGATGTAGGTTTCGTCCACCCGCCACGATCCATTGCACGGCCGCACGTGCCGCCGGATCCGTCGTTCCAGGGTAGGTGCAAAGGCCTGCACCCAGCGGAACAGCGTCGTGTGGTCCATCCTGACG
>JBPBQE010000183.1:0-4047 GCA_050954595.1 Janthinobacterium lividum | reverse complement strand
GCGGCATGGCGGAACTCCTCGATCCGCCTTTCCTGAATCACATGCACGCCGCGTCGGGCAAGGCCCACGAGTCAGGATCAGGAAGCATTGGTATTAGCTGTCCGCCGCGCGACCTCCTGGCCGGCGCACCAGATGGCGTCCTGGTCCATGTCGATCTACCGCGAGCATGGTCGACCATGCTTACCATCCCGCTTGGCATCTCGACAGCGGCTTGAGGGTAAGCGTAAGCCGATCCTCAGGGTTGACGGCTGGGGTTTTCAGGCAGCCCGTGCGGCGACAGCGTCCTTGCAGTTCCAAGGCAGGAGCTCGCTGAGCCTAGAAGCCAAATGCCCACGCACGAGCTGGTCGATGGCATAGGCGAGATAGGCTTCGGGGTTCAGGCCATTCAGCTTTGCCGTCTCGATCAAGGTGTAAAGGACAGCGGCGCGCTCGCCGCCCTTGTCGGATCCCAGAAACAGGAAATTCTTGCGGGTAACCGCGATGCCGCGCATCAGTCGTTCGGCCACGTTGTTGTCGATGGCGAGCCTGCCGTCGTCGGCGTAGCGCGTCAGCGCTTCCCAACGGACTAGGGCATACCGCAACGCCTTGCCGAGCGCCGTCTTGCCCGAGGCCCGGCGCCGTTGCGCCTCCATCCAGGTCTGCAGATCGTCTAGCAAAGGCTTGCTGCGCGCCTGGCGCCGAGCTTGCCGATCAGCAGCAGAGCGGCCGGTGATGTCGGCCTCAACCTGATAGAGCGCCTGGATGCGCCGCAACGCCTCCTCGGCGATGGGCGACTTGGTGGACTCATGCACCTCGAACAGTTTTCGTCGGGCATGGGCCCAACACGCAGCATGCTGGATCCGCGGAGGCTGTCCGGGTGCCGATCGATACAGCGCGTCGTAGCCGGTGAAAGCGTCGGCATGCATTACGCCGCTGAACCCGGCCAGGTGTTCGCGCGGCCGCTCACCCTTGCGGTCGGCCGAGTAGCGGTAGAATGCCGCCGGCGGTCCGGCTCCTGCGTACGATCGAGGATCCACGGCATAGACCCAAAACCGCGAGAGCCGGGTTTTGCCGGTGCCGGGCGCGAGTGTGCGGATCGGCGTGTCGTCGGTGTGCAGCACCGGCTGCGTCATCACGGTCGTGCCGATCAGCTGGGCGAGCGGCGCCAACCACCAGGCTGCTCGGCCTATCCAGTCGGCCAACGTCACGCGGTCGATCTCCACGCCCTCGCGGGCCAGGATCACCGACTGGCGGAACAACGGCAGGCCATCGCAGTATTTGGAGACCGCGACATGAGCGATGAGCCCCGGACCGGGACGGCCGCGCTCGATCGGCAGATCAGGTGCCGGCGCCTGGAAAATCGCCTCGCACACCCGGCACGCATAGCGGGGCCGAACGTGGCAGATCACCTTCAGCCGGGCGGGGATCTTCTCCAGGACTTCGGTCGTGTCCTCGCCGAGCCGGGCCAATCGGCTCCGGTCGCCGCAGCCGCACACCATCTCGGGTTCATGCACCACGGTCTCGCGCGGTAGATGATCTGGCAGCGGTCGACGGACGGCTTTGGCGCGAGGCCGGGATTGTCTACTAGCTGAGTCTGGGTCAGGGCGGGCAGCCTGATGCTCGGCCTCGTTCTCCTCCAGATCCTCGAGGCGCAGTTCCAGTTGCGCGATCTCGGCATCCAGACGCTCGGATGACTGACCGTATTGCTGGCGCCGCAACGCCGCCAACTGTGCCCGGAGATGAGCGATTTCGACTGCGGCTGTGCCAAGCTGCGCGTGCGCCGCGGCCAACTCGTGCCGCAGGGCGGCGATCTCGTCCTCGGGCGTGCGGTATGCCAGGTCCACATGGCGATTTTACCCGAGGGCGGGCCCTACGTACAGCCTGATCACCCGCGCAAGCGCAGTATCCCAGTCACGCCGCGACCTCGGGCCGCGCTGTCCAGGCGGGCATGCGCCAGTCAATTCCTTCCAGCAGCATCGACACCTGCGCCGCCGTCATCGTGACGGTGCCGCTGTTCGTCTGCGGCCAGACGAACCGGGCCCGCGGTAACTCGAGCCGCTTGGCATACAGACAAAGGCCCTGGCCATCCCAGTGCAGCGCCTTGAGCAGGTCGCCAAGCCAAACGTCATTCAGCATACCGATCGCAGCTGGCGACCATCGCGTATCCCTGGCATCCGCTTTACAGAGAGCAGTTTCGGGTCGTCCAGTGCAGCGGCCGTGGTGACGAGGAGATCCTTTACCTCGAGGCTCGTGCCGGGATCTCTCGGGAAGTTCCGGCGTGGATGTGCGATGCCGGTGCTTGCGCCGCACTCTCGGTTGGCAAGCCGCAGATCGGTGTCGAGGCGCTGACTGAACTTCACGCGGTGCTCACCGCCTCCGTAGAGGACTCGAACGCCTGCGGAACAATGGCCTCCTCGGACAGCGAGGAGGGTTTCCATGACAAACCGACCCCCGACACAACTGATGCTCGACCTGGTGGACGGACAAAAGTTCCGTCCGGTGGCACACCCACCGGAGGGACTGATCCAGGCCTTGGCCGAGCTGCTGCTCGGCGCTCTGGACACAACCACAACTCCGGCAGAGGAGGCGCGCGATGAGCCCCAAGATCACGCCTGAGCACCTGGGCCGGGGCGCCATCATTTACGTCCGGCAATCGTCCATGAGCCAAGTCTTCGAGAACCTGGAAAGCCAGCGGCGACAGTATGGGCTGGAGGAGACGGCACGATCGCTGGGGTTCGCGTCCGTGACCATCATCGACGACGATCTTGGCCGCTCGGGATCGGGGCTTGTGGAGCGGCCCGGGTTCCAGCGCCTCGTCGCCTCTGTATGCGCCGGGTCGTTGGGCGCGGTGTTCTGCATCGAGGCCTCGCGGCTGGCCCGCAACGGTCGCGACTGGCACCACCTGATCGACCTCTGCGCCTTGGTCGGCACCTTGGTCGTCGATCCCGACGGCACCTACGACCCGCGGTTGGTAAACGATCGACTGCTGCTCGGCCTCAAGGGCACCATGTCGGAATACGAGCTGAGCCTGCTGCGGCAGCGTGGCCTGGCTGCACGGGATTCCAAGGCCAAGCGCGGCGAGCTGCGGTTTCGGCTTCCACCAGGGTTCTGCTGGAACGAACTGGGGCAGATCGAGATGGATCCCGACCAGCGGGTGGGCGATGCCATACGGCTGGTGTTCGACAAGTTCCGGATGCTCGGGAGTGCGCGTCAGGTCATGCTGTGGGCCCAGGACGCGGCCCTCAAGCTGCCGGTCGTGCGGCGCAATACGGCCGTGTGCAAGATCGAGTGGCGGCCTGCCGCCTACCACACCGTGCTCCAGATGCTGCGTCACCCCGTCTATGCAGGCGCCTACGTGTTCGGCCGAAAAACCCAGCGTACTCGGATCGTGGAGGGTCGGGCCCGAAAGACCGACGGCCATTCCAAACCGATGTCGGCGTGGAATGTGCTGCTCCGCGACCATCATCCGGGATACATCGGCTGGGAGGAGTTCGAGGCGAACCAGCAGCTCATCTCGGAGAATGCGCATATGCAGAGACGCACCGACCGGAAGTCTGCCCGAGGCGGCAGGGCGTTGCTCACGGGCCTGATCCGATGCGGGCGCTGCGGGCGCACGATGCGGGTCCTGTATGGCTCGCAATCCGGGCATGCTCACCGTTACCAGTGTCGGGGGGATGACAGCCACGTTGGAGGCTGGCTCTGCATCGGCATTGGCGGGGTGCGGATCGACCGCGCGATCGCGGCCCAGATCGTCGAAGCCGTGTCGGATCACGCCATCGAGGCGGCGGTGCAGGCGGCTCGGCAATCCACCCGGGCCGATGAGGAGGTGCGGCATGCGATCGGCCGGGAACTCGAGGAGGCACGATACGAAGCCTCTCTCGCAGCTCGGCGCCACGAGGCAGTCGATCCAACCAAGAGGCTGGTCGCGCGGGAGTTGGAAAGTCGATGGAACGCAGCCCTGGAACGGGTCGCCGATCTCGAGGCCCGCATCGCCCGACACGACCAGGCAACGTCACGCCGGCCCGAGGTGAACACGGCTGCCCTGATGGCGCTGGCACACGATCTCCC
>JBPBQE010000144.1:0-4060 GCA_050954595.1 Janthinobacterium lividum | reverse complement strand
ACACGCATTTCCAGACCATGACGATCCAGGAAACCGGCGGCACCCGGCGCTCGGTCGCCGCCGGGCTCGAGCGGATCCGCGCGATGTTGCCTCTGGCCGCGGCGTGTGTGCGTGAGCCGATTCCGGCATCCGAGTTGGTCCTGGCGCTACAATGCGGCGGGTCCGACGGCTATTCCGGCCTCACCGCCAACCCGGCGCTGGGTGCCGCCGCCGACATGCTGGTCCGTCAGGGCGGCACCGCGATCCTGTCGGAAACGCCGGAGATCTACGGCGCGGAACACCTGCTGACCCGGCGGGCCGAAAGCCTGGAGGTCGGGCACAAGCTGGTCGCGCTGATCGACTGGTGGAAGGAGTATGCGGCGCGCAACGGCGGCGAGATGAACAACAATCCCTCGCCCGGCAACAAGGCCGGCGGGTTGACGACCATTCTCGAGAAGTCGCTCGGCGCGGCGGCCAAGGGGGGCACTGCGACGCTGCGCGGCGTGTATCGCTATGCCGAGCAGATCGACCGGCGGGGCTTCGTCTTCATGGACACGCCGGGTTACGACCCGGTGTCGGCCACCGGGCAGATCGCAGGGGGCGCCAATGTCCTGTGCTTCACCACGGGACGCGGTTCCGCCTATGGCTGCAAGCCTACGCCGTCGATCAAGCTGGCAACTAATACCGACCTGTTCCGCCGCATGGAGGAGGACATGGACATCAACTGCGGCGACATCCTCGATGGCGTGAGCATCGAGGAGAAGGGGGAGGAGATCTTCCGCCTCATCCTGGCGATCGCGTCCGGCGAACGGTCCAAGTCGGAATTGCTGGGGTATGGCCGCCGCGAGTTCGTGCCGTGGCAAATCGGCGCGACGATGTAGCGCGAGGCAAAGCCGACCGTTTATGCGGCCGCGCTCAAGAACATTTTGCCGGGTTTCGCGAAGTTCTGGTCCGTGACCAAGGCGTAATCAAAAGGATCGATCCGATGACCAACGTGATGCTACCCCGGCGGCGAGCCTTGTCGATCGTGGGTGCGGCGTCGGCGCTGGCTGCGATGCCGGCGGGTCCGTCCCATGCCGCTGAAGCCGCCGGTTCCGACATCACCGGGCAGCTTGCCCGCTACATGGTTGCCACCCGCGATCAACCGCTGCCGGAGGCGGTCGCGCTCGCCTGCAAACACCGGGTCCTGGATACACTTGGTGCCATGGTGTCCGGCTCACGGATGGAGCCAGGCGAGATGGCGTTGAAATACGTCCGCACTCTCGGCGGCACGGCGGAGGCGACCGTCGTCGGCAGCGATTTCCGCACCACGTCGATTAACGCCGGGCTGGCCAATGCGATGTGCGCCCACGCCGACGAGACCGACGATTTCGAGCCGGTGACCAAAGCTCATCCGGGTTGTTCGGCCATCCCGGCGGCACTGGCAATGGCCGAGCAGGTCGGCGGCAGCGGGCAGGATTTCATGCGCGCGGTGGCACTCGGCTACGATCTCGGCTGCCGCCTGCTGATGGCGCTCGGCCCCGATCTGGTGCGCGGTACGCATCGGAGCGCCGAGGGAACAGCGTCCGGCTTCGTGGCGCTCGGTGCTGCGGCGTCGTTGGCCCGGCTAGACGAAACGGGCATGCGCTACGCTTTGTCGTACACCGCCCAGCAGGTCTCCGGTCTATGGAGCTGGGTGAAGGACAAGGATCATATCGAGAAGGCCTTCGACTTCGCCGGTATGGGCACTCGCAACGGCCTGACCGCAGTCAGTATGGTACGCGCCGGCCTGACCGGGGTGTCGGACGTGTTGGACGGGACCAACAACCTGTTCATCGCGCTCTCAAGCCAGCCGCGGCCGGAGGAGATGGTGCGCGGGCTCGGCAGTTTGTTCTACGTAACGGAGACAGCGATCAAGACGTTCTCGGTCGGCTACCCGATCCAATCGCCGCTCGATGCGTTGCTGTGGCTACGCAAGGAGAACGGCCTGACGCCGGAGAACGTCCGCAGCATCCTGGTGAAAATCCCGACCGATGCGCAGGGCATCGTCGGCGACAGCGCCATGCCAGACGTCAATTGCGGGCATCTCGTGGCGCTGGCGCTGATCAAAGGGGCGGTGTCGTTCGCCGATAGCCACGACGTCGCATTGATGCGCGATCCGGCGATCCGGGCGGAACGCGCCAAGATCACCGTTGTCCCCGATGCGGCGCTGATGGACCCGGCGGCGCCGCGTGGCGCGATCGTCGAGGTGATAATGATGGATGGGCGAGTTCTCAGCCATCACACCAGGTTTCCGCCCGGGACCAAGGAAAACCCGCTCGACACCGAGGCTGTCAACGCCAAGGCGCGCGACCTGATGCAGCCAGTGCTCGGACAATCCAAAACTGCAAAGCTGATCGAGATGATCAACGCGCTGGAAAGGCTCGGTGACATCCGCGACTTGCAGCCTTTGCTGACGGCCTGAACGAGAGCCGCCAACTTGCCTGTTTCAGGGCTTAGGAGAGGCGGTGACGTTCTTACCGATCCAGGCCAATAGGAGGTCGGCGATCTGCAGGTTGTTGTCGTCCTGCATCAGCATGTGCGTGTTGCCGTGGATGCCGACCTCCGGCAGCACCAGCACCTCCGCCCGGCCTCCCGCCGCATTCGCCGCAGCCACAAAGGCGCGGCAGTTCGCCAGCCTGGGTGCCCAGCGCGGGAATTGGTCGACGTAGTCACCGAACAGCACGAGAATCGGCAGGCCCTTATAGGGTGCCAGATCGTCCGTCGGTAACGGGCAAGCACCTGGCTCGACCGCGACGATCCCCGCAATTCCGGCTTGGCTCAGCGCAGCCGTCTGAAAGGGGTAGATGCCGGATTGCGAGTGACTCATCAGCACGCCGCCGCCAATCCGTTGCACCAGTTCCGAAAGTGCGGGCACGGTCGGGTTCGGGGTCGGCAGGTTGGCCAGGAAGTCCGGTACCATCTGCTTCCAGAACTCTCCTGCTGACGCGAGCGGGAAACGCAGCCCCGGCATCACCTGCGGATAGGTCTGCCCGAACCGGAAGATCGCCCAGGCGCCTTCGTGCCCGGCCGCGAATACGGTTGGGAGCTGGTCGGGAGGTGCCTTGCCGGCTTTCACGGCATTGATCGCCGAGATGTCGGCCGCCGAGCGCCCTCGCCAGGCTTGGTCGATCACGTAAACCGGCCGTCCCTTGCGGACGAAATACTCGTCCCAGCCCATCCGCCCGTCCGGCGTGGTTTCCCAGGTCTTACCGGTCAGGCAGCAGCCATGGATCAGCACGATCGGCACCGCAGGAGGCCCGGCCGGCACCTGGAAATGCACATACATCTGATCCACCGTGATCGTCCCGGAGGCCGCATAGGCCGGCAGGGTAGACAGCGTGTCCGACTTCACGTCGCGGCCGCCAACGAAAAAGCTGCCTTGCTTGGCGATCGTCAACGGCCCCTGATCCTCGGCACTCGTCGTCTGAGCCAGCGCAGGTAAGGCGACGGCGCAGAGTACAGCCGACATTAGTAACCATCGCATCGATCGTTCCCCCGATTTATGGACCAGCTACGCCGGAAGCTGTCAGGACCGCAACACGACCACGGTAAGCGTTTCGGTCCCTGGTCATCCTGCGCGGATCAGCTCTGACCTGGCACGCTGAAGCGTCGCTAGATTTCCAGCGTCAATTGTTGGTTCGCTGGAATGTCCTCGGTGTTCAGCGACGACAAGGTAACGCCGAGCAATCGCACACCGAGCCGCACCGGCAGCAACGGCTTGAGCAGGTCCAGCGCGGTGCTCTCCAGCACGGCCACACCCGGCACGAAGTCGACAAAGGAGCGGCTGCGCGTGATCTGCTGGAAGTCGGCATACTTCACCTTCAGCGTCACGGTTCGCCCACGTGTGCCGGATAGCTGGCAATGCCCCCAGACCTTCTCCGCCAGGGGACGAAGCTGCTCGTGCATGGCCGAGAGCGCGGTGAGGTCCTCGGAGAAGGTATTTTCGGCACCGACCGACTTACGGATGCGGTTAGCCCTGACCGGGCGCTCGTCCACCCCGCGAGCGATCCAATAATAGTAGGGTCCACTCTTGCCGAACTGCTCCTGCAGGAACGTCAAG
>JBPBQE010000362.1:0-4072 GCA_050954595.1 Janthinobacterium lividum | reverse complement strand
GCCCGGCGCTCCAGCCGAACTGGGCGGGCGACAACCCCAGGTCGCGGTTCATTGTCAGGCCGGCAACGCCGACATTAACCCGGTCCAGATAGGCAAAGATGTAGCAAAGCAGCAGAAAGGGGACGATGCGCCACAAAACCTTGGACAGCACCCGCTCCTGCTCGGGCGTGAAGCTGTCCGCATGGGCCTGGATGTGTGTTGGCGCCATTGGTCCCCTCCCGTCGCGATCGCTTTCCGCAATCGTCGCATTTCGATTAAAACGGAACGATGCCGCGATTCAACGAAAATCGAACGCCGTTCTGTTTTCTGATTCGCGCTTGCGCCCCTTCGCCGAGATCGGGCACTAGCATTCACAAATCCGGGTTCCCGCGCATATGTGGTCGAGCACCGATATAACGGGGGAACACGCCTTGCTGCCTCGCCTCATGGAAAGCCCGGCTCCGGCCTCGCCCTACGCCGACTTCCTCACCGAGCTTCGGCTGCGCGGGTTCGAGGGTGATCTATCGCCGGGCTACGGCGACCGGGTCGTATCGGCGACGGACAACTCGATCTACCAGTTGCTGCCGCAAGCCATCGCCTATCCGCGCACGGCGGACGACCTGCAGCGCATCGCCCGCATGCTGGCCGAGCCGCGCTTTGCCGGCATCGCGGTGGCGCCCCGCGGCGGCGGCACCGGCACCAACGGACAGTCGCTGACTGAGGGGTTGGTGGTGGACGTCTCGCGCCACATGAACCGCATCCTCGAGATCAACGCCGAGGCAGGCTGGGTGCGGGTGCAAGCGGGCGTGGTCAAGGACCAGCTCAATGCCGCACTGGCCGAGCACGGACTGTTCTTCCCGCCGGAGCTGTCGACCTCCAACCGCGCCACCATCGGCGGCATGATCAGCACCGATGCCTGCGGGCAGGGCTCGTGCCTGTATGGCAAGACGCGCGACCACGTGCTGGAACTCACCACCGTGCTGCTGGACGGCACGGTGTGGACTTCCGGCGTCCTAGACGACGACGAGCTGCGCCGGGTGCAGCGCCGCACCGACCTGGTCGGCGCCGTGCATCGCCTGGTCGACACCGTTCAGCGCGAGCAAGCCGACCTGATCGCGTCGCATTTCCCGAAACTGAACCGCTGCCTGACCGGCTACGACCTGGCCCACATCCGCGACGAACAAGGCCGCTTCAATCTCAATTCGGTGCTGTGCGGCAGCGAGGGCACCCTGGCGCTGCTGGCGGAAGCCAAGCTGAACATCATCCCGATCCCGAAGCACTCCGCCCTGGTCAACATCCGCTACGACAGCTTCGACGCCGCCTTGCGCGACGCCCAGGAGCTAGTCCGCTTCGGCGCCGCCTCCATCGAGACGATCGACTCCAAGGTGCTCGGCCTGGCGCAGAACGATGTCATCTGGGACGCCGTGCGGCGCTACTTCCCCGACGATGACGGCCAGCGCGCCACCGGCGTCAACATGGTCGAGTTTGTCGGCCACGACGCCGCCGCCGTCGACGCCCCGCTGGCCCGCATCACCGCCGCGCTCGACCAGGCCGGCCACACCCGAGGGCGCCGCGGCTTCACAGTCGCCCATGACGAGGCGGATGTGCTCGCCATCTGGGACATGCGCAAGAAATCCGTCGGCCTGCTCGGCAACATGCAGGGCGACGCCCGCCCGATCGCCTTTGTCGAAGACACCGCCGTACCGCCCGAGCACCTGGCCGACTACATCACCGAGTTCCGCGCCGCCCTCGACGCCCGCGGCCTGACCTACGGCATGTTCGGCCATGTCGATGCCGGCGTGCTGCACGTCCGCCCTGCCATCAATATGAAGGACCCGGCGCAAGACAACCTGATCCGCGCCGTCACCGAGGACGTGGTCCGCATCACGCAGAAATACGGTGGCCTGCTATGGGGCGAGCACGGCAAGGGCGTGCGCTCGGAGTTCTCGCCGCGCTTCTTCGGCCCGCTCTATCCGACGCTGCAGGCGATCAAAGCCATCTTCGACCCGCGCAACCAGCTCAATCCCGGCAAGATCGCCGCCCCCGACGGCGGCACCCTGCTGACGGTCGACGGCCCGGTCCGCCGCGGCCAACTCGACCGCACAATCCCGGCGCCGGTCCGCGCCGCCTATGACGAGGCGCTGCACTGCAACGGCAACGGCGCTTGCTTCAGCTGGGACCCGGACGAGGCCATGTGCCCGTCCTACAAGGTGACCCGCGACCGCCGTCACTCACCCAAGGGCCGCGCCTCGCTCACCCGCGACTGGCTGCGCCAACTCGCCGCCCTCGGCTTCGACCCGGCGACCGAAGCCGCCGCCTTCCGGCAAACGCCGCTCTGGCGCGGCTGGCTCACCCGGCTGCGCAACACGCGGTCGCACGAGCCCGACTTCTCCCACGACGTGAAAGCGGCCATGGACGGCTGCCTCGCGTGCAAGTCCTGCACCGGGCAATGCCCGATCAAGGTCGACGTGCCAACCTTCCGAGCCAAGTTCCTCGAGCTGTACTACAGCCGATACTCCAGGCCCCTGCGCGACTACCTGGTAGGCTCTCTGGAAGCCATGCTCCCCGCCATCGGCAAGCTACGCGCCCCGTATAACCTCGTCCTCGCTAGCCCGGTCGGCCGCGCCGCCATGCGCGCGATCGGCCTGGTGCATACGCCGACATTCTCGACCATCTCCATGCGGCGCGAACTCGCCGCCCGCGGCATCGCCGACGCAACGCCGCAGGCCTTGGCGGCGATCTCGCCCGCCGAGCGCGCCCGCAGCGTGGTGCTAGTGCAGGACGCGTTCACCAGCTGGTACGAGACGCAGACCGTGCTGGCGGTGCTGGACGTGATGCAGACCATGGGCTTCCGCCCGTTCGTCGCCCCGTTCCGCCCCAACGGCAAGCCGCTGCACGTGCATGGCTTCCTGGGTGCCTTTGCCCGCACCGCCACCCGCAACGCGGCCATGTTGAAAGACTTGGCGGCAACCGGCGTCGAACTGGTCGGCGTCGACACCTCCATGACGCTAACCTACCGTTCCGAATATCAGATGCTGCCCGAAGCAGACCGCCCGCCGCCGGTGCTGCTGGTGCAGGAATGGCTCAAGCGGCATCTGGACGCGGTGCCGGCCGGGCAGGGCGGCGGCGAGTTCCTGCTGCTGCCGCACTGCTCCGAGCGCGCGCTCGCCGTCGCCAGCCTGCGCGATTGGCAGGCCGCATTCACCGCGGCCGGCGCCAGCCTGCGCGTGCTGTCCTCCGGTTGCTGCGGCATGGCCGGTACCTACGGCCACGAGAGTGAGCACCGCGCCACCTCCGAGGAGATTTACGAGATGAGTTGGGGCAAGCACGTCGCCGACTGGGCCGCGACCGGGCGGCTGCTGGCCACCGGTTATTCCTGCCGCTCGCAAGCCAAGATCGTCGATGGCCAGGTGTTGCCGCATCCCGCGCAGGCTTTGCTCGCCTGTCTGCGCGGCACCGCATCACCCGTGTAAGAACATCGCCGGTCGCGGCATCTACAGTCCAGTCGGTTTGCCATCGGGCGAGGAATGAACCATCGTTCTCTGCTCAATAATTCCGCGCAAGCGGGCTGAAACTCAACACCGCGCATTCCGACTGGACGGACAACGATGCTTGCCTTGCTGACCCGGACTTTCGACGGACATGCCGGCCTGCGTGGAAGGCTGATCGGCATCTACAGCCTGCTGATCGCCGCCAACCTGATCGTATGGCTCTGGGCCATCCTGCTATTCCGCGACCAGCCCCTGTTCCTGGGCACCGCCCTGCTCGCCTACGGCTTCGGGCTCCGCCATGCCGTAGACGCCGACCACATTGCCGCCATCGACAACGTCACCCGCAAGCTGATGCAGGCCGGCAAGCGGCCGGTCAGCGTGGGCTTCTTCTTCGCCCTCGGACACTCGAGCGTCGTCATCCTCGCCGCCGCCGGCATCGCCGCCACCGCGACGGTGCTGAGCGGCCGCTTCGAGCAGTTCAGGAGCATCGGCGGCGTCATCGGTACCGCGGTCTCCGCCTCCTTCCTGTTCGCCATCGCCACCGTCAACCTCGTCGTGCTGCGCTCGGTCTGGCGAACCTGGTGCCACGTGCAAGCCGGCGG
>JBPBQE010000045.1:0-4107 GCA_050954595.1 Janthinobacterium lividum | reverse complement strand
CCTCGGCCGAGCCGAAATGGGGCGCCGTCGCCGCGTGGGTTCGACGTGCGGATTGGAACACGTCCGCGCATTCGGAGCCGGCATCGTCGCCCAGCCGAGCGACGCAGGCCGCCTCCGATTCGAGCACGCCGTCCGTATCCGGCTCGTTGTGGCAGTACGCCAGACCCAACCCGGCCCCGGCCAGCAGCGTCAGGGTGATGGTGGCAGACCGGCGCATGCTCAAGAACCTCCACCGGACGCCCCGTCCGGCGTCATGGTGGCGGCATTGAGCAGGCCGAACGCCAGGCTGAGCCCGGCCACAACGATCCCGACCGCCAGGTCGCCGCGCTCCATGCGGTCGCGCAGCCCCGGGCCAAGGATGAGTCGAGCGGCCAGCAACGCCACCAACTGGATGATCAACGCAACGGCGCCCCAACTCAGCATGTCCGTCCTAGAAACCGCGTGTCGCATGACGTTGCACAGCACAAGGACGTAGCCCGTCAGCGTGCCGGTGAAGCTGAGTGCTGCCGCAGCGTTGCCGGCGCGAATCAGTTGGATCTCACGCCATGGCGTCAGCCGAATGTAAGTCAGCATGAAGACACCGGCCATGGCAGCAGCGACGGCGAACCAGGACAGGAAGTCCGGTAGCGTCGCCAGGTAGGTGAGCGGGTTTCTCATTGTGCCCGGGTCGGCTTGGCAGCAGCGGAGCGGCGCTCGATCATGACCGCGATGGCCTCATCTTATAGTTCCGATACACAGCACGAATTTGTCTGGAGCCGAAACGTCCGAACTCGGGTCGTCCCTGTCAAGCGGTCGCCTCACCGCAGGCCCCACCGTTCGATCGACCCGGCCACCCCCGTCGCATCATCGATCTCCAGCTGCCAACCGCTCCCTTTCGTGGCGCTGACCACCGTCCAAACCAGCCGTTCCCCGGTTCGACAAGGTTGCGGGTCCATGGGCTCGAGCGAGTACCCTGCTGCCAGGGCCGCCGTGTTGGCAATGCTTCGAACCTCGTCCGCGGTCATGCGCGTTGGCAGGGCAGGTCGCGGCGATGGCAGGCCAAGAAGCCACCGTAGTGGCACCCAGGCAGACCGAAGGATCATCCCAAGCCGGCCCGACATCCTTACAATAGGGTAGCGCATCTAACCTTGAGCCAAACGAGCTTAGGGCTCGACCCGTTCACGCGTTGGCTGGTTGGGTGTGATCGGTACGTTCGACGTCGTCCTGCGGCTCGACGTCAACGCCGGGCTGGAAGACAGCCGGCAGTCTCAGCGTGAAGGTGCTGCCGACGCCTTCGGTACTGCGGACCCGGATAGTTCCGCCGACCAGCGACACATAGGCCTTGGTCAACGCCAAGCCGAGGCCGGTGCCACCGAAACGGCGCGTGGTCGAGGCGTCCGCCTGGGTGAAGCGTTCGAACAGGCGGCTCTTCTGCTCGTCGGTCATGCCGATGCCGGTATCGGTGACGTCGAACACCACGGCGGAGGCGTCCGCGGCATCGCGATAGGCTGCCAGGGTGATAGTGCCGCCCTCCGTGAATTTGGCGGCATTGCCGAGCAGGTTGAGCAACATCTGCCGAAGCTTGGTCGCATCCGTCTGCATCATGATCGGGTCCGTCGGCATCACGAGGAGTAATCGGTTCGCGCGCCGTTCGACCAAGGGCCGGACGTCGGCCTCGATCCTGCGCAGCATCGGGACTAGATCGACGGGCTCGATCAGCACGTCCATCCGGCCTGCCTCGATCTTGGTCAGGTCCAGGAGATCGTTGATCAAGCCCAGCAGATGCCGCGCATTGCCGTCGATCTTCGCCAGATCGGACAGCAGCGCAGCGCCGCCGCCGGCCTCCTCGCACTCTTCCATGATCATCTCGGTGTACCCGATGATGGCCGACAGCGGCGTGCGGAGCTCGTGGCTGATGTTGGCGATGAAGTTGCTCTTCACCGCACTGGCCGCCTCGGCCCGGTCGCGCGCCGCCCGCAATTCGACCTCGGCGTCGCGTCGTTCCGTAATGTCCTCGTGGACGCCGACCCACTCCACGATCGCGCCAGTCTCGTCGAGCACCGGCAGGGCCCGCACCGCGCAAACCCGCCACGCGCCATCGACCCGGCGCACCCTGTGTTCGAAATCGAACCGACGCCGCTGCGCGACTGATGCCTTCCAGGCATCGAGCGTCGGCGTCAGATCGTCGGGATGGATTGCGGCGGACCATCCGAACCCCTCGTAGTCTGCCTGTTGCTGGCCGGTGAAGCGGGACCAGTCCAGCTGCGCACCCACCATCCGGCCCTCGGGCGAGTTGGTCCAGATGATGTCGCCGACCGCCTCGGCCGCGACGCGAAAGCGCAGGTCGCTCTGCCGCAGCATTCGCTGCGAGCGCTGCTGCGTGACGTTGGACGCGAGCAGGGCCAGGAAAAGGATGAGGAACGTCGCCAGCACGACGGACAACGCCAAGCCGGCCGGCCCGACATGACCGGTCGCGGTGACAGCCGCATCCGCCATGTGTGACATCTCCGGCATGGCCGCCGCTGCGTTCGGCGTGAAATGCGCCGCCCACATCCCGGTATAGTGCATCCCGCTCACCGCAAGGCCCATCACCATGGCCGCCGTGACGCGCATCGCGAAGTTTTGGTGCCGAAACGCGATCGACAGCCCGGCCACCGAGGCGACGATGGCAATCACTACCGACAGAACAACGCGGCCGGTATCGAAGCTGAGCTCCATCGGCATCTCCATCGCCGACATTCCGATGTAGTGCATACCAGCGATCGCGCCGCCCATCAGCAGCCCGGCGATCCCGATCCGGGACATCGCTGATAACCGGGCTCCTCGCCCGACCTTGGGTTGGCGCTGTTTGTTGACCCAGAAGAACGCGGCTGCCGTGGCACCGATGGCCACTAATAATGACAGCAGAGTTCGGCCGAGATCATAGGCGATCGGCGCCTGTAGCCGGAAAGCGAGCATACCGACGAAGTGCATCGACCAGATGCCGCCGCCCATGGCGACCGCAGCGGTGGCAATCCAGATCGACCGCGTTCGACCACTGCTTAAAATGGCGCGATCCCCGAGTTCCAGCGCCGTAAAGGCGGCAAAGGTCGCAATCGCGATCGACAATGCAACTAAGATTGGGTCATAGCCGATCGCCGAGTGGGTCGTATGCATGGAATATCTCTACCATGCCCTGCGGGATTCCTGGACCAGGTACACCTCGCTCCGCCGAACTTGAGAAGTTCTTGTCTTCGCATTTCCTGCCCGACCTACAGGCGGAGGCCTTTGCTTGCTGGTCATGCCAATATCCCCGCATTGAGGTAGCCCACGATCGAGGTCACTGACCGCTGGCACCTCCTGCGCAACCTGGGCGACGCCGGTCGCGTCGTGGTTGATTACCATCATGGCGCCATTCAGTACGCAGCCAACCAGCTAAACGAGCCACATGCAGACTGAACCTGCGCGGCGCTGGACAGTCGCCGATTTGGCACCTGTGGCCAGCATGTCCAATCGAGCTTGCAGCTCCTGGGCTACCAGCCCGGCTGCGCGTTCAGGGCGAAGTTCGAGCTATTTGTCAGCTATTCCCGCATGAAGTCTCGAAGGTGTTCGCCTCCTAGACCACCCGCAAGTGACTGTGGCTGGAGGTACATCTTACCGGTCCCAACATAGACGCCAAAGTTTCAATCTGGTTAAGAAACGTTAGTAAAGATCACGCACTTACTTGTGTTCTGTGTACGCAACATGACAGCCAAGTCACAACCTTGGGTTGTATAAACTGATGATATAATGAGACCGCCAGTGAGAAGAATCAGATCCTGACCGTAGGCCGAGTTCGCCGGAACGGTTCGCAATATTCGCCCTGCCTTAAAACTAAAGTGCCTAGGACTAGACGTGATATGAAGTAGAATTAAGCTATAATTGACAATTTTGGACAGTTAATTATTGATGTTAACTGGATGCAAAAGGCGTGCATCTCAACACATCTCATGACTGCACGTTTGCAACGGGCGTTACTTCCTGCCGATTGGCGAGGTTCGTCATAACGAACAGTGTAATCATTTTTGTAGGTGATCGACTATGGCGAATTTCGATGTTGGCGCTCTTGATAATAAAACAATCTCGAGTAGCGGCGACTACACGGTCACC
>JBPBQE010000480.1:0-4110 GCA_050954595.1 Janthinobacterium lividum | reverse complement strand
TTGTCGATCGAGCCGAAGATCCTGCTGATGGACGAGCCGTTCTCGGCTTTGGACGCGCTGAGCCGCGGCACGTTGCAGGACGAAGCCCGGCGTATCTGCGTCAGCAGCGGTCAGACCACCTTCATGATCACCCACGACATCGACGAGGCGATCTTCCTGGCGGACAAGATCGTGCTGATGACCGCCGGACCTCACGCACGGATCGCGGAGATCGTGGTCAATCCACTGCCGACCGACCGGGTGCGAACGGAACTGCATCATGATCCGAACTACACGGCGGTGCGGAATCACCTGATCGACTTCCTGCTCGGACGCGGTGGCAACCGGCTCGGCGGCGATCGGTGAGGAGACCGGCATGCGGTCGTCACGGGTTTCGTCAAGGACAATTTTTTCTGATGGACCGCCTCCTGAACCGCTGCGCCGCGAGACGTTGCAGTAGCGGATCCCACGGAGACGATCATGAACCTCAAGGACACTTACATCACCGGCCTGCGTAATCAGCACGCCGTCGAGACACAGGCTATCGGCACCATTCAGAACGAAATGCCGCGGATGAAGGCATATCCCGAACTACAAACCCGCATGCAGCAAGACAAGGATCGCTCGACGGCACAGGCTGCCAAGTTGGATGCGATGCTCGAAAAGCATGGCACTAGCAAGTCCGTGCTCAAGGAAGCCGTGGCTGGCACCGTGGCGACGGTGGCCGGGTTCGTGCATGCGCCGTCGGGCGATGACGTCATCAAGAACGTGCTCGCTGCCATGGGCTACAAGGCGTACGAGGCCGGGTCATACACCGTGCTGATGACGATGGCGGAGATGGCCGGGTTCAGCGAGGACGTCGCCATCTTGAAGCAGATGAAGGAAGAGGAAGACGAGATGGGCAACTGGCTCGCCGGTTACATCCCGACCATGCTCAAGCAATACACCACGGCGGCCTAAGCGTTTGTCCCGATGCCGAAAGGTATCGGGACGCTTTAACAACTTGAGAGTTCACGCTGTCCAGCGATAGCGCCATTGCTCCGCCAATAAGGTCGTTTCGCTCAGGAGACTACAGGTCAGATCTGCGGTGGCCCTATCGGCGGGATCGAATTCCAGGCTGATTCGCCAGCCGCCATCTTGCCCGTTCGGTCCTGAAAAGCCTTCCCGCAGAACGCCGCTGGTCGACGACAGCACAACGCTGGTCTTGGGCGTATCGCCTCGGCCGCGTAGGCTCTCGCCCGTGAAGTCGAGTACGAACACCATCGTCTTGCCGCTTCGGCCCGTCCGCATCTGCTGCAGCCGCGCCAGCGGGCGGTCGCCGGGCGTCGTCGCACCCCAGTATAGCCGATAGGTGAACTGGTTCTCCGATCCCGCCCGTAGGCTCGCTCGCCCGCGCCAGAATGCGACAATGTTGTCATTGAATTCCGTCGCTGTCGGGATCTCGACCAGATCCAGCGTGCCCTCGCCCCATGATCCGATCGGTTCCACCCAGGCCGAGGGGCGTCGCTCGTACGGCACCTGCATGTCGCCATAGTCCTCGAAGCCGCGTTTGCGTTGCAACAGGCCGAAGCCACGCTGATCGAAGTCGCCGAAGGCGGTGGTCTCCACACGGGTCGGATTGATCAACGGCCGCCAGAACGTTTCGCCGGAACCGTTGCTCGCGGCGAGTCCGTCGCTGTCGTGCACCGCTGTCCGCCAATCGTCGCCCTTGGGACCGGCGCGATCGCGTGGCGCGAACTGATACATGCTGGTCAACGGCGCCAGCCCCCAATCGGCGATCGCGACGCGCGGATACAGCGTGCACTCCACGTCGATGGTGGTCGTCTCTCCGGGGCGCAGTAGGAAGCGGTAGGCGCCGGCGATGCTCGGGCTGTCGAGCAGCGCGTGCACCACCAGTGCCGTCGCTCCCGGGGCGGGTCGCTCCAACCAGAATGCCCGAAAGAACGGAAACTCCTCCGGTTCGGGGCGGCCGGTGCCGATCGCCAGCCCGCGCGCCGAAAGCCCGTAGAAGGTGTTGCGCCCGACCGCCCGGAAGTAGCTTGCCCCCAGGAAGACGCAGAACTCGTCGAACAAGTCGGGCTGATTGATGGCCGCATGCACCCGGAACCCGGCGAAGCCGAGGTTCGATGGCAGGGCCGGGCCGCCGCCGACGTCGAACATCTCCGGCGCGAAGCCGATCGGCGCGCTGGCCCCGTTCGTCACTTCGAACAACTCGACGCCGCGCGCGTAGAGGAACCCCCGGGCGAACAGGCCGATGCGGAACGGCAATCCCTGCCACAGCGCCCGCTCCTGCCGGAAGTTGATCGCGCGGTAGCCGTCATAGCTGAGGGCGTCCGTTCCCGGCGGCAGCGGCGTCTGCGGATCGTGGAACGGTGCCCGCGCCAAGTCGGCGGCGCGATTGCGTACCATCGAGGCGGAGAAGGCTTGATCTGGTTCGGGCTTGGCGGCCGCGACCAGCACTGCGGCCGCACCGAGCGCGGCTCGCCGGGTCAGCATCATGGTCGGACCACTACCGACAGTGATGGGGCGTGTCGCACTGGACCTCTCCTCGCACCGGCTCGGGCAGGACTCCGCTCGAGATCGCGCTGGACCAGGATATGCTCGTGTTTGGCAATCCCGCCAAGCGGTGCCGCACGCCCGATCCGGAGCGCTCCAGAGGCATCGACGAAACAAACATGTTGATCGGTTTGTTATTTGATGTGTCGATCGAGGCATCGCGGATAAGGTGTCTTCGTGGCAAACCGATCACCGGTCAGGCAGACCCAGGAGCAACGGAGCGATCGCACCCAGCAGGCCGTGCAGGAGGCGACGCTCCGCCTGCTGCTCGACGTCGGCTACACACGGCTGACCACGGCCGAGGTCGCCCGCTCGGCCGGCGTCTCGCGCGGCGCGCTGACGCATCAGTTCGCCAGCAAGGAAGATCTGGTGGTGCGATCGATCTCCCATCAGCTTGACCAGGTCACCTCGTCACTGAACGCTTTTGCCGCGAGCGCCATAGCGGGCCGGCCAGGTGTCGAGGAAACCGTCGACCACCTTTGGGCGGTCATGTCGGACGGCCTGTTCTACATTACGATGGAATACCTGCCGGAAGCGCGACACAACCCGCCGTTTCGGGACAGCCTGATCCCCGTCGTGCAACGATTTCATGGGGCGTTGGACCTGGTCTGGGCCAAGCTCGCTTCCGCCAACGGGCTGAGCCCGGAGCAGGCGCGGGTGACGCTCAATGCCACCATGTGCCTGATCCGCGGCATGGTCGCGCAGAGCGTGCTGCGCGACGAGCCCGGCTACTTCACCGAGCTGCTCGCCTACTGGAAACGGCACCTGCGCGCCGAGATTGCCGGGACAGCCGGGCCGCCGCCCTCCCCTTCACGCTGACCACAGGAACGCCGATGTCCAACATAGCCGCGCGTATCGAACGCATTCCGTTCAACCCGTTCCACTGGCAGCTGCTGCTGATCGGCGGTCTCGGATATGCGTTCGATGGGTTGGACGCCGCCGTCGTCGCCTTCGTGCTGCCGATCCTGCGCACCAGTTGGTCGCTCAGCAGCATCCAGGTCGGCTTCCTGGGCAGCGCCACCTATGTCGGCTTCTTCTTCGGCGCCTTGTTCGCCGGCCTGATCGGCGATGCCATCGGGCGCAAGGCGGTGATGATGTGGGCGCTGGTGATCTACTGCGTCGCCTCCGTCGTCTCCGCCTTTGCGCAGGATTGGCCGACATTCCTGGCCTGCCGGGTCGTCGCCGGTGCCGGTACCGGGGCGGAGTCCGCCATCATCGCGCCGTTCCTGACGGAGTTCGTGGCGGGCCGGTATCGCGGGCGGTTCACCGGGTCGCTGGCCGGCTTTTTCTCGTTCGGCTTCGTGGCTGCCGCCTTGCTCGGCTACTTTATCATTCCGCTCCATCCGGAAGCCTGGCGCTGGGTGCTCGTGGCGACCGCGCTGCCGATCCTGATGCTGCTGTGGTGGCGGCGCGCGCTGCCGGAATCGCCGCGCTGGCTCGCCAGCATGGGACGCGAAGCCGAGGCCGAAGCCGTGGTCGCGGGCATGGAAAGACGGGCGGAACGCGCCGGCCACGTGCTGGGCGTCGTTCCCGCCATGGTCGCCGCTCCGGTCGATATCGGCGCCACCCGCTCCT
>JBPBQE010000167.1:0-4141 GCA_050954595.1 Janthinobacterium lividum | reverse complement strand
GACCCCGGCCGAGGGGGGCTGGCGCGTCGTGATCGTCGACGGCGCCGAACACCTGAACCGCAACGCCGCCAACGCGATCCTCAAGGTGCTCGAAGAGCCGCCGGCGCGCGCGGTTCTGTTGCTGACCTGCGCGGCACCGGGACGGCTGCTGCCGACCATCCGCAGCCGATGCCGCCACCTCCGCCTGGACCCGCTCGACCCGGCGGCGATGGATCAAGCGCTCGCCGTCATCCTTCCCGATCACGATCCCAACTTGGTAACTCTGGCGGAGGGATCACCGGGTCGGGCCGCGTTGCTGGCCGACGAGGGTGGCGTGGTGATCGGCGCTCTAGTCGATGGTGTATTGCGCGCCGACGCGGCACCCTCGATCACCCGTGCCTGGGACCTTGCCGACAAGCTGAACCGCAGCGAGGCCAGCCACTCTACGTTCATGCACATGCTCCGCGACCGCCTGAGCACCGCCGTCCGCGACGCCGCACGCAGTGGCGGGCAGGGCAGGGCAGATGCTTTCCTCTCCCGCCGCCCCCTAGGCGAATGGGGCGAAGTGTGGCACGCGCTGGGCCGCCTGCAAGACGAGACCGAGCGCTCCAACCTGGATAAGCGCCACGCGATCGTGGCCAGCCTGGAACTGCTTAATGCCCCCTGAGAACACAGCTTCGACTTTCTACATCACGACGCCGATCTTCTACGTCAACGGCGCGCCGCATCTTGGCCACGCTTACACCTCCATCGCCGCCGACACGCTCGCGCGCTGGAAGCGTCTGGACGGCATCGACGTGCTGTTCGTCACCGGCACCGACGAGCACGGTCAGAAAGTCGAGCAAGCCGCTCGCGACGCCGGGGTCGAACCGCAGGCCTTTGTCGACGATGTTTCCGCCAAGTTCCGTGCTCTCGGGCCGGTGCTGAACCTGTCCAACGACGTCTTCATTCGCACCACCGAGGCCCGACACGCGCGGGCCTGCCAGGAGATCTGGCGCCGTCTGCGCGATAATGGCGACATCTACCTGGGCCATTACGAAGGCTGGTACGCCCTCCGCGACGAGGCTTTCTACAATGAAGACGAGCTGACCACCGCGACCGACGGCACCCGCTTCGCACCAAGCGGTGCGCCGGTGGAATGGATGCGCGAGCCCAGCTACTTCTTCCGCCTCTCCAACTGGGGCGACCGACTACTCGAGTTCTACGATGCCATCCCCGACCGGATCCTACCGCCGGGTCGGCGCAACGAAGTGGTCAGCTTCGTCCGCGGCGGTCTCAAGGATCTCGCGGTCAGCCGCTCCGGCTTTGCCTGGGGCGTGCCGGTGCCGGACGACGCGGACCACGTCATGTACGTCTGGCTCGATGCGCTGATCAACTACCTGACCGCCTGCGGCTTTCCGGACGATGCCGATCCGCTCTGGCGTTTCTGGCCGGCCGACATTCACGTCGTCGGCAAGGATATCATCCGCTTCCACGCCGTGATCTGGCCGGCCGTCTGTTTAGCGGCTGGGCTACCGGCGCCGCAGCGGATCGTGGCGCATGGCTGGTGGACGGCGCGCGGCGAGAAGATGAGCAAGTCGCTCGGCAACGCCATCGACGGTATCGCCCTGGTCGAGACCTACGGCATCGACGCCGTCCGCTTCTTCGTGTTGCGTGAAATTCCGTTCGGCAATGACGGCGACTTCAGCGATGCCGCCCTGATCCGCCGCCTCAATGCCGAGCTGGCCAACGACCTCGGCAACTTGTCGCAGCGCACGCTGTCACAGATCGCCAAGAACCTCGGCGGGGTTCTTCCCGCAGCATCGGTGCCGACCGATGCTGACTCGGCGTTGCTGGACCCGGCGCGCGTGTTACCTGCCACCTTGCGCCCGATGATGGACCGGATGGCGCTGGGGGATGCGCTCGAGGAGATCTGGAAGACGATCCGAGCCGCCAATGCCTATGTCGATCATCAGGCACCCTGGGCGCTACGCAAGACTGACCCGGCACGCATGGCCGCAGTACTCCGCGTATTGGTCGACACCCTTCGCGTGATCGCGACCGTGTTGACGCCATTCATGCCAGACAGCATGAGTCGCATGCTCGATCAGCTCGGCGTTCCCGCCGACAAGCGAGATCTTGCCGCGCTCGATATCGCTATACCCGAGGGAGGCAGCCTTCCGGCGCCACAGGGTATCTTCCCACGCTACGTTGAACCTGAAGCCTAAGCCGTTCATGTTAATAGATTCTCATTGTCACTTGGATATGTTTGAAGCAGCTGAGCGAGACGATATCGTCGCTCGTGCCGCTGAGGCGGGAGTGACTGAAATGGTCACGATCGGCACGCGCATGGGGCAATCGCGCCAGCTCGTCGAACTGGTGAAAAGCCGCGATCGTGTCTGGTGTACGGTTGGCGTCCATCCGAACAGCGTCGGCGAAGACCCGTTGGCGGAAACCGACGCGATCGTTGCCCTGACTCGACACCCCAAGGTCATCGGCATTGGCGAGTCAGGCCTGGATTATTTCTACAAACGCGCACCGCAAGATCAGCAGCAGGAATCCTTTCGGCGTCATATTCGTGCCGCCCGTATTGCTGGCCTGCCTCTCGTCATACATGCGCGCGACGCTGACGCGGACATTACATCAATCCTGCAAGAAGAATGGGATACAGGAGGTTCCTTCACATTTCTGCTTCACTGTTTTAGTTCCGGTCGCACTCTCGCTGAGGCTGCTCTGGCTCTTGGCGGATACGTAAGCTTCTCGGGGATCCTGACATTTCCGAAGTCGACTGAGCTCCGGTCGATCGCAGCCTCGGTCCCGGCCGATCGGCTGTTGGTGGAAACCGATGCTCCGTATCTGGCGCCCGTTCCGCACCGTGGTAAGCGCAACGAACCCGCTTACGTCGCCAACACGGCTCGCACGCTGGCCGAGGTCCGTGGAATGTCCTTGGAAGAGATCGGGGCGCTCACCACGGCCAATTTCCGTCGTTTGTTCGCCCGCACGGCAGCGTCCGCATGAACGTCACCATCCTGGGCTGCGGCGGTTCGGCCGGTGTGCCGCAACTCGGCGGCATCGACGGCACCGGAGATTGGGGTGCCTGCGACCCGAACGAGCCGCGCAACCGCCGCACGCGGTCGAGCATCGTCCTGCAAGGGGAGGGTGGTGAACGCCTCTTGATCGACAGCTCACCCGATATGCGCGCTCAACTCCTGGCCTGCGCCATACCCCGGGTCGACGCGATCCTGTTTACTCACCCGCATGCCGACCATGTGCTCGGCATCGACGACGTCCGCATCCTGAACCGGATCGCCAAACGCCCGCTAGATGCCTTCGCAGAGGCCAAGACGCTCGCCGACCTCGATCGTCGCTTCGACTACGCCTTCAAGGAATGGACGACCCAGCCGAACTTCTTTCGCCCGGTATTGGTCAAACGACCCATCAATTATGGTGACGTCGTCGAGACTTGCGGCCTCCGGCTTCAGACGTTTGAACAGGATCACGGCTATCTGTCGACGATCGGATTTCGTGATGGCGGCTTCGCTTACTCCACCGACGTCGCCACCCTCGACGACACCGCGATGGGCATTTTGGAGGGAGTCGACACCTGGGTGGTCGACTGCTTCCAGCGTGGCAAGCACACCACCCACGCCAACGTCGCCCAAGTTGTCGCCTGGTTCGATCAGATCAAGCCACGCCGCATGATTCTGACCCACATGGGTTTCGACCTTGACTGGGCTTGGCTGCAGAAGCGGTTGCCGAAAGGCATTGAGCCTGCCTTCGACGGCATGCGGATCGACAAGCTGTAACCACCATCACTTTCCATAATTTGCGTTATCGGGTGTCTGGCAGTGAACCTTTCTCCGGCCTACGGACTACGTTTTCATCACCTCGGCCTCGCCGTCCCTGCGCCGGAGCAAGCCTTCAGGTTTCTCCAAACTCTCGGCTACACGCCTGGCGCCCAAACCTTTGATCCACTCCAGAACGTCAACCTCGCAATGCGACATCACGACGATATGCCTGACGTCGAGGTGATTTGGCCTGGTGATGGACCCTCGCCGATCGATCAGATGATCAAGCGCGGCAACATGATCTACCATATGTGCTTCGAGACTGATGATGCCGAGACATCGATTGCCGCCATCGAGGCGGATGGGCTGCGTGTCTTCTCTCTTGGAGCGCCCAA
>JBPBQE010000570.1:0-4146 GCA_050954595.1 Janthinobacterium lividum | reverse complement strand
ACGCCGGTAGCAGCGGGGGACCTGGTCGGGCAGATCGAGCGTATCCCCGTGCAGATGGGCACGCTGGCCGCGCCGGGCACGCCGTTCCAGGGACGGCTTCAACTGGTCGACAACGTGGTGGACGGCCGCAGCGGCACGGTTCGGGTGCGGGCGGTGTTCGACAATCCGGACGGCCGGCTGATGCCGGGTCAGTTCGCGCGGCTGCGGCTGGGGTTGGCACACACGGAACCAGCGCTGGCCATCAGCGAGGGCGCCATCGGCACCGACCAGGATCGCCGCTTTGTCATGGTGGTCGGAGCGGACGACAAGGTCGTTTATCGCCAGGTGTCGCTGGGCGGCGCCGTGGACGGCATGCGCCTGGTCACGTCCGGCTTGAAGCCCGGTGAACGCATCGTGGTGAACGGGCTGCAACGCATCCGGCCCGGTGCCTTGGTGGCACCGCAGCCCGTGGCGATGATCACGCCCGCCACCCTCGCGACCCGCTAAATCCGACCGGACCACATTCCATGAATATCTCCAGGTTCTTCATCGACCGCCCCGTCTTCGCGGGCGTGCTTTCGGTGATCATCTTCGTCTCCGGCCTGCTCGCCCTGCGCGCGCTGCCGATCTCGGAATATCCCGAGGTGGTGCCGCCGCAGATCGTGGTGCGCGCCAACTACCCCGGCGCCAGCCCGAAGGTGATCGCGGAAACGGTGGCGACGCCGATCGAGGAGCAGATCAACGGCGTGGAAGGCATGCTCTACATGGGCAGCCAGGCCACCACAGACGGCTTGATGACGCTGACCGTCACCTTCCGCCTGGGCACCGACCCGGACAAGGCGCAGCAGCTGGTGCAGAACCGGGTAAGCCAGGCGGAGCCGCGGCTGCCCGAAGTGGTGCGGACGCTGGGGATCACCACCATCAAGTCCTCGCCGGACCTGATGATGGTGGTGCACATCCTGTCGCCGAACGACAAGTACGACATCACCTACCTCCGCAACTACGCCGTGCTGAACGTGAAGGACCGGCTGGCCCGCATCACCGGGGTGGGCGACGTGCAGTTGTTCGGGTCCGGCGACTACGCCATGCGCGTGTGGCTCGATCCGCAGAAGATGGCCGAGCACGGGCTCTCCGCCGGCGACGTGGTGGCCGAAATCCGCGCACAGAACGTGCAGGCCGCGGCCGGTGTGGTGGGGGCCTCGCCCAATATCCCGGGCCTCAGCCTGCAGCTCTCGGTCAACGCGCAGGGCCGGCTGCAATCGCCGGAGGAATTCGGTGACATCGTGGTGAAGACCGCAGCCGGCGGCGCGGTGACCCGGCTGCGCGACGTGGCGCGGATCGAGATGGGCGCCGCCGACTATTCACTGCGCTCGTTGCTGAACAACAAATCCGCCGTGGCGGTGCCGGTGTTCCAGGCGCCGGGCTCCAACGCCATCCAGATTGCCGACGCGGTGCGCGCGACGATGGAGGAGATCAAGCAGAACATGCCGGACGGCGTGGACTACGCGGTAGTTTACGACACCACGCAATTCGTCCGCGCCTCCATCGAGGCGGTGATCCACACGCTGCTGGAGGCGGTGGTGCTGGTGGTCATCGTGGTGGTGCTGTTCCTGCAGACCTGGCGGGCGTCGATCATCCCGCTGATCGCGGTGCCGGTCTCGGTCATCGGCACCTTTGGCGTGATG
Source organism: Janthinobacterium lividum (assembly GCA_050954595.1). Taxonomy (GTDB): domain Bacteria; phylum Pseudomonadota; class Alphaproteobacteria; order Acetobacterales; family Acetobacteraceae; genus JAVVHH01. Next base: position 2,482 of record JBPBQE010000570.1, on the reverse strand, counting down.
CACCTGTTCGGCTTCTCCATCAACGCGCTGAGCCTGTTCGGCCTGGTGCTGGCCATCGGCATCGTGGTGGACGACGCGATCGTGGTGGTGGAGAACGTGGAGCGTAACATCGAGGCCGGGCTGTCGCCCAAGGCGGCGACGTACCAGGCAATGACCGAGGTGTCCGGCCCTATCGTCGCCATCGCGCTGGTGCTGGTGGCGGTGTTCGTGCCGCTGGCTTTCATCAGCGGGCTCACCGGCCAGTTCTACCGGCAATTCGCGTTGACCATCGCGATCTCCACCGTGATCTCTGCGGTCAACTCGCTGACGCTGTCGCCGGCGCTGGCGGCGCTGCTGCTGCGCGGGCATGACGCGCCGAAGGATCGGCTGACCCGGGTGCTGGACGGGCTGTTGGGCTGGTTCTTCCGCGGCTTCAACCGGTTCTTCACCAGCGGCTCGGCCGCCTATGGCGGCGGGGTGACGCGGGTGATCGGGCGCAAGTCGCTGATGATGGGCGTCTACCTGGTGCTGGTCGGCGTCGCCTACCTGCTGTTCCAGGCGGTGCCAGGCGGCTTCGTGCCGGCGCAGGACAAGCAATACCTAGTTGGCTTCGCCCAACTGCCGGACGGCGCCAGCCTGGACCGCAGCGAAAGCGTGATCAAGCGCATGGGCGATATCGCCGAGAAGCAGCCGGGGGCGGTCAACAACATCGCCTTCCCCGGCCTGTCGATCAGCGGCTTCACCAACAGCTCCAACGCCGGAATCGTGTTCGTGTCGCTGGACGAGTTCGAGCGGCGGACGACGCCGGGCTTGTCGGCCGGTGCGATAGCGGGCGCTCTCAACGCCAAGTTTGGCTCCATCCAGGACGCGTTCATCGCCGTGTTCCCACCGCCGCCGGTGCAGGGGCTGGGTACGATTGGTGGCTTCAAGCTGCAGATCGAGGACCGGGCTGGGCTGGGCTACGAGGCGTTGAACGAGGCAACCAACGCCTTCCTCGCCGCTGCCCGCAAGGCGCCGGAGCTGGCTGGAATGTTCACCGGGCTACGGATCGACGTGCCGCAGCTTTATGCCGACATCGATCGGGTACGGGCGCGTCAGCTGGGTGTCTCGGTGACGGATGTGTTCGACACGCTGCAGATCTACCTGGGCTCGCTGTACGTGAACGACTTCAACGCCTTTGGCCGCACCTACTCTGTGCGGGTGCAGGCCGATGCGCCGTTCCGCGCCCGGGCGGAGGATATCGGGCAACTGAAGGTGCGCGCCGCCTCCGGCGAGATGGTGCCGCTGGCGGCGGTGCTGCATATTCAGAACAGTTCGGGGCCGGAGCGGGCGATGCGCTACAACGGCTTTCTCAGCGCCGACGTGAACGGCGGTGCGGCGCCGGGCTACTCGACGGGTCAGGCCCAGGACGCGGTGGCGCGGATCGCGAAGGAAACGCTGCCGAAGGGGTTCGCCTTCGAATGGACGGAGCTGACCTACCAGCAGATCATCGCCGGCAACTCCGGCGTGCTGATCTTCCCGCTGGCGCTGTTGCTGGTGTTCCTGGTGTTGGCGGCGCAGTACGAGAGCCTGACGTTGCCACTGGCCATCATCATGATCGTGCCGATGGGACTGCTGGCCGCGATGGCGGGGGTTTGGCTGACGCATGGGGACAACAACGTGTTCACCCAAATCGGGCTGATCGTGCTGGTGGGCCTGTCGGCGAAAAATGCCATCCTGATCGTGGAGTTCGCGCGGGAGCTCGAGTTTGCCGGGCGCACCCCGGTGGCCGCCGCGATCGAGGCGAGCCGGCTGCGGCTGCGGCCCATCCTGATGACGTCGATGGCCTTCATCCTGGGCGTGCTGCCGCTGGTGTTATCTACAGGTGCCGGCGCCGAGATGCGGCATGCCATGGGTGTGGCGGTCTTCGCCGGCATGATCGGGGTGACCGCATTCGGCCTGTTCCTCACCCCCGTGTTCTACGTCGTGCTGCGGAAACTGGCGGGCAATCGCCCGTTGCCGCAGCACGGGAACGTGGCCGCGCATGTGGAAGCTCGGGCTGAAGAACGAGTGTCAGTCACGTAATGGTACGTGTTTGTTTAGCTCCCCGGCGTCATCGCCGGGGAGCTCGTTACAGGTCAAACGCCTCGATCACCTTTGCCGTAAAGGCACGAGTGCCGAGCTCACCACCCAGATCACGCGTGCGATGCTCGGGAACGGCAAGCACGCGGTCGAGCGCCGCATCGATCGAAGCGGCAGCTTGCAGTAGTGCCGGCTCGTTGCGGCGTTCGCCAAGCCAGGCCAGCAGCATAGCAGCGGACCCGATCAGCGAGGCCGGGTTAGCCAGATCCTTGCCGGCGATGTCCGGGGCGGAGCCGTGCTGCGCCTGCGCCACGCCGTGCTCGGCCCCGGCGTTCAGCGAGGCAGCCAGGCCGAGGCTGCCGGACAGCTCGGAGGCTTCGTCCGACAGGATGTCGCCGAACATGTTGGTGGTGACGATCACGTCGAACACGCTGGCGTCGCG
>JBPBQE010000023.1:0-4159 GCA_050954595.1 Janthinobacterium lividum | reverse complement strand
TGCGTCTTGCCGCCGCACAGGCCCTGGCCGGCGCGAACGCGACCGTCATCTTCGCCACCGCGGCCATCATCGGCGCGAGCATCGCCCCCGAGCCGGGCCTGGCCACCTTGCCCATCTCGGTCTTCGTGTGCGGCATGGCGGCCGGCACCTTGCCCACCGGAGCCATCGCGCGACGCTTCGGCCGTCGGACGGCGTTCATCACCGGCAGCGGCATCGGCTGCATCGCCGGGCTGATCGCGACGGCGGCCCTGCTGGCTGGCTCGTTCACCCTGTATTGCGTGGCCACCTTCCTCGCCGGGCTCTACGGCTCTGTTGTCCAGAGCTTCCGCTTCGCCGCCGCCGACGGCGCCAGCCCGGGGTTCCGCGCCCGCGCGCTCTCCTGGGTGATGGTCGGCGGCGTGTTCTCCGGCGTGCTCGGGCCGCAGCTCGTGACCTGGACCATGACCCTTTGGCAGCCCTATTTGTTCGCTGCCAGCTACCTGGCTCAAGCCGCGGTCGCCTTGATCGCCATGGCCGTGCTCGCCGGCGTCGACCTACCGCGCCCCGTGCGCGCCGCCGATGCCGGTCGCCCGTTGGGCACCATCATCCGTCAGCCGCGCTTCATCGTCGCCGCGCTATGCGGCGTCGTCACCTACACGCTGATGAACCTGGTCATGACATCGGCGCCGCTGGCGATGCGGCTCTGCGGCCTGCCGCTCTCGGCATCCAACGCCACGATCCAATGGCACGTCGTGGCGATGTATGGCCCCAGCTTCTTCACCGGCACGCTGATCGCCCGGTTCGGCGCCCAACGCGTGGTTGCCGCCGGGTTGACGTTGCTGGCGGCGGCGGCGGTGTGCGGGCTGGCCGGGGTCGAACTCGCCAACTTCACCGTCGGGCTCATCCTACTGGGCATCGGATGGAATTTCGGCTTCGTCGGCGCATCGTCCCTGGTGCTGGAGACGCATCGGCCGGAGGAGCGGACCCGGGTGCAGTCCTTCAACGACTTCCTGGTGTTCGGCACCATGGCGATCGGCTCATTCTCGTCGGGCCAATTGCTGGTGCTCTACGGCTGGGCGTCGGTGAACTGGGTGGTGTTCCCGCCCGTCGCCGTTGGGCTCGGCGCCCTCGCGCTCTCCAGGCTCATGCGCGGCCGGGCGCAGGAGCGCCTGGCCTGATCCAGACCCGTTATAGCCCGGAGTTGTTCATCAGCACGTGGTAGCCCTTGCCGCGCATGCAGTCGGCGCTGGAGCCACCGGTGAACGGGACCCAGCTGCCGCTCACCTGCTCGCGGCAATCGGCGATGTCGCGGTTGTATTTGGCATCGCTGACGTTGATGCGGTCGATCAGCGGCTCCGGCCTCGAGCAACCACCGAGCGTGGCACCGGAGAGCACGAGAATCGAAAGTCCGAATATCTGTCGCATGGCTCAGCCTAGCACGTCGGGCACCGTGCCTGCACCCATCGCTTGACGCACGAACAGACGCTTGAGCGCGGGCAACCGCTCCACGCCGGCGATGCCGAGGTCACGCACGCCGCGCACGATCGGGTTGTCGGTGCTGAACAGCCGGTCGAGCGCGTCGGTAGCGCCCAACATCAGCAGGTTGGCGCCGCGCCGCTGCCGCTGATACTCGGCCAGTAGCGCCGGCGCGCCGACATCCCCGCCAGCACGAATCGTGTCCAGCACCAGGGTCGACAGTGCGATCACGTCGCGGAAGCCCAGGTTGAGCCCTTGTCCGGCGATTGGATGGATCCCGTGCGCGGCGTCGCCCACCAGCACCAGCCGCGTATCGACGTAACGCTGCGCATGCATCGCCGAAAGCGGATACTTCCAGCGCCGCCCGATCGGCCGGATGGCGCCGAGATGCGAGCCCATGCGCCGGGTCACCTCGCGCGCAAACACGGTGTCGTCCAAGGCGTAGATCCGATCCGCCAGCGCCGCGCCCTCGGTCCAGACGATCGCCGACACGTTCGGTGCGCCCTCGATGCCGACCATCGGCAATTGCGCGAACGGACCGGCCGGCAGGAAGTGCTCGAGCGCCACGTTGCGATGCGGCTTCTCATGCGCGATCGCGGCCACCAGTCCGCGCTGCTTGTAGGGAATAGTTGTGACCTTAATGCCGGCCTGCTGCCGCAAGGCGGACTGCCGCCCCTCGGCCGCGACCACCAGCTTGCAGCGGAAGGTCGGGCCGCCGATCACCTCCACCACGGCACCGTCCGCGTCGCGCGTCACCCGCGCCTCCGCCGGCGCATGCACCTGCAGCGTCGGCAGCGCCCGCAGATGCGCGTTCAGCGCCACCCGCACGCTGCGCGCCTCGACCATCCAGCCGAACGGCTCGTCACCCGCCTCGCGGTGGTCGAAATGCAGGTGCAGCTTGGACGCCGGCAGGCCCACTTTGCCATCCGACACCCGGATGTCCTCGATCGGGCATACCGGTAGCGGCAGCTTCGCCCACAGCCCGGCCGCCTCCAGCAAGCGCCGCGACCCGGCCGCCACCGCATAGGCCCGTCCGTCGAAATCCGGATGCTCCATCGGCGGCAGGTCGGCCCGGTCGATCACCGCTACCCGCGCTCCCCCAGCGGCCAAGCGACACGCCAGCGTCCCGCCCACCGGCCCGGCCCCAACGACGCAAACGTCGACTTCCTGCATGATGACTCCCATCTGCCTCATTTCGAGGCATCTGACCGTTGCCGATCCGCCGCGCCTTCGATCACACCGTGCATAAGCACGCGGCAGAGTAGCAGCAAGATGGCGCTGCTTCTCCCGTCCGCAATGCGATTCCGCCGCGGCACGGTTCTTGAAATACGAGAACCATGCGCCAGCCGCCGTGTTCTGCGTCGGAGCGCCGGAAAACAGAGAGGCGCTATGAAGCTCATCATGGCCATCATCAAACCCTTCAAGCTGGACGATGTGCGTGAAGCGCTCACGCCGCTCGGGGTTCAGGGCCTGACGGTATCGGAGGTCAAAGGATTCGGTCGCCAGAAGGGGCAGACCGAAATCTACCGTGGTGCCGAATACCACGTGAACTTTCTCCCGAAAGTGAAAATCGAGGTCGCGGTATCGGCTGATCTCGCCGAGCAAGTCGTCGAAGCCATCATCCGCTCCGCCCGGACCGGCAAGATCGGCGACGGCAAGGTGTTCGTGATGGACATGCAGCGGGCCGTCCGCATCCGCACCGGTGAAACCGACAACGAGGCCCTATGATGATGAAAAAGCTGCGCGGGCTACTCCCCGCTCTCCTTCTCTGCCTATCGATTGGCCTTCCCGCGGCCGCCACGCTGAGCGTCGCCACCCCGGCCATCGCCCAAACGACGCCAGCCCCCGCTGCACCGGCAGCCGCACCCGAGGCCGGTAACCCGGGCACCGGCGCCGCTCCCGCCGCCGCCAACCCTAAGGTCGACACCGGCGACACTGCCTGGATGCTCACCAGCACCGCACTCGTGCTGATGATGACCATCCCCGGCCTGGCGCTGTTCTACGCCGGCATGGTCCGCAAGAAGAACGTGCTGGCCACCATGATGCAGTCCTTCGCCATCACCGCGCTCGTGACGGTGACGTGGTTCTGCCTCGGCTACAGCCTGACCTTCACCAACGGCAACGCCTATATCGGCGATTTCAGCCGGGTCTTCCTCCGCGGCATCGAAGTCGGCTGGGACAAGCCCTTTACGCTCGGTGCCGGCACCGAGAACAGCACGGCCAACACCATCCCCGAATCCGTCTATGTCATGTACCAGATGACGTTCGCGATCATCACGCCCGCCCTCATTGCCGGCGCCTTCGCCGACCGCATGAAGTTCTCCGCTCTCTGCCTGTTCACCGTGCTCTGGTCGCTGTTCGTCTATGCCCCGATCGCCCACTGGGTCTGGAGCCCGCTCGGCTGGCTCAACGGCCTCGGCGCGGCCGACTTTGCCGGCGGCACCGTGGTTCACATCAACGCCGGCATCGCCGGGCTGATGTGCGCGATCGTGCTGGGCAAGCGCGTTGGCTACGGCCAAGACAACATGAGCCCGTACAACCTGGCCTTCGCCGTCATCGGCGCCGGGCTACTCTGGGTGGGTTGGTTCGGCTTCAACGCCGGCTCCGCGCTGGGTGCGGGCGGACGCGCCGGCATGGCGATGCTCGCCACGCAGGTCGCCACCGGAGCGGCAACGCTCGGCTGGCTCGCCGCCGAATGGGTCGC
>JBPBQE010000314.1:0-4176 GCA_050954595.1 Janthinobacterium lividum | reverse complement strand
TTCATGGGAGCGCAGGCGGCAGCCTGACAACCACGTCGTGATCGCGAGGTGGTTCGAATGCGCCGGGATCAGGCACAAAGGAATGCCGATGCGCTGCACAGACCTGGTTCGCTGCACTCCCGCGAGCCGACCGAATCCAACCATGGAGTTCAAGATGAGGACCATTCCCGCACTCGCCGTGCTCGCCCTTCTATCCGGCACGGCGCCAGCCCTGGCGCAGGCGCCCGCTGCGAACGACGCCGAGTTCGTCGCCAAGGCCATGACTGGCAACATGTTCGAAGTTGAGGAGGCCAAGCTCGCCGTCCAGCGTGCGACCGACCCGCGGCTGAAGACCTTCGCCCAGCATATGATCACCGACCATGCCGACGCCCTGAAGAAGTTGAACGATGCCGCCAGCACAATGAACGTCACACCGGCCACGGCGCTCGACAAGCCGCACCAGGCGATGCTCGACAACCTCAAGACGTTCAACGGTGCCGATTTCGACAAGATCTACAAGACCGACCAGGTCGCCTCCCACGCGGAAACCGTCGCCCTGTTGTCCGACTACGACCAGACCGGCAAGAACTCCGCCCTGAAGTCCTGGGCCAAGCAGTCGCTCCCGGTCGTAAAGGGCCACCGCAACAACATCAACGCCATGTAGCGCGGCGTCGCCGGCCCAATCCCACCTTCCCGAACACAAGGTTTCCACCTATGACCGCGCACCATACACTTCGCCTGGCCGCCCTGACCGGCCTACTACTGTCCGGCACTGCCCTAGTATCACCCCTGCTGGCCCAAGCGACCCAGCAGACGCCCGCTCAGCAGAGCAACGCTCAGCCCACCGTGATGGACCATGTCCGCGCCACTGCCCAGTCCGCCACAGGCAGCCCAATGGCCGACCTGGACATGGACATGCGCCACGTCATCACCGCCCTGAATGGCCTTGACCCCAAGCCCATTCCCAAGCTGACCGCAGCCGAGGCGCGCCAGCAGCCAAGTGCTGCCGATGCCGCCCAGCAGGTGCTGCGCGAGCAGGGCAAGAGCAGCCTGCCCGACCCGGCAGTGATGGCCAAGAACATCCTGGTCGACGGCGGCAAGGGCAAGATCGTCGCCACCGTCTACACGCCTGCCTCTGCGTCCGGCCCCTTGCCGGTAATCGTATACTTCCATGGCGGCGGCTTCGTCATCGCAAACAACGCCACCTACGACGCCAGCGCCCGAATGCTGTCCAAGAACGTGAACGCCATCGTGGTCGCGGTGGAGTACTCCAAGGCGCCGGAGCACAAGTTCCCGGCCGCGCATAACGACGCCGTGGCCGCCTACTCCTGGGTGACCAAGAACGCCGCCAGCATCGGCGGTGACCCGGCGCGCATCGCGGTCGCGGGCGAGAGCGCCGGCGGCAACCTAGCCATCAACGTCGGCATTGCCGCGCGCGACAACAAGCTGGCCGCCCCCAAGGCGCTGCTGGTGGTCTACCCAATGGCAGGCACGAACCTCGACACGGACAGCTACAAGGCGAACGCGAGCGCCAAGCCGCTCGACAAGCCGATGATGCAGTGGTTCTACAACAACCTGGTCAACTCCCAGGCCGACATGCAGGACCCCCGCCTCGACATCGTCGGCAAGGCGGACCTGAAGGGGCTGCCCCCCACCACCCTCATCACCGACAGCATCGACCCGCTGCAGTCCGAAGGGCTAGCGCTGGCCGAGAAGATGAAGGCGGCCGGCGTGCAGGTGGACGCACGCAACTACGACGGCGTCACGCACGAGTTCTTCGGCATGGGCCTGATCGTGGCGAAGGCCAAGGACGCGGAAGCCTTCGCCACCAGGAACCTCGGTACCGCCCTGGCCAAGTAGACGAACGCCCGAGAAGGCGGACGCGTCAGTGGCGGGATGCCGTCACTGACCGTTCCTTGCGTGAGCCGTTCGCCGCCGGGACGTACGTGGCTGCCTTGAGCCTTTCATTCTCCCTGGCGGTTCAGGAGTTACCTATGCCGATGATTCCGACGAAAGACCTTGATTTCCAGTTCGATGAGCTGAACCCGAGCTCCGCGAAGCCGGTGCTGCTTCTCCATGGCTGGCCGGACGATGCTTCCACCTGGGACGGGGTGGCGCCGGTGATCGCCGATGCCGGATACCGGGTGGTGGTGCCCACGCTGCGCGGCTTCGGCGGCACCGTGTTCCGAAGCGCGGAAGCGCGGCGCACAGCGAACTCCGCGATACACGCCATGGACATGGTGGCGCTCCTGGACGCGCTCGGCTTCGGAACGGTTGCGGTTGTCGGGCATGACTGGGGCTCGAACATCGCCGAGGCGATGGCCGTGGGGTGGCCCGACCGCATCGAGCGCATCGCCATGCTGTCCACCCCGCCGCGGCTGGGCGGGATGCCGACGCCGCCGTTCGAGCAGGCGCAACGGTACTGGTACCACTGGTTCATGGCCACCGAGCGCGGCGCCCAGGCCGTGCGAGCCGATCCGCACGGCTTCGCCCACGTTCACTGGGAGAACTGGGCCCCGCCCGGCTGGTTCGACGAGGCGACCTTCCGCAAGGTCGCCAAGTCCTTCGACAACCCCGATTGGGTCGACATTACCCTGCACAGCTACCGCTCACGTTGGGAGAATGCCGCCCCCGACCCGAGCAGCGAGTGGCTGGAAACCAAGATCAAGGCCACGACCAAGCTGTCGCTGCCGACGCTGTTCATCAAGGGAGACGTGGACGGCGTGACCACCCAGGACAGCTTCGCGAAGGTGCCGGCCAAGTTCGACGGGCCGTTCGAGATGGTTGGTCTCCCCGGCGTCGGCCACTTCCCGCAACGCGAGGTGCCTGACGCCGTTGCTGATCTGCTCGTCCCGTTCCTTGCCGGCTCCCGCCCCTAATCCCACGAGGTTCCGATGACCTATCTTCGCTATCGTCCCGAGATCGAGCAGCCTGAGGCCGAAGAACAGGAAACGATCGACGGCATCATCCGCGGCATGACGCAGCAGAGCGAGACCGTGGAGAAGCGCGAGCACCACGCCGTGCGCGCCAGCCACGCCAAGTCCAGTGCGCTGGTGACCGGGACGCTGGAGATCGCCGAGGACCTGCCGCCCGAGCTGGCCCAGGGGCTGTTCGCCAGGCCCGGCCGCCACCCTGTCGCCGTCCGCTTTGCGCAGGGACCAGGCGAAACCCTGGGCGACCGCGTGTCCACCCATCGAGGCATGGCCATCAAGATATACGAGGTCGGCGGAGAAAAGCTTGTCGGGCACACCGCCGACACGCAGGACTTCGTCCTTGCCAGCGGTCCCACCTTCCCGTCCGGCACGGCCAAGGGATTCCTGCGCGACGGCACGGTGATCGGCAAGTCCGCCGGGTTGCCCGAAGGAGTGAAGAGCGCTGTGTCCGCCGGAGCGCGCAACTTCAACCGCCTGCTGCATGCCTTCGGCACGGAAAGCCCGAAGGCGGACTTCTTCGGCCACCCGTTTAGCCATCCGATGTCCGAGCCCTACTTCAGCCAGGCGCCGATCCGGTTTGGGGAGTATGTGGCCAAGCTCGGCGCCTTTCCTGTGTCCGACGCGCAAGTGGCGCTCAAGAGTTGGCAACTCGATCCGCACCAGGATGAGAACGGCTTCCGCCATGCGGCGACGGAGTTCTTCCGCGATCATGAGGCTGTCTACGAGCTTCGTGCCCAGCTCTGGACCAACGCTGACACCCAGCCGATCGAGGACGCGTCTGTCGAGTGGCCGATGGCCCAAAGCCCCTACCGCACCGTGGCAATCCTTCGCCTGCCGCCGCAGGACGCGTACAGCCCGGCACGCCAGCGCTACTTCGACGAGCAGATGACGTTCCGGCCCGCAAACAGCCTTTTGGCCCACCAGCCGCTCGGCGGCGTCATGCGGGCGCGGCTGCAGGTGTACCGCGCGCTGGCGGCGTTCCGGCAGCATGAGAATGGCGCGACGGCTGCACCCCAGAAGGAGATCAGCGAGGTGCCCGCCTGATGTCCGAAGCCGACAAGCAACTGGCCACGGCCTATTTCCCGGCCTTCCGCGACCGTGACGACGCCTGGTGGGACCGCCATATTGCGTCCGGCTTCGTCCGCCCCGATCCCAACCTCGACTTAGAGATACGGGGACCGGCCGGCGTGCGCACGCTCGGGCAGATGATGCACGGCGGGCTGTCGGATGTCGATTTCGACATCGGCGACGTCGTCGGCGAAGG
>JBPBQE010000278.1:0-4181 GCA_050954595.1 Janthinobacterium lividum | reverse complement strand
CATGTGGAGCGGCTACTCGCGACCAATAGCGCGCCTATTGCCGCTGCCTGGAAACGCTACTGGAAGCGGCGTCAGGAATGGCCACCGAAACGTGCGGTAGTTTTATAGCTTTACGGCAATAAGCCGCATCCTGACGCATGTCCAATATGGACGCACGCTAAATCAGTCAATAAACGGGGTAGCGCCTACCGAATCTATCCATCCTCGCCGTGGTTGATGCCTTATTGCGGCTCTAGCCGCATTGGGCGAGCAGGCGATCCGGCGGATCTCTCGCGCTGGGCCGACTGGCTGGTCATGGACATCACGCCCGCTCGTTGCGCTCGCACCTGCTGTTGCCGCCGGACGCTCCCGAAGCACGGATCGCGCGCGACGAAGCCGCGGGAATGCGCCGTCAGCTGCTGAAGCGCGCCGTAATGCGCCAGGCGGCCACGTGGCTGGACCATTGCATCCAGCTCGGCCGCAATGTGTTCGGTCGGGGCAACGCCATCGAAACGGCAAGACCGGGGCGCATAACCGACATCACCGCCCGGTTCCGCCCCTGCCTGGTCGGATTTACGGTGCGAGAGCAGGTGGATGCCGACCAGCTTCGTTCATCGAGCTCTGGCGGGTGGCGGACGCCACGGGGCGTATAAATCAATTGCTGGCGTCGCGATTGGAGGGTGGCACGCTGGCGAGCTTCCTGCCCGCGGTGACCCGGGCTGAGGCAGAGCAGGAGCTGTGCTGCCGGGCTGCGGTGGGCGAGCACCTTCATCGGCGGGCTCGAACTAGACCGCAAGGGACGGATCACCCTGCGCCAAGATGATCCCTTAGCAAGAGCTCTGATTAGGAACCGATACTACCGCTAGGTCCCAGAAGCTGCTCGTCATGTATAGTTATGGAGCCAGCGATTCGGCGTTCGTACGGAGCAGCAACGTCAGGTTTCTCCACGCTGCCGACATACCGGGGCGATCGCACCAGACACGTCCAATATGGACTAGCAGATTTTATGCCCGAGACAGCGTCCACATTGGACGAGGAGGCACCATGCCAGAGCCGCAAACGATTGACGCAAAGATACTTGGTAAGCTGCGCAAGGTTTGGGCGATGCGCGGGAGCTCCTACGCTGGGGAGCGTAACGCAGCCGAGTTGAGGGCGGCTGAGATCGTCGCCAAATTCGGTTATGAATTGCACCACGTCGAGCAGCTACTTGCTACCAATGGTGGGCCTGTTACCGCGGCCCGGGAAGGCGACCGCAACCGGCGCCGACGATCGTCGTCCAAGCGTGCGGCGGTTATTCAGCGTTATGGCAGCGAAGAGGCGGTGCTGGCTTGGCAGCCCCGCGAAAAGCTGCTGCGGCAGGCGGTCGAGCACTGCTGTACTTTCAAAACAGACAGGCCCGGATGGATCGCTTCCATCAATGGCTGGCGCGGTAACCTTCTTGAGAAGCCCTCACGTTTGGCTACCAAGCTCATATCCATGGCTTATCCACTACCGCGGAACATTACTGAAGCTCGAGCCGAGTATGATTACTGGATGTCGAGGAACGAGGACATACGATTGATTTATGCCGAACACGACGATGATTTATGTCATGTTGGCGAGGAGCAGCTCGACTTGCCAGCCATTCTTCGTCAAGATATCGTTGAGGAGCTGATCGCCACGGGTCTGCAGGCAATCTCGGCCGGCGAAGTCCTATTAAGATTTCGTTACATGTCAGAGCTAGAACACCTAGACGAGATCCAGCAGGCCTTATTGCGCGACGTTGAATACCTTGCGGCTGCTGAAATGCGGGCAGTTGTCCAAAATGGACAGGATACTGAAGGCGTTTGGCGTAATACCAAACAGCGGCGTAGCGCCATTGAGGCTATGCTGTCCAATGTGGACACTCGGCTGCTAGCCGATCGTGAAATTGCACGCCGGCTTGGCGTCAGTCCACAGACCGTTGGCAACATTCGGCGTCGGCTTAACGGAACCGCAACTCGTGCCAGTCATTCTCGTAAATTCGCGTAAGTCGCGAGGAGCCATATAAGGCATGGAACGTTGCCGCTGCGACAGGTTGGCTCGATAGCCGCGAGCGGCGCTGGATCGCCTAGTCTGGGCAGGATGGGACTGTCGGCATCGACACCCTCTTCATCTCTCCGGACGGGTCCGTGATCATACCATCCTGCTCACGATAACGATGCGATAGGATGAGATACCTCGCCTCGACGCAGATCTTCAGCCTCGTCCTCGTGCCAAACACACGCCAACATCAGACATCCGCCACCGTACGAGTGTCTAGACCACATCGAAACGTCTTCGCCAAGCCAAACAGCTATTGTCCAGCCGTCGACTCCCACCACGGGAGGAGTCCAACACACCACCCTACCGTTCGATTCCGACGTCCCGACGAGGCACAGCCACGGTCCTGTAGTCGACTCCGTACTGGTACGAGTGTTCCCACGCGACCATAGCCCTCGAGCGAGTGTTTCCAGGCAAAAATCTAGCCTACAGACACCATCCCGTCATCGACTCCCTCTCCAGAAGGAGTCACCAACGGGACCATCCCCCTAAGACGCCCCGAAACCCCCCGAAACCCAGCAGTCATCATCGCGTGAGTTACCCCTCCAAAGAAGGGAGTCGAACACACCACCATAGCCCTACAAGATCATTCCGACACCAAACCGAGCAATCGGACCCCAAAAGCCCCACAAAGCACCACCGAGCCCCACCCATAGTCGGTGCCCACACCCCAAGGAACAGGAAGAAGGAAGCCTGGGGCCCTGGTCGTGGAAGCCCAGGGCTCCAGGCAGCAGGCGTCGCGAGAAGGCCCAGGAGGGCCCCATACACTCCGTAAGCCCATGAAAAGATACGAAGAGGACACACCAGGCCCAAAGGACATCTCCCGTCTCCGTTCCACGAAGTCCGTCCGGCCAACCATCCTTGCGCCCACACACCCTGATGGGCTCAGGCACTCGGTCCGCAGCTACCCTCAGAGACCATCTTTCCAAGATCCAATGGTCCATAGAGGGCAGACAACAGATGCGTAGAGCCAGACGGAGACAGGGAGATTGAAGGCACGCTACCACCAAAAGGTATGCAGCTGCGCAGCATACGCTTTTGGTAGGCTCCCTTCGGTCGAAAGCATGACCTGCCGGGGGGCATAAAAGATCGCCGATCCGGCGAGTCCCAAATGTTTGGAGGCCGCGATCCGCGCCCGAACCCCATGATCCCAGGCCGATCTGGCCTAGGAAAGTTCACCCAGGTAACCGCGCCAAGCCGATCCGGCTCGGAAGTGTGCTTGCGCGCGGCCCTGCGGACCGCACGACCTCGTCCCGAGGTCGCGGCGCAAGGTGAGAAGGCAGGCGCGACGTCGCCGCGATGGCAGGGAGTAGGATGGAAGGTGGCGGCTTGGCGGCGAATCGCTATCCTGGGGCATGGCATCGAACGCTGACATCGAGAAGCCGATCTCCCTCGTGCGGCCCGCCAACGCGAAGATGGTGCAGGCCATCCTCACGCGCGCCCATAAGCAGGAGATGAGCGCCGACAAGAAGCTGGCGAGCAAGACGAAGGCGGCGCTGCGGCCCGTGCGTTCCAAGGGCCTCCTGCAGAAGGCGCTGGGTCAGGCGATGGCTCACCACGGCCGGACCAAGAAGGGAGCGACGTCCCTGCGCCCCAAGGCGCCGGACACGAACGGCCGCGCCTTCCACTTCTCCCACAGCACGGTGGGGAAGGGAAAGTCTGGCGGCGGGGGCGGAGCGACGCCCGGCGGGTCGGGCGGCTCAGGACCCGCGACGTCGGTATCGGGCGACGCATCCGCCGGCGGCGGAAAGACGGGCCCGGGTTCCCCGGGCTTTCCGGACCTCGGGTCGAAGGAAGCGGGACACCAGCGCTACATCGAGCGCGACGCCGCGCTCGCCCGCGACGCCGTGGAGGTGTTCGGCATACCGGCGGGCCAGGACAAGGATAAGGATCGGGAAGCCGGCCGCGAGCAGGAGGAAGGCTGGGAGCGGGACCCGGCCGCCGAGCGGCAGAAGACCGGCGAGAAGAAGGCAAAGCCGGTCGAGATCGACCTGGAGACGCTGAAGAAGGAGATCGAGCAGGCCTCGCGCGGGCAACGCACGCAGTCCGCCAAGGCGGCGCAGGAGTACATGGAGGACCCGGGCAAAGTGGCGCCGCACACCAGGCACGGCCACTCGAACTCGTTCGGCACGATCGGCGAG
>JBPBQE010000173.1:0-4241 GCA_050954595.1 Janthinobacterium lividum | reverse complement strand
CGCGCCTGCGCCCCGACTATCAGGGCGATCCGGCCGGCTCCTTCGGCCTGCAGATGCGACAGCAGCAGCGCCGTCGTGCGGCCCGGATGCAGATCGACGTGCGGCGGCACGTGCGAGGCTGCGCCCGGCTGGCGGCCGATGCTCACCATCGGGATCCGCCGCGCCTGCAGCCGCTCGACGATCGGGTCGGTCTCCAGCGGCTCGAGCACGAAGGCCCCGTCGATATCGAGATGCTCCAGCGGCAGGGCCGCCGCCCCTCCCTCCGGCGGTGGCACCAGCATCAGGGTAAGGCGCTCCTGCATCGCCTCCACGGCGATGGAAGCCGCGATCTCCATGAAGAAGCCTAGCCGCGACGGGCCCGCCGAGATTGAGAGTGGCATCGAGGAGAGCAACGCCAACGTGTGGGCATCGCCGGTGCGCAGTCGCTGTGCGCGCAGGTCCGGCACATAGCCGAGCCGGCCGGCGACCGCGCGGACACACAGCTCAGTATCCGAATTGACCCGCCGACGGCCGTTCAGCGCATTCGAGACGGTTGCAGTCGAGACCCCGGCTTCCCGGGCCACGTCGGCAATGGTGGCGCGCCGCGTGTGGCTGCTTGGTGTGATTGTCACTCGTAAGTGTTTGGCACACTAAATGCATTTAGCCCCTTCAGTAAATCGATTTAGTAAAAAGATTTGTTGTGGAGGCATTGGATTGCCGATGATCGACGACCACGCTGCGGACCGGATCCCTCTCGCCCGCTTGCTGCTGCTGGGCCTGCAGCATCTGCTGGTGATGGCGGCAGCGCCACTTACCAGCGGACTGATCGTCGGCGCAGCGCTGCATCTCGATCCGTCAGCCATCGGCGGACTGATCGCGACGCTCTTCCTGGTCTGCGGCCTCGGCACGTTGCTGCAGTCGATCGGTATTGGCGGCCTCGGCGCCCGTCTGCCGTTCGTGATGATCCCAGGCGGCGCGCCCATGATCGCCTTCATCGACATCGCTGCCCATTCCGGTCCTGCCACCGCGACCGGCGCCGTGCTGCTGGCCGGCCTGCTCAACCTGCTCGTGGTGCCGTTGTTCGCCCGCGCGCTGCGGTTCTTCCCGCCGCTGGTGATCGGCACCATGCTGCTCCTGGTCTGCATCAATCTAGTGCGGATCGCGGGCACGCTGATCCTGGCGCCGGACCGATCCGGCCACGCCGATCCGGCGGCACTTGGGCTCGCCATCGTCACGGTCGTGCTGACCCTGCTGCTCATGCGCATCCTGCCTGGCCGCGCCCGGCAACTCGCCGTGTTCGCGGGCCTGCTCTGCGGCACCCTGGTCGCGCTGATGATCGGACGCGGCAAGATGCCGGCGCTGGGCCATCTTCCCCTGCTGGGCCTGCCGCATCTGTTCCCGTTCGGCTCGCCCCACTTTGACCTGGCGGCTTCGACGCCACTGCTTCTGCTCGGGCTGATCTCGATGGTCGAGGCGACGAGCCAGACGGTGGCGCTGTCAGAGACAGTCGGACGACCGCCACGACCGCGCCTCGACGTCCCCCGCACCGTTCGCGGCGACGCCGTCATATCGCTGCTCGGGGCCTGCTTCGGAACGTCACTGATCATCACGAGCGGCGACAATATCGGCATCGTCCGCGCCACCGGTGTCCGCTCCAGGCGCGTCACAGCCACCGCCGGGAGCATGCTGGTCGTGCTGGCGCTGGTAACGCCCCTGAATCGTCTCGCCGGCGCTCTGCCCGGGCCGGTCGTGGCGGGGGCCGTCGTCATCATCTCCTGCATCATCGGAGCGATCGGCATCGAGATGCTCCGGCGCGCTGATCTCGGGCGGCACGACACGCTGATCGCGCTCGCCGGTAGCCTTGCGTTCGGCCTGCTGCCGATCCTCTGCCCGCAACCCTACCAAGCCTTGCCGCCGCCGCTGCGCCTGCTGCTCGGTAACGGCCTCGCCGCCGGCACCCTCGCCGGCGTGCTGCTCAACCTCTTGTTCTGCCCGGCGGCAACCACGCGACGCGACTTCTTCGCGAAGGACTGACATGACCAAACTGGACCAGACGACCTTCCGGCGCCGCGGAGCCGGACTGATCGGACATGACCGCACCCGTTGCGCGGGCGGCTACGTGCTGTTCGCGACGCTCAATGGCGGCGGGGCGGTGCATCTCGTCGACATGGACGGCACCGTCGTCCATCGCTGGAACATGGCACTCGCACCCGGACGCCATGCGGCGATCCTGCCGAACGGCAATCTGGCCTATAACGGCCAGCTGCCCGGAACGCCGCATCATTATGCGGCTTGGCCGGTATGGCATGGCGGGCAGTTCAGCGAGGTTGCGCCCGACGGGCAGGTCGTGTGGCAGCACACCGATCCGCTGCATCATCACGATGCACAATGGCTGCCGAACGGGCACCTTTTGTATGGCGCGATGGCTCCGCTGTCACCGTCAATGCGGCCGCGCATCACCGGAGGCTCCGCCCGGCACGACCCGCCGGACGGCACGCTCTGGGGCGACGTCGTGCGGGAAGTCGACCGCAGCGGCAGGATCGTCTGGGAATGGCGCGCGGAGGAGCATCTCGCGCCGGAAGATTTCCCGATCCATCCGATCTTTGACCGCTACCACTGGCCAATGATCAACGGACTCTGGTCGGCACGCAACGACATCGTGCTGATGAGCCTACGCACCACGTCGGGAGTCATCGGCGTCGATCGCGGCAGCGGCCGTGTCGTGCTCCATATCGGACCGGAGGTGGTGGCGCAGCAGCACACGCCGATCGAGCTTGAGAACGGCCACATCCTCGTGTTTGACAATGGCAATCTGCGTTCCGGCAGCTCGACACCTTACTCTCGCGTGCTGGAGATCGATCCGTCGAATGGCAGCATCGTCTGGCAGTATACCGATCCGGTACGCAACGCCTTCTTCTCGCCTTTCATGGGCGCCGCGCAACGCCTTCCGAACGGCAACACCCACATCACGGAATCGACCACCGGCCGCCTGTTCGAAGTGACGCCCGAGGGCGACATAGTCTGGGAGTATGTCGTGCCTTTCTTCGACGAGCATCCCGACGCCCCCGCCCGCGCCTACGTCGGCGGCGCGCAAAATACGCTGTTCCGCTCGATGCGATACGCGACCACCGATCTTCCCTGGCTCAAGGCCGCCTGATCCTCAACCGACCATCATCCATCTGGATTGATCGATGTCCGTTCGACGTCTCGCTATTTTCCTGCTGTCCGGAACAGCAGTCTCCACACCCACCTTCGCACAAAACACCACGTCTCCGGACGCCGCGCCGCACAGGCTTGTGACGCATGCCGAAGGTCAACCGACGGTTGCCGCCGACACTGAGACGGTGCGGGTCAATGGGCGCCGCCAGTCGCCCGGCGGCGGGCTGATGGTGCACGAGACCGCGCCCAAGCAGGTCGACACCGTCACTCGAGCCTTCATCGAGAAGCAGTCGCCGTCGAACAACGCCATGCAGCTGATCAAGCTGTCGCCCGGCGCCAACGTGGCGACCTCCGACCCGTACGGTCTGACCAATAACAACATCACTGTGCGCGGTCTTAACCAGGACGAGATGGGCTGGACGCTCGAGGGTGCGCCCATCAACGACATGGGAAACTACGCGATCTTCATTAACGAGTGGGGCGACACCGAGAACTTCCAGCAGGTGCAGCTGCAATCCGGATCCGCCGATCTGGACAGCCCCACCGTTGCCGCCTCGGCCGGCATCGTGAACATCTATTTTCGAGACCCACCGCACAAGACGGGTGGCCTAGTCGATTATTCCTACGGCATGCACGAGATGAACCGTATCTTCATGCGCGGCGACACGGGCGATATCGGCAACAGCGGTATGCGTGCTTTCCTGTCCTATTCCTACACCGACACCAAGGAATGGCGTGGCTCCGGCCGGACGCAGCGCCACCATCTCGACTTCAAGGCGATCAAGGATCTGCCGAACGACAGCCGTATCGAGCTGATGGCGATGTACAATCGTGGGTTTGGCGGCAATCCGTATCGGAGTCCGACCATGGCTCAATGGCGTCAGTATGGAAATTCCTTTAACTTCGACAGCACTTACACGACCAACGACACTAACTACTGGCGCTTGCAGACCAACCCATACGAGAACGTGCTGCTGTCCGCTCCTTCAACCTTTAATGTCGGCCGCCGCTTCGCGATCAACCTGACCCCTTATTTCTATTATGGCTATGGCGGCAGCCGCGGTGGCGCCACGCTCAACGAGAGCGGCAGCAACGGAATGCCC
>JBPBQE010000282.1:0-4264 GCA_050954595.1 Janthinobacterium lividum | reverse complement strand
CGATCTCGCTCTCGCCTTCCGCCAAGTCGAACGGCGCCCGGTTCGTCTCGGCCAGGATCGAGATGAAAAATACCACGAACATCGGAAATAGCGGGATGATGAACCAGATCCGCTGCTGCGCCATGACGATGTCCGTCAGGTTCAGCGACCCGGCGCATAGCAACACCGTCACCATGACAAAGCCCATGCTGACTTCGTAGCTGACCATCTGCGCTGCCGATCGGAGCGCACCCAGGAAGGCATATTTCGAGTTGCTGGCCCAACCGGCGATGATGATGCCGTAAACGCCCAAGCTACTGATTGCGAACAGATAAAGCACGCCGACGTTGATGTCCGCGATCGCCCAGCCCTCGTTCACCGGCACCACGGCCCAGGCGATCATCGCTAGGGTCATGGTCAGCAACGGTGCGACGATGAACAGGAGGCGGTTCGCACCAGTGGGGACGATGGTCTCCTTGGTGAGCATCTTCAACGCGTCGGCAAACGGCTGCATCAGCCCGAAAGGCCCGACCACGTTGGGCCCGACCCGCATCTGCATCGCCGCCATCACCTTGCGCTCGGCCAGCGTAAGATACGCCACCGAGATCAACACCGGCACTAAGATTGCGAGGGTTTTCAGCACCGTCAGGATCAGGATCCCGAAATCAGTGTCCCAGAACGACATCACTCGGCAGCCTGTAGCGCCGCAGGCGTCACGAACAGCTTGCTGCACTCCGCCATGACCGCGCTGGCCCGCGCGATCGGGTTGGTCAGGTAGTAATCCGCGATCGCCGGCGCGAACGGTACTGCATCGATCGATCCCGTCGAGGCAGGACCGGCTTGGTCACCGCCAACCGTGCGCGAATACGACCAGCGGAATACCGGGCTGGCCGCCTCCAGCCGCGTACGCAACGCGTCGAGGCTATCGTAGGGCAGCGGCTTGCCGATCACCGCACTGAACGCCCGCAAGATCGACCAATCTTCGCGCGCCTCGCCCGGCGGCTGACAGGATAGGAAACCGCGCTGCACCCGGCCTTCGGTGTTGATCCAAGTGCCGCTCTTTTCAGTATATGCAGCACCGGGGAGGATCACGTCGGCGCGGGAAGCGCTACGATCGCCGTGATGGCCCTGATAGACGACAAAGGTGCCAGGCTTGATCCGCGCGGTATCGAACTCGTCCGCCGCAAGCAGCCAGAGTAGATCAACGCCACCATCGAGCATGGCAGCGAGGTCTTTACCGCCGGGCTGGGGCAGGAAGCCGAGGTCGAGTGCCGCGACACGGCTGGCAGCGGTGTGAAGGACATTGAAGCCGTGCCAATCGTGCGAGATCGCGCCCACTGAGGCGGCCAGGGCCCAGGCAGCGGCCAGAACGGCGGCACCGTCGGCCCGCGCCAACGCGGCCTGGCCGATGATGATCATGGGCCGCTTGGCATCGGTGAGGATCTGCTTGAAGTCACCGAGTTCGTTGAGCGCCTGCGGCCCGTCGCCAAGGTTAGTGACGTTGTAGATGGCGTCCGGCACGGCGCCGACGCTGCCGATCCGGCACCCGCCCGCCAGCCAACGCTTGCGGATGCGTGCATTCAGCACCGGGGACTCCCGGCGCGGATTGCTGCCGATTAGCAGGATCGCGTCGGCCTCTTCGATACCAGCAATGCCGGAATTGAATAGGTAGAATTCGCGTCGCGAGGCATCGAGCGCCGCGCCGTCTTGACGGCAGTCGAGGTTACCGGATCCCAAGGAGCCCATCAGGTCCTTGAGCGCCAGCATGCTCTCGGCATCACACAGATCGCCAGCCAGCGCGCCAATCCGCTCCGGCGCCGTCGACTTGATCTTGTCGGCAATCGCCTTGAACGCCTCCGGCCAACTCGCCGGCCGCAACTTGCCGTTCTCGCGCACCCAGGGCTTGTCCAACCGGCGGCGCTTCAGCCCGTCGAGCGCGAAGCGCGACTTATCGCCGAGCCACTCCTCGTTCACGTCCTCATTGATGCGCGGCAGGATGCGAAGCACCTCGGCCCCGCGCGCATCGACCCGGATCGCCGCGCCCAGCGCATCGTGTACGTCGACGCTGTCGGTCTTGCGGTATTCCCACGGCCGCGCCTGGTAGTTCCACGGCTTCGGCAGCAATGCGCCCACCGGGCAGATGTCGGCCAGATTGCCCGACAGCTCCGACGTCAGCGCGCTTTCGATGTAGGTGCCGACTTCCATGTTCTCGCCACGGCCGGTCGCCCCCATCTCCGGCACGCCCGCCACTTCGCTGGAGAAGCGGATGCAGCGCGTGCAATGGATGCACCGGGTCATCACCGTCTTGATCAACGGCCCCAGATACTTGTCCTTCACCGCACGCTTGTTTTCGGCATAGCGCGAATGGTCCATGCCGTAGCCGAATGCCTGGTCCTGCAGGTCGCACTCGCCGCCCTGATCGCAGATCGGGCAGTCGAGCGGGTGATTGATGAGCAGGAACTCCATCACGCCCCGGCGCGCATTGCGCACCATCGGCGTGTCGGTCTTGATCACCATGCCATCCGCTACCGGATAGGCGCAGGACGCAACCGGCTTGGGCGCCTTTTCCACTTCGACCAGGCACATGCGGCAATTGCCAGCGACCGATAGCCGCTCGTGGTAGCAGAAGCGTGGAATCTCGACGCCGGCCTGCTCGCAGGCTTGAATGACCGCGGATCCGTTCGGAACCTCGACCTCGATGCCGTCAACGGTGAGCTTGGCCATCTCTTGCCCCTACTCGGCCGCCATCGGTAGCCCGACGGTGCCGTGCGATCGCTTATACGCGTTGATCCGCGCTTCCATCTCCGGCCGGAAATGCCGGATCAACCCCTGAATCGGCCACGCCGCCGCATCACCGAGTGCGCAAATAGTGTGGCCCTCGATCTGCTTGCTGACCTGTTCGAGCATATCAATCTCCGACAGTTCAGCTCGGCCTTCAACCATGCGCGTCATCACCCGCATCATCCAGCCGGTGCCCTCGCGGCACGGCGTACACTGGCCACAGCTCTCATGCTTGTAGAACACCGACAGACGCTGGATCGCCTTGATGATGTCGGTGGACTTGTCCATCACCATTACCGCCGCCGTACCCAGCCCGGACTTCACGTCGCGCAGGCTGTCAAAATCCATCAGCACCGTGTCGCAGATCGATTTCGGCAACACTGGCACCGAGGACCCGCCCGGAATGATCCCGAGCAGATTGTCCCATCCGCCGCGCACACCGCCGGCATAAGTGTCGATCAGCTCGCGCAACGGAATGCCGAGTTCTTCCTCGACGTTACAGGGCTTGTTCACGTGTCCGGAGATGCAGAACACCTTGGTGCCGGAATTCTTCGGCCGTCCCAGCGCCGCAAACCACGCGCCACCCCGCCGCAGGATGGTCGGCACCACCGCGATGGTCTCGACGTTGTTGACCGTCGTCGGGCAGCCATACAGACCCACCGCGGCCGGGAATGGCGGCTTCAGCCGCGGCATACCCTTCTTGCCCTCGAGGCTCTCGATCAGCGCCGTCTCTTCGCCGCAGATGTAGGCACCGGCCCCACGATGGACGTAGATCTCGAAATCGTACTCGGAGCCGCAAGCGCCCTTGCCGACCAGCCCGGCGGCATATGCCTCGGCCACCGCCCGTTCGAGCGCCACGGCCTCGTTATAGTACTCGCCGCGGATGTAAATGTAGCAGGCCGATGCACCCATCGCGAAGCTGGCGATCAGGCAACCCTCGATCAGCTTATGCGGGTCGTGCCGGATGATGTCCCGGTCCTTGCACGTGCCGGGCTCGCTCTCGTCAGCGTTGACCACCAAGTAGCTGGGCCGCCCGTCGGGCGCCGCCTGCTTCGGCATGAACGACCATTTCATCCCGGTCGGGAACCCGGCGCCGCCGCGTCCGCGAAGCCCGGAATCCTTCATCTCCTGGATGATAGCATCCCGCCCACGAGCCAAAATGGCACCCGTCTCGGCCCAGTCGCCACGGGCACGGGCGCCATCCAGAAAAGGATCGTGCTGCCCGTAAAGGTTGGTAAAGATACGATCTTTGTCGGCGAGCATGACTACTTCACCTCTAAAAGCGTCATCGGGCCACCCTCGGGTGCCGATGTCGCACGTCCGATCGTCGACCCCGCCGGCGGCCGCTCGCCGCGGCGCAACGCCTGCAGCAACTCCCGCGTCCGCGCGTAGTCGAGATCCTCGTAATAATCGTCGTCGACCTGCAGGATCGGCGCGTTGACGCAGGCGCCGAGGCACTCGACTTCCGACAGCGTGAACATGCCATCCGCCGAGGTTTGCTTGT
>JBPBQE010000301.1:0-4273 GCA_050954595.1 Janthinobacterium lividum | reverse complement strand
GTGGGGCACCGACAACCTCAAGACCGAAGGCGGCCCGATCGCCCAGGCGCTGTGGCTGATGGGCGCGGCCCCGCGTTTCGACAGCTACGGCCGGCTCTGCGGCGCCAAGCTGATCCCGCTGGCGGAACTCGGGCGCGCCCGGGTCGACGTGGTCATCACCCTGTCCGGCATTTTCCGCGATCTGCTGCCGCTGCAGACCAAATTGCTGGCGGAAGCGGCGCTGTTGGCCGCCGAAGCCGACGAAGCGTTGGAACAAAACTTCGTCCGCAAGCACGCGCTGGCCTTCATCGCGGCGCAGGGCGGTACGATGGAGCAGGCGGCGCTGCGGGTGTTCGGCAATGCCGACGGGGCCTACGGCGCCAACGTCAACCAAATGGTCGGCTCCGGCGTGTGGAACGATGAGGACGAACTCGCCGACGCGTTCACCACCCGCAAGGGCTTCGCCTACGGGGTCGACGGCCGGCCCTCGCAGCAGAAAGCGGTGCTGCAGCACGTGCTCTCCAGCGTCGAAGTCACCTACCAGAACCTGGACAGCGTCGAGCTCGGCGTCACCACGGTCGACCATTACTTCGACACGCTCGGCGGCGTCTCCCGCGCCGTGAAGCAAGCCCGCGGCGGTGTCGCGGCGCAGGTCTATATCGGCGACCAGACCCGCGGCGACGGCGCCGTCCGCACCCTGTCCGAGCAGGTCTCGCTCGAGACCCGGACCCGGGCGCTCAACCCAAAATGGTACGAGGCACTGCTCAAGCACGGCTACGAAGGCGTGCGCGAGATCGACGCCCACGTCACCAACACGCTCGGCTGGTCGGCGACGACCGGCGAAGTCAGCCCCTGGGTCTATCAGCAGCTCGCCGAGACCTACGTGCTGGACGACGGCATGCGCGAACGCCTTGCTCAATTGAACCCAAAGGCGTCGGCCAAGATCGCCAACCGCCTGATCGAGGCGCACGAGCGCCGCTACTGGACCCCAGACGACGCGACCGTCGAAGCACTCCGTCGCGCCAGTGAAGAGCTGGAAGACCGTCTCGAAGGCATCGACGTGGAGATCGCCGCATGAATATCGCCATCCGCAACCCGGTGATTCGCAAGCCCCAGATGAGCGGAGACGGCGAAGGCTCGGTTCAAGTCTCGCTCGATCCCTCGCACCGCATCGACACCGCCAAGGTGTTCGCGGTCTACGGCAAGGGCGGCATCGGCAAGAGCACGACGTCGTCCAACCTGTCGGCCGCCTTCAGCATGCTCGGCAAGCGCGTGCTGCAGATCGGCTGCGACCCCAAGCACGACAGCACCTTCACGCTGACCAAGCAGCTGCTGCCGACGGTGATCGACGTGCTCGAGGGCGTCGACTTCCACTCCGAGGAGCTGCGGCCGGAAGATTTCGTCTTTAAGGGCTTCAACGGCGTCATGTGCGTCGAGGCGGGCGGCCCGCCGGCCGGCACCGGCTGCGGCGGCTACGTCGTCGGTCAGACGGTCAAGCTGCTCAAGGAGCATCACCTGCTCGAAGAAACCGACGTGGTGATCTTCGACGTGCTCGGTGACGTCGTGTGCGGCGGGTTCGCCTCGCCGCTGCAGCACGCCGATCTCGGGCTCGTGGTCGCGGCCAACGATTTCGACAGCATCTTCGCCATGAACCGCATCGTGCAGGCGATCGGCGCCAAGTCGAAGAACTACCCGGTGCGGCTCGGCGGCGTGATCGCCAACCGCAGCAAGGACGTCGACCAGATCGAGAAGTTCAACGCCGCGTCCGGCATGAAGACGCTGGCGCACTTCCCGGACCTCGACGTGATCCGCCGCTCGCGGCTGAAGAAGTCGGTGCTGTTCGAGATGGAGAGCTCGCCGGAGCTGGAGGCAGTGAAGGCCGAATACATGCGCCTGGCCGCGTCGCTCTGGGCCGGCGTCGTGCCGCTGGAGGCCGCCTCGCTGAAGGATCGCGAGATATTCGACCTGTTGGGCTACGATTAATGAGCGCTTCGGCGAGCTACATCGCCCGGCGGGCACAACTAGAAACGTATTTCGACCGCACCGCTGTTGCCGCTTGGGCGCGGCTCACGTCCGACGCACCCGTCAGCGGCATCCGCGCCACCGTGCGGGCCGGACGCGACAAGATGCGGGCGACGCTACTCTCTTACCTGCCGGCCGATCTCAGCGGGCTGCGCATCCTCGATGCCGGCTGCGGCACCGGCGCGCTCGCGGTCGAAGCTGCCGCGCGCGGCGCCGAGGTCGTTGCCATCGATCTGTCGCCCACGCTCGTCGACCTCGCGCGCGAGCGGGCCGGCCACCACCTCAACATCGACTTCCGCACCGGCGACATGGCCGACCCGGCGCTCGGCCGCTTCGACCACGTCGTCGCCATGGACAGCCTCATCCACTACCGCGCCCCGGACATGGCCCGCGTGGCAATCAGCCTCGCCGCCCGTGCTGACAAGTCGCTGGTGTTCACCTTCGCGCCGCGCACGCCCTTGCTGTCGGCGATGCACACCGTGGGCAAGATCTTCCCGCGCGGCGACCGCTCGCCGGCCATCGAACCGGTGACGCCCGCCCACATCACCAAGCTGATCGAGGCCGACAGCCTGCGCACGCTGCGCAGCGACCGGATCGCCGGCGGGTTTTACATTTCGCAAGCGCTCGAGGTCGTGCGGGCATGAAGCCGACCCGGCCCCCCATGGCGAGCTTCTGGCGCGAGATCGGGCCGGGCTTCCTGCCGTTCGCGGATGCCGGGACCGACGAGCTGCCGATGCGGCGGCTGCTGCGGCTGTCGCTGTTCCAGGTGACGGTGGGCATGGCGGCCGTGCTGCTGATCGGCACGCTGAACCGGGTGATGATCGTCGAACTCGGCGTGCCGGCCTGGCTGGTGGCGCTGATGGTGTCGCTGCCCCTGGTGTTCGCGCCGTTCCGCGCTGTGGTGGGCTTCAAATCGGACAATCATCGCTCGGTGCTGGGCTGGCGGCGGGTGCCGTATCTCTGGTTCGGCACGCTGCTGCAGTTCGGCGGGTTGTCGATCATGCCGTTCGCGCTGATCATCCTGTCCGGCGACACCACTGCACCCGCCTGGGTCGGCGATGCCGCCGCCGCGCTGGCGTTCCTGCTGGTGGGCGCCGGGCTGCATACGGTGCAGACGGTCGGGCTGGCGCTGGCCACCGACCTCGCGCCGCCGCGTGCGCAGCCAAAGGTCGTCGCGCTGCTGTGCATGATGATGCTGATCGGCATGGTGGCTTCGGCGGTGATCTTTGGCCTGGTGCTGTCGCCGTTCTCCGAAGTCCGGTTGATCGCGGTGATCCAGGGCGCGGCGGTGGTCACGATGGTGGTCAACTCGATCGCGCTGTGGAAGCAGGAGCAGCGGCAACGGCAACTTGCGCCGAGCAGCGACAAGAACTTCCTCGAAACCTGGCGCGAGTTCCGCCGTGGCGGCCAGGCGCAACGTCGCCTGGTGGCGCTCGGCATCGGGACGGTGGCGTTCAGCATGCAGGATATCCTGCTCGAGCCGTATGGCGGCAAGGTGCTCGGCCTGCCGGTCGCGGTGACGACGGCGATGACGGCCCTGCTGGCGGTCGGCGGGTTGGTCGGGTTCGGCATCGGCGCGCGTCTGCTCGGCCGCGGGGCGGATCCCTATCGGCTGGCGGGTGTCGGCGCGCTGGCGGGACTGGCGGCGTTCGCGTCGCTCATCCTGGCAGCACCACTGGAAGCACCGTTCCTGTTCGCGGTCGGCGTGGCCAGTATCGGCCTTGGAGCCGGCTTGTTCGCCCATTGCACGCTGACGGCAGCGATCGGCACCGCCGGTAGCGGCCAGGTCGGGCTGGTGCTCGGCATTTGGGGCGCGGTGCAGGCGACGGCCGCCGGGCTGGCGGTCGCAGCGGGTGGCGTGATCCGCGACGTGGTGGGCCTGCTGGCCGATCGCGGGTCGTTCGGGCCGACGCTGCAGACGCCATCGACCGGCTACATCGCGGTGTACGTCATCGAGGTGGGCCTGTTGTTCGCGACGCTGGTCGCGGTCGGCCCCTTGGTCCGGGCCGAACACGACGACCTGAATTATTTACAGCCAACAAGAAGCTGAAGGGAGAACGGCGATGCAAACCGGTGCGATCACCAACTACGTCGATGTGGCACAACTCGCGCTCTATGCGTTCTGGTTGTTCTTCGCCGGACTGATCTTCTACCTGCTGCGCGAGAACAAGCGCGAGGGCTATCCGCTGATCGCCGCCGACCGGGCCGGCGTCAGCCCGGTCATCGTGCAGGGCTTCCCAGCCATCCCATCGCCCAAGGCGTTCCCGATGCC